>NZ_JBFAWW010000004.1:0-344590 GCF_040680495.1 Streptomyces sp. NPDC052036 | reverse complement strand
GGTGTTTCCGACTCTATCAGATCTTTTCTCGACCCGATTTCCTCGGCGCTTTCCAGGTTCCCGCTCCCGCGTTTCCCTTTCCGGCTTTCCCGACTCTATCAGATCCTTTCGGATCCGATTCCCGTCGGCGGGATTCGCCTTAGGTCCGGGTTTTCGGCCCGGCCTTTCGACATTCACTACGTTAGCCGATTCCCGTCGCGACTCATAATCGAGTTCCGCGAGATTGAATCCGGACGTGCGGGCACGCCGAATTCACCCTCTGCGAGGGATGAACGTGAGTAGTGGGTTGGCCGCCTCCGGCTGCTGGCGAAACGCCGTACCCGGTTCAAGCGGCTTGGGCTACATTACGCATCTCCCAGGGGCGCGTCAACTTCGGCGTCGGCGGGGCGTGTGGGCCCGATAGGGGCTCACCGTCGGGTCGTTGGCGATCCAGAAGCGCCAGGGGTGGACCGCTCCGTCGCCGGCGACACCGGTGCGCGGACCACTGCGTACCTGGTCGGAGGGCACCTGCGCGCCCGTCAGAACGCGCAACGGGGTCTCGCCGGCCGCGCACGCGTCCGTGCCGTCGAGTGCGCGGTCCACGCCCAGGGCCGTCGCCAGACGCGCGGGACCTTTGGCCAGTTCCTTGTCGTTACGGGCCGAGAGCCGACGCTTCCGGGCCAGCTCGGCACCCTCGGTGATCTCCCCGGCGCGGAGCAGCACGGCGCCGGCCCTGCCCTCCGGGCCGCACACCAGGTTCATGCAGTGCCACATGCCGTAGGTGAAGTAGACGTACACATGGCCGGGGGGACCGAACATCACGTCGTTGCGGGGCGTGCGGCCGCGATATGCGTGGGAGCCGGGGTCGTTCGGGCCGTCGTAGGCCTCGACCTCCGTCAGGCGCAGTTCGATCGGGCCGTCCGGGGTGGTGCGGACGAGGATGCGGCCCAGCAGGTCGGGGGCGACCTGCAGGACGGGGCGGTCGAAGAAGTCCCTGGGGAGGGGCGTACGGTCGGGGGTCGCGATCACGCCGTACGAGCGTAGTCCAGATGGGTGCGTGCCAAAGGCTGGTCAAGGGTCCTCGCCCTTGGAACGGTGGGGCACGGAACCGGCCCGGAGCCGGATCGCGTTTGTAGGGATCGAGGATCCACGTACGCGTGCACGAAGCGGGGCGGCGGATCAGATGTCGTCCGGGAGGGAAGATTCATGGGGTTCAAGCGGCTGCTCGCGAGCCTGGGTGCCGGCGGGGCGTCGGTCGAGACGGTGCTGACCGAGGTCAATGTCGTACCGGGCGGTGTGGTCCAGGGCGAGGTGCGGATCCAGGGCGGGTCCGTGAACCAGTCGATCGAGGGCCTGAACGTGGGCCTGCAGGCCAAGGTCGAGGTCGAGGGACACGACGACACGGAGCACAAGCAGAACATCGAGTTCACCAAGGTGCGGCTCGGTGGTGCCTTCGAGCTCCAGGCGGGCGCCGTGCACGCCGTGCCGTTCGGGCTGGAGATCCCCTGGGAGACGCCGGTCACCATGATCGACGGGCAGGCGCTGCGCGGGATGCACATCGGGGTGACCACGGAGCTGGAGATCGCGCGTGCCGTGGACTCCGGGGATCTGGACCCGATCAATGTGCATCCGCTGCCGGCGCAGAAGGCGATCCTGGACGCGTTCATCCAGCTGGGCTTCCGCTTCAAGAGCGCGGACATGGAGCGCGGTGTCATCCGGGGCACACGGCAGCGGCTGCCGTTCTACCAGGAGATCGAGTTCTTCCCGCCGTCGCAGTACCGCGGGCTGAACCAGGTCGAGCTGAGCTTCGTCGCGGACGAGCGGGAGATGGACGTCATCCTGGAGATGGACAAGAAGCCGGGCCTGTTCAGCGAGGGCAGCGACTCCTATCGGGCCTTCACGGTCGGTCTGCACGACTTCCACGGCACGGACTGGGCCGGCTACCTCCATCAGTGGCTGTCGGAGGTCGGCAGCAAGCGCAGCTGGTTCTAGGCTCTGCACCGGAACCAGTTGATCCACTGAATGCTTGGAGGTGCCGAGGTGACTGAGCTGAAGAGGCCGCCGCTGCCGCACGACTTCCTTCCGCCAGTGCCGTCGTTCACGGTGACGAGTGAGGACGTCGAGCCGGGGGCCACGCTCAAGGACGCTCAGGTCTACGCGGCTGGGAACACCTCGCCGCAGCTCCGCTGGGAGGGCTTCCCGCCCGAGACCAAGAGTTTCGCCGTGACCTGCTACGACCCGGACGCCCCGACCGGCAGCGGGTTCTGGCACTGGGTCCTGTTCGACATCCCGGTGTCGGTCACGGAGCTGCCGGCGGGCGCGGGCACCGGGAAGTTCGAGGGGCTGCCCTCGGGTGTCCACCAGGCGCGCAACGACTACGGGACGAAAGACTTCGGCGGTGCCGCGCCGCCGCCCGGGGACGGGCCGCACCGGTACGTCTTCACCGTGTACGCCGTCGACCAGGAGAAGCTCGGTCCGGACTCGGACGCCTCTCCCGCGGTGGTCGGCTTCAATCTGCGATTCCACACGCTGGCGCGCGCCCACCTCATCGGTGAGTACAAGAACCCGGCCGAGGGCTGACACCCCTCTGTCGAAGACTGACGTTCATTGAACGTTTGCCCGCCTCCGGTCTTGGAAGTGATCGGAGGCGGGCATTTTTTATTGCGTTGTCCATCTCGGCGCGCCCGTCCAGAGTTGATCCAAGCCCGCCAGGGAGTGGGCAGGTGCACACGGGAGGTGGGCCGGATGCGTGACACGCTGGTACTCAACGCGAGCTTCGAGCCGCTGTCGACGGTGACGCTGAACCGAGCCGTCGTTCTGGTGCTCCAGGACAAGGCCGTCGTCGAACAGGCCCACCCCGAGCTCCGTATGCGGGGCGCCGATGTGGACATACCCGTGCCCCGTGTCATCAGGCTCTGCCGATATGTACGGGTGCCCTTCCGAAGACAAGCTCCCTGGTCGAGGCGGGGTGTGCTGGTGCGGGACCGGCACAGGTGCGCGTACTGCGGGCGGCGGGCTACGACCGTGGACCATGTGATGCCGCGGGCGCAGGGTGGCGGCGACACCTGGCTGAACACGGTGGCCTCCTGTGCCGAGGACAATCACCGCAAGGCGAACCGCACCCCGGAGCAGGCGGGGATGCCGCTGCTGCGGCAGCCGTTCGAGCCGACGCCCGCGGACGCGATGCTTCTGGCGCTCGGGCACGACGAGTTCGAGGCGCTGCCGGAGTGGCTGGGACAGCCTGCGGCCTAGTGCCCCCACAGGCGGCCCGTAGCGGCCGCTCGCGGGGCTCTGAGGCCAGGGGATGTCATCGGGGCCCGCCTCCTTCGGGAGGCGGGCCCCGATGTCGTAGGACCGCTGTCGGGTCAGTCGATGGGCGGGCGCTCGCGGCGCTCGGTCGCGGCGCTCGAACCGCCGCTGCCCGAGGAGCCGCCGCTGCCCGAACCGCCGCCCAGGGGGCCGAAGTTGCCCATGGCGCCGGAGAGCCCCTTCAGGGCGTCGCCGATCTCGCTGGGCACGATCCAGAGCTTGTTGGCGTCGCCTTCGGCGATCTTCGGAAGCATCTGGAGGTACTGGTAGGAGAGCAGCTTCTGGTCCGGGTCGCCGGCGTGGATGGCCTCGAAGACCGTACGGACGGCCTGTGCCTCGCCCTCCGCGCGCAGGGCGGCGGCCTTGGCCTCACCTTCGGCGCGCAGGATCTGGGACTGCTTCTCGCCCTCGGCGGTGAGGATGGCGGCCTGTCGCGTACCTTCCGCGGTGAGGATCGCGGCGCGCTTGTCACGGTCGGCGCGCATCTGCTTCTCCATCGAGTCCTGGATGGAGGTCGGGGGCTCGATCGCCTTCAGCTCGACGCGGTTGACGCGGATGCCCCACTTGCCGGTGGCCTCGTCGAGGACGCCGCGCAGGGCCGCGTTGATCTCCTCGCGGGAGGTCAGGGTGCGCTCCAGGTCCATACCGCCGATGATGTTGCGGAGCGTGGTGACAGTGAGCTGCTCGATGGCCTGGATGTAGCTGGCGACCTCGTAGGTCGCGGCCCGGGCGTCGGTCACCTGGTAGTAGATGACGGTGTCGATGTTGACGACCAGGTTGTCCTGGGTGATCACCGGCTGCGGCGGGAACGGAACCACCTGCTCGCGCAGGTCGATGCGGTTGCGGATCGAGTCTATGAACGGGACCACGATGTTCAGGCCCGCGTTCAGGGTGCGTGTGTAGCGGCCGAAGCGCTCGACGATGGCGGCGCTCGCCTGTGGGATGACCTGGATCGTCTTGATCAGGGCGATGAAGACCAACACCACCAGAATGATCAGGACGATGATGATCGGTTCCATCGTGATTCCCCGTACCCTTCTCCGCCTCGGCGCCTGTGGAAGATCTTATGGTTGTTCAAGATCTTGCTGGTCGAGTCTGACAGACCGTCGCGTGCCTCGTGGCCTGTTCCGTCGAGTTACGTCCTACGAGGTCACATCACAATCGCCGTGGCTCCGTCGATGTCCACGACGGCCACTTCCTGGCCGGCCTCGAAGGCGAGTTCGCCGTCGAGGGAGCGTGCCGACCAGACCTCTCCGGCGAGCTTGATCCGGCCGCCGTTGCCGTCGACGCGCTCCAGGACGAGGGCCTGCCTGCCCTTCAACGCGTCGATGCCGGTGGCGAGTTGGGGCCGCTGGGCGCGGTGCCGTGCGGCGATGGGCCGGACCACGGCGATGAGTGCGACGGAGACGACGGCGAAGACCACGACCTGGAGGACGGCGTCGCCGCCCAGGGCGCTGACCACGGCGGCCGCCACGGCGCCCACCGCGAGCATCCCGAGCTCCGGCATCGCGGTGATCACGAGCCCGATGCCGAGCCCCGCCGCGCCGATCAGCCACCACACCCACGCGTCGATGTTCACATGGTCATGGTAGGGCCGGGGCCCGGCCGCGGACAGGGCGCCTTCGGGGTTGTACGAGCCTCCGTCAGGGGCGTTCGGGGTCAGGACAGGGGCAGACCGTGAGCGGTCCAGCGCTCGCCGAGCTGCTCCACCACGAGCGGGAGGCCGAAGCACAGGGAGAGGTTGCGCGAGGTCAGTTCCAGCTCCAGCGGACCCGCGGCGAGCACCTTGCCCTGACGGATCATCAGGACGTGGGTGAAGCCGGGGGCGATCTCCTCGACATGGTGGGTGACCATGATCATGGAGGGGGCGATCGGGTCCTGGGCGAGGCGGCCGAGACGGCGTACGAGGTCCTCGCGGCCGCCGAGGTCGAGACCGGCGGCGGGCTCGTCCAGCAGCAGCAGTTCGGGGTCGGACATCAGGGCGCGGGCGATGAGGGTGCGCTTGCGCTCGCCCTCGGAGAGGGTGCCGAACTTGCGGTCCAGGTACTCGCTCATGCCCAGGCGGTCGAGGAAGGCACGGGCGCGCTGCTCGTCGACGTCCTCGTACTCCTCCTGCCAGCCGGCCGTCATGCCGTACGCGGCGGTCAGCACGGTCTGCAGGACCGTCTGGCGCTTGGGGAGCTTCTCGGTCATGGCGATGCCGGCCACGCCGATGCGCGGGCGCAGCTCGAAGACGTCGGTGCCGGGCCTGCCGAGGGTCTCGCCGAGGATGGTGGCGGTGCCCTTGGTCGGGTAGAGGTAGCTGGAGGCGACGTTCAGAAGGGTGGTCTTGCCGGCGCCGTTGGGGCCGAGGATGACCCAGCGCTCGCCCTCCTTGACCGACCAGGAGACCTGGTCCACGAGAGCCCGGCCCTCGCGGACCACGGATACGTCCTCCAGCTCCAGAACATCGCTCATGAGCGCGTTGTCTCCCCTTGCAGTGTGGCCGGTGTCGGCTCTCGCGTACGCCTGTGGGCGTGGTCCGCCACGCCGGTGGGCGGGGCCCTCATGAAATCTACGCCACTGGTCGCCCGGCCGATTCCATAGGTCCGGTCCGTAGGGTGGAGGCATGCTCTCGGAACCACGCTCAGGTCGATTGACCGCATGGGGGAATGCCCTGTTGGCCGGATTTGTCTCGCCGGACGACGCCGCGTCCGCCATCGTCGGGGAGGACGCGGTGCACCGGGTGGAGGGGCTGCCGGATGAGTCGGCGCCCGTCGGTCTCACCCTCGCCCTGGGGCGGCTGCGCACGCTCGGGGTGACCGGTCTGCGGGTGGCGCTGCCCGCGCCGGGGCATCCGCTGGGGCTGAGCGGCCCGCCGGAGTTCAACGCGCGGGCGTTGGAGGCCGAGGAGGCGGTGGTCTGTCACGGGGCCGCGTTCGGGCTGGTGCCGGAGGTCCACGAGGCGGGGCCGGACGGCGATGTGCACGTCGAGGTCGTCTGGCACTGTCTGCCGGTGCGGGAGGCGCCGCCTGCCGATGTGCCCTCGCTCGGGGAGGCCGAGCGGGAGCTGGCGGAGGCACTGCGTGAGGCGACGGAGGTGTTGTCGCGGCTGGACGTGGCGGGGTCGGGGCCGGTGGCCGAGGCGGCGATCGACGCGTACCGGGCGCGGGCCGAGCGGGGGCGGGAGGTGCTGGCACCGGGGTATCCGCCGCGGGCGGTGCGGGTGCTGGAGCTGGCCCGGCGCGTGGGGCTGCTGATCTCGGTCGCGTACCAGAACGGGCAGGGGGGCGCGGTGAGCGCCTCCGAGATGGCGGCCCGCACCCAGGCGCTGCGCCCGGTGGAGCGGACGGCCCGGCGGGCTCAGGTGGCGGCGTACAACGCGATCGTGGAGCAGCGCGAGATGCGGTGATCTGTGGTCGCACCCGAAACCGGCCTCCCGGGAGTCCCCAGGAGGCCGGTCAGGAAGAGTGGACCGCCGCCGGACTCAGTGGTTGAGGCCCAGGTTGCCGAAGGCCGGGTTCAGGAGGCCGATCACGTTCACGGTGTTGCCGACCGCGTTGACGGGGATGTGCACCGGGGCCTGGATGACGTTGCCCGACACGACGCCCGGGGAACCCACGGCCCGTCCGCCGGCGTGAGCGCCGTCGTGGGCCGAGGCGAGGCCGGCACTGGCGGCGATCAGTCCACCGGCCACCATGGTGACGGCTGCGGCCTTCTTCAGGTTCTTCACTTCTGAGCCCTCTCCTTGCGATCGCTGCGGCAGACGCCGCAGCACGCCATGGAGAACGGCCGGGATCGACCGAGGATGCGCCACCCGGGGGACATACACCCGACGGTATGAAGATCCGCTCAGCCGTTAACACCGTGGCGGACGGCCCAGAGCGCGGCCTGGGTGCGGTCGGCCAGGTCCAGCTTCATCAGGATGTTGGAGACATGGGTCTTCACCGTCTTCTCCGACAGCACCAGCGCGCGGGCGATCTCCCGGTTGGACCGCCCGTCCGCGATCAGGCCCAGCACCTCCCGCTCCCGCTCCGTGAGCGAGCCGCCCCTGCCCTGTCCGGCGTTGGTCTCCTCCTGGGACAGCAGCGCGCCGGCCACCTCGGACTGAAGGAGGACATGGCCCGCGTGCACGGACCGGATGGCTCCGGCCAGGGCATCGGGGTCCACGTCCTTGTACACATAGCCGGCGGCGCCCGCGCGCAGGGCCGGCACCACCGTGCGCTGCTCGGTGAAGCTGGTGACGATCAGCACGCGCGCGGGGTGGTCCAGTTCGCGGAGCCTGCGGAGGGCGTCGATGCCGTCCATCCCCGGCATCTTGACGTCCATGAGGATGACGTCGGGGGTCAGCTCCTGGGCGCGGGCGACCCCTTCTGCGCCGTCGGAGGCCTCTCCGACGACCTCGATGTCGTCCTGCACCTCGAGGAAGGTGCGCAGTCCCCGGCGGACGACCTGGTGGTCGTCGACGAGCAGCACCTTGATTGTGTCAGCCACCAGGGACCTCCATCTCGATGGTGGTGCCCTTCCCGGGCGCCGATTCCACGGTCAGCATGCCGCCGACCCCGCTCGCCCGGTCGCGCATGGAGACCAGGCCGAGGTGGCGTCCCGCCCGGCGCACCGCCTGGGGCTCGAACCCGCCGCCGTCGTCCGTGACGCGCAGGACGGCGCCCGGGCCGCGCTTCCCCAGGGTCACCTCGACCCGCTCGGCACCGGAGTGCCGCAGGGCGTTGTGCAGGGCTTCCTGGGCGACCCGCAGCAGCGCCTCCTCCTGCGCGGCCGGCAGCGCGCGGACGCCCAGGCTGACGAAGGTCACACGCGCGCTGTGGGCGCGGTCGAGGACCTGGACCTGGGTGCGCAGGGTGTTGACGAGGCCGTCCTCGTCGAGCGCGGCGGGGCGCAGCTCGACCACGGCGGCCCGCAGTTCGTCGGCGGCCTCGGCGGCGAGCGCGGCCACCTGCTGCAGCTCGCCCTTGGCTCGCGCCGGGTCGCGGTGGACCAGGGCCGCCGCCGCCTGGGCGGTGAGCCGCAGGGAGAAGAGCTTCTGGCTGACCGCGTCATGCAGCTCGTGGGCCAGCCGGGAGCGCTCCTCGGCGATGGTCAGTTCCCGGCTGCGCTCGTAGAGGCGGGCGTTGGTGAGCGCGATCGCGGCGTGCTGGGCGAGGATCGAGAGCAGTTCCTCGTCGTCCTCGGTGAAGCCGCAGCCGCCCTCCTGTCTCGGGCACCTCTTGTTGGCCAGGAACAGCGCGCCGATGGTCTCGTCGCCGTTGCGGATGGGCAGGCCGAGGAAGTCCGACATCTGCGGGTGGGCGCCCGGCCAGCCCTCGAAGCGCGGGTCCTCGCGGACGTCGGCGAGCCGTTCCGGCTTCGCCTCGTGCAGCATCGCGGCCAGGATGCCGTGCTGGCGCGGGAGCGGTCCGATGGCCTTCCACTGCTCCTCGGAGACACCGTCCACGACGAACTGGGCGAAGCCCCCGTGGTCGTCCGGGACGCCCAGCGCCGCGTACTCCGCGTCGAGCAGCTCGCGGGCCGAGGCGACGATCGTCTTGAGGACGTCGCGCACCTCCAGATGCCTGCTCATGGCCAGCAGCGCGGAGCTCACCGCGTACAGGCCCGACCGGGGTCCATGGCTCATGACCTCACCGTACCGGCGAGGTGTGACAGGGCGTATCAGCCCGCGGACCACCGTCTTCTACGCCGGTGGGCCTAGGCCGGGCCCAGGCCGAAAGGCGCTGCTTCCTTGTGTCCTCGGCCGAGGCGGGCGGGGGTGCAGAAGCGAGCAGGTATAGAGGTGTGCCTCCCGGAGGGCGTACGGGGCCGCTGAGCCCGCGAGGCGCGAGGGTCCTGCCGCGCCCGTACGACACCGGCCCGCGCCCGTACGACAACCGTTCCGCGCCCGTACGGCGCTCTCGCGCCCGCCGCCGCCCCCAGGCGCTCGCGCGGCCGTAGTACCGGCTGCGATCACCGGGCCGTTCCTCCCCCGCCACGACCGTCCCGGGCGGTGACCGGCGTCCTCTGTATGCGGCCTGCACCGCGTCGGCACAGGCGGCCCGCACAGCCTCCGATCAGCCGCACGGACGCCCGCGATCCGGCCTGGACAGGCCCCTCACATTGAGCGTTGCTCCAGCAACTGGCAGTGAGACACGCCCGGTCTGAATGTGAGGCCGCGCATAGGACCCACATCACGTACGAAGGCGCATAGGAGACAAAGGAGCCCGTGATGAACGGGGCAGACAGGAGAATTTGTCCCGTTTTGCCCCGCCTGTGTCCACTACCGGGGATCGTACGTCACACCTTTGCCTGGCTTTTTTGCGGCAGCTAAGAATGCTCTCGTCGCTCGGCGTCGCAGGCTCCACCCGCGGCGCTTGTGCTGGAAACATCCGTCTTCCGCCGGCACCAGAAGCGACCTCCGCGCTCATACAAAGAGGTCCCTCAACATGCCCAAGAACATCACCGCTCTCCGTGCCCGTAGTCGTGAGCTGACCAAGGCTCACAAGATGTCCATCGCCGGTGTGGCCGCCCTCGGCTGCTGCGCCCTCGCGGTCACCGCCGCGCCCAGCGAGGCACAGAGCAAGGTCCAGGCGGCCCCCGCCGCCTCCGTCCCGGTGAAGCTCGGCAACCAGCCGGCCAAGGAGATCAAGGTCAGCGTGACCGACCAGATGGCTGCTCAGTCCCTGAAGGCCGAGACCATCGCCGCCAAGCAGCAGGCCGCCGTGAAGACGGCGCCCGTGCGGCAGGCCGTCGCGCAGCCGGTGCAGCAGCGTCCGGTCCAGCAGGCCGCCAGCCGGTCCGCGGCGCGCCCGCAGGTCCAGCAGGCCGCTCCGGCACCGAAGAGCTACAACAACCTCGACGGCTGGATCCGCCAGTCGCTCGACATCATGCACAGCAAGGGCATCCCGGGCTCGTACAACGGCCTGTACCGCAACATCATGCGGGAGTCCTCCGGCAACCCGATGGCCATCAACCTCTGGGACATCAACGCCCAGAACGGCATCCCCTCCAAGGGGCTGCTCCAGGTGATCCAGCCGACCTTCAACACGTACCACGTCGAGGGCACGTCCTGGAACATCTACGACCCGGTCGCCAACATCACCGCCGCCTGCAACTACGCGGCGCACCGGTACGGCTCGATGGACAACGTCAACAGCGCGTACTGAGGCCGGCGCGGGGCCTCTTCTCGCCTGAGAACGGAAAAGGGCGGCACCCCTTGAGGGTGCCGCTCTTCCGCGCGTCCCGGGGGACGGTTACTTCCGCATGACCTCCGGCTCATGGCGGCGCAGGAAGCGGGCCACCAGGAGGCCGCAGACCACGCCGAGCACGATCAGGGCGGCCATGTCCAGGGTCCAGGCCGACGCCGTGTGGTTCCACAGCGGGTCCGTGCTGGTCGGGTCGTCCGTGTTCGGGGCGATGTTGTTGAAGTCCAGCGTGG
The DNA here is from genome assembly GCF_040680495.1 of Streptomyces sp. NPDC052036. Taxonomy (NCBI): domain Bacteria; kingdom Bacillati; phylum Actinomycetota; class Actinomycetes; order Kitasatosporales; family Streptomycetaceae; genus Streptomyces; species Streptomyces sp. NPDC052036. The sequence goes on along the minus strand of NZ_JBFAWW010000004.1, from coordinate 333,897 downwards.
TGCCGGCGGCGCCGACCGCCCAGCGGGACGGCATCAGGTACGAGAACTGGTTGACGCCCATCGCGCCGTTCAGCGTGAACAGGCAGCCGGTGAACACGACCTGGATGATCGCGAACATGACCAGCAGCGGCATCGTCTTCTCGGCGGTCTTCACCAGCGAGGAGATGACCAGGCCGACCATCATCGAGGTGAAGCCCAGCGCCATGACCGGCAGGCACAGCTCGAACAGCGTGGCATGGCCGAGGATCAGGCCCTGGTCCGGGATCTCCCGGCTGGAGAAGCCGATCAGCCCGACCATCAGGCCCTGCAGCACGGTGATCGCGCCAAGCACGACCACCTTGGACATCAGATAGGCCGAGCGGGACAGACCGGTGGCGCGCTCCCGCTCGTAGATGACCCGTTCCTTGATCAGTTCGCGGACGGAGTTGGCGGCACCCGCGAAGCACGCGCCGACCGCGAGGATCAGCAGGACGGTGGTGGCCGTGCCGTTCGGGACGGGCACGCCGGTCTTCGGGCTGACCGGGTTGACCAGCAGGCCCTTGTCGCTGTCGATGAGCAGGCTGACCGCGCCGAGCACCGCCGGCAGGATCACCGTCAGCGCCAGGAAGCCCTTGTCGGAGGCTATGACCGAGACATAGCGCCGGATCAGGGTGCCGAGCTGGGAGAACCAGCCCTGTGGCTTGGCCGGCTTGATCGCCTGCGGCGGCGGCATATGGACCGACTGCGGGGCCACGGCGTCGATCTCCGCAGCGTACATCTGGTAGTGCTGCGAGCCCTTCCAGCGACCCGCCCAGTCGTAGTCGCGGTAGTTCTCGAAGGCGGAGAAGACATCGGCCCAGGATGCGTAGCCGAAGAAGTTCAGCGCCTCCTCCGGCGGGCCGAAGTAGGCGACGGCCCCGCCCGGCGCCATCACCAGGAGCTTGTCGCACAGGGCCAGCTCGGCCACGGAGTGGGTGACGACGAGGACCGTACGGCCGTCGTCGGCGAGCCCCCGCAGCAGCTGCATGACATCGCGGTCCATGCCCGGGTCGAGACCCGAGGTCGGCTCGTCCAGGAAGATCAGTGACGGCTTGGTGAGCAGTTCCAGAGCCACCGAGACACGCTTGCGCTGACCGCCGGAGAGGGAGGTGACCTTCTTCTCCTTGTGCACGTCCAGCTTCAGCTCGCGCAGTACCTCGTCGATACGCGCCTCACGCTCGCCGGCCGTGGTGTCGGCGGGGAAGCGCAGCTTGGCCGCGTACTTCAGGGCCTTCTTGACGGTCAGCTCCCTGTGCAGGATGTCGTCCTGCGGGACCAACCCGATGCGCTGGCGCAGCTCGGCGAACTGCTTGTAGAGGTTCCGGTTGTCGTAGAGGACATCGCCCTGGTTCGCGGGGCGGTAACCGGTGAGCGCCTTGAGCAGCGTCGACTTGCCGGAGCCGGACGGGCCGATGACCGCGATCAGCGACTTCTCCGGGACGCCGAAGGAGACGTCCTTGAGGATCTGCTTGCCGCCGTCGACCGTGACGGTCAGATGGCGGGCGGAGAAGGAGACCTCACCGGTGTCGACGAACTCCTCGAGCCGGTCGCCGACCAGACGGAACGTCGAGTGGCCGACGCCGACGATGTCGTTCGGGCCGAGCAGCGCAGAGCCGCCCTTGCCGATCGGCATACCGTTGACGAACGTGCCGTTGTGCGAGCCCAGGTCGCGGATCTCGAAACGGCCGTCGGGCGTAGCGTGGAACTCGGCGTGGTGACGGGAGACCTGGAGGTCGGAGACGACCAGGTCGTTCTCCAGCGCACGGCCGATGCGCATCACCCGGCCGAGAGCGAACTGGTGGAACGTGGTCGGGCTGCGGTCGCCGTAGACGGGAGGCGCCCCCGCGTCCGCACCGGCGCCCAGCTGCTGCGGGAGGCGGACGGCGGACTGCTGCGGCGTCTGCGGGCTCTGAGCGGGCGCCTGTTGGGGTGCCTGCTGCTGGGATGCCTGCTGTTGCGGGGCCGGCTGGGCCCAGCCGGCCCCCGCGCCCTGGGCCGCGTACGGCTGCTGCTGCGGTCCGGCTTGCGGGGCGGCCACCGCGGCCGCGGCACCGGACAGGTTCAGGCCGGGCCCGTCGGTCGCGTTGCCCAGGTGCACGGTCGTGCCCGCGCCGATCTCCACCTGCTGGATGCGCCGGCCCCCGACGAACGTACCGTTGGTGCTCCCCCGGTCCTCGAGGATCCAACTGCGGCCGTTCCAGCTGATCGTGGCGTGGCGCCAGGAGACCCTGGCGTCCTCGAGCACGATGTCCCCCTGCGGATCACGTCCGAGGGCGTACGGCCTGGACGCGTCGAGCGTCCAGCTGCGTCCATTGAATTCCACTACGAGTTCAGGCACTCCATGCCCCACTGAGTTGTCCCCCGAGTTACCCCCATCACGGGGAGTGTAGGGATGTCGAACATCGTGGGGAACTATTTCAGGCTCAGCGCTCTGACCGAAAGTCGGGCCTTGTGACAGGCGTGAACGGGCGTTTCGGCGCGCGCCGTTGACGGAGCTCAAACCCGGCCGGAGAGTGGTGATCCGACGCGAGGGGGACATCCGCGGTGGAACGCCGCGGGGCGGACCAGGGGGCGGGCGATGGGCGACAAGGCCGCGGAGGGCGGTGGGAGGCTGTCCTGGACGGATCTGCTGCTGTCCGCGATCGCCTCCGTGAGCTGGGCGTTGATCGGCATGGCGGGGACGGCGGCGCTCGGGCTGCATCTGCTCCGGGCGGATACGGACGGCTCGCTCGGGCCGATGACGGCGGCCGTCGTGGCGCTGGGGGCGAACGGGTCGGTCCGGCCGTCCGGGGATGTGTCGGCGTTCGGCCTGAAGGGAGCCGAGGCGACGACCGCCATCGACATCACGCCACTGGGCGTCGGACTGGTGGGTGCGCTGCTGCTGTCCTGGTTCTTCCTGCGGTCCCTGCGGGCGGCGGGAGCGGTGCTCGCCCCGTCGGAACTCCTCGCGCGTGCGGGCGCGGTGCTTGGGTTGTTCGTGGCGATGCTGGGCGGCCTCGCCTGGGTCGGCCACGACGTCGTCACCCTCGACGGGGGCTCGCTCGGGCTGGACGGACTGCCGGGCGGGAGCGGAGGCGGCGTCGATGTCCCGGGGCTCGGGAACATCGGCGGGCTGCTGCCGGACCGGATCGGGGACCTCGTCCGGGCGAAGGCCTCGGTCGGCTTCAGTGTCGAGACGGTGCCCACACTGCTCGGAGGTGCGGCTTGGGCGGCCGGTGTCCTGGTGATCGCGCTGCTCGCGTCCCGGCGCACGCCCCTGCCCCGGGGCTGGGAGGTCGTGCACCGGGTCGTGCGCCCGGCCGCGTCGTCGCTGGTGACGGTGGTGCTGGTCGCCGTGGTCGCCGGTCTCGCGGCGGCGGCGTACGCGGCGGTCGGCGACGACCATCCGGCGCGGATCGCGGGGGCTGCGCTGCTCGGGGCGCCCAACGGGGTGTGGCTGGGGATCCCGCTCGGCCTGTTCGTCCCGTGGGACGGCACGGCGACCGGCGCGCTGGCGACAGTGCTGCCGCACCCGCTGGACCGGCTGCTCGGCGCGCGGCCGCAGCAGCCGGTGACGTTGGAGCGGCTGGCCGGCCTGGACGGCAGGGTGTGGCTGCTGGCGGTCGCCGCGGCGCTCATGATGCTGTTCGCCGGCGTGCTGACCGCGGTGCGTACGCCTCTCGTACGAGCCGGGGATGCCGCGGCCGTACCGGGTACGACCGCCTCTGTCGTACGGGCCCTGGGTCCTCTCGGCTTCGCAGGGCGCTGTGCGCTTCGGCTCGGGATCGCGACGGCGGTGGCGCTGCCGTTCCTCGCCTGGCTGACGGACGTGTCGGTGGACGCCTCGCTGTCCGTGTTCGGATTCGACGCGTTCGGCGCCGGGATCGAACTGCACGGGTACCTCGGCGCGGCACTGTTGCTGGGCGCGGCGTGGGGTGCGGGCGCCGGGGCGGCCGGGGCGCTGCTCGCGTGGGCGACCGGGGCGGCGGGGAGCCGGGCGGCGCCCCGGGCACGGGGTGACACGACGTCGCGGGCGACTGCCGCACCCCCGTTCGCACCACGCCCGGCCGGTCCCTACGTTCCGGGCAACCCCTACCGCCCGCCGAACCCGGACACCAATCCCTATCTACGGCTGCCGGAGCAGCTCCGTGAGCCGGAGGACACACGGCCCGAGCCGCCGGACGGGGGCACGGGGTCCGCCGGGGCCGGCATGTACGGGGCGCCCACGGTGATCGGGCCGTTCGAGCGACCCGCTCCGCCGCCCGGACGTCGTCCCCGGGGGCCGCTGCCGCCCTCGGACCCGGGACCGCCCCCGCCGCCTCCCCCGCCCCCTGCGCCTCCGCCGCCCGAGCGGCCCCGGGGGCGCGGCTGACCGGCCGGCGAGGGCCCGTCTTCCCTGCCGCCCTCCGCGCTCAGGTCCGCGCTCTCCGGCCTCCCCTCCGCCCTCCGGCCCGCACTCCCCGGTCGGTCCGCTGCTCTCCCGTCCGCGCTCCCGCCCGTCCCATCCTGGGTCTTCGTCACCGGGCCAGCCGTTCGTCACCCACCCGCCATCCACTGTTCCGTGTCCGCCAGACGGACCGGGCACGCGGTAGGCACTGGGTGCCGGATACGGTGGAGACACCATGAGCGCTTCGCAGACCACCGACGCCCCGACTCTCCTTGTCAAGATCTTCGGCAAGGACCGGCCCGGCCTGACGGCCGGACTGTTCGACACTCTGGCCGCCTACGGCGTCGACGTCGTCGACATCGAGCAGGTCGTCACCCGGGGCCGGATGGTGCTGTGCGCCCTGGTGACGATGCCGCCGTCCGGGCTGGAGGGTGATCTTCGGGCGACCGTCCACAGCTGGGCGGAGTCCATGAAGATGCAGGCGGAGATCATCTCCGGGATCGGCGACAACCGTCCGCGCGGCCTCGGACGTTCCCTGGTCACCGTGCTCGGCCATCCGCTCACCGCCGAGTCGACGGCTGCCATCGCCGCCCGTATCGCCGACGCCGGCGGCAACATCGACCGTATCTTCCGGCTCGCCAAGTACCCGGTGACGGCCGTCGAGTTCGCGGTGTCCGGTGTGGAGACCGAGCCGCTGCGCACCGCCCTGGCGACCGACGCCGCGGCACTCGGTGTCGATGTCGCCGTCGTCGCGGCCGGTCTGCACCGGCGGGCCCAGCGTCTGGTCGTCATGGACGTGGACTCGACGCTCATCCAGGACGAGGTCATCGAGCTGTTCGCCGCGCACGCCGGGTGCGCGGCGGAGGTCGCCGAGGTGACGGCGGCCGCCATGCGCGGCGAGCTGGACTTCGAGCAGTCGCTGCACGCACGCGTGGCGCTGCTCAAGGGGCTGGACGCGTCGGTGGTCGACAAGGTGCGTGCCGAGGTGCGGCTCACTCCGGGCGCGCGCACCTTGATCCGCACGCTGAAACGACTCGGCTTCCAGGTGGGTGTCGTCTCCGGCGGCTTCACCCAGGTCACGGACGACCTCAAGGAGCGGCTCGGCCTGGACTTCGCGCAGGCCAACACGCTGGAGATCGTCGACGGGAAACTGACCGGCAAGGTCGTCGGCGAGATCGTGGACCGGGCGGGCAAGGCGCGGCTGCTGCGCCGGTTCGCCGCCGAGGCGGGCGTGCCGCTCGCGCAGACCGTGGCGATCGGGGACGGGGCCAACGACCTCGACATGCTGAACGCGGCCGGCCTGGGCGTCGCCTTCAATGCCAAGCCCGTGGTCCGCGAGGCCGCGCACGCCGCGGTGAACTTCCCCTTCCTGGACACCGTCCTGTATCTGCTCGGTGTCACGCGGGAAGAGGTCGAGGCGGCGGACATACACGACGACATCCTCTGAGGGCCGCTGAGCCGCACGGCGTCACCGCAGGCCATGGGGACTCCGCCGGGGGCGGCACCGTCACCGGTGCCGGCCCCCGCTGCCGTCCGTGAGGGGTTACTCGCTCGGCGCCCAGAAGTCGAGCAGGGTGGCCGTGCCCGGCTCCAGTGACTTCCAGGAGCCGTCGAGGGAGAGCACGACGAAGGCGGCGGCGGGGAAGCCACGTCGGCCCATCCGCTCAGCGGCCTCGTCCTCGGCTGTTCCCGAGAGGATCTCGGCGAGACCGTGGATGCCCGGATTGTGGCCGATCAGGACCATGTTCTGGACGTCGTCCGGGGTCTCGTTGAGCACGGCGATCAGCTCGCCGGGCGAGGCGTCGTAGATCCGCTCCTCATAGATGGTTTTCGGCCGGTGCGGAAGCTCCTGGACCGCGAGCTTCCAGGTCTCCCGGGTCCGTGTCGCTGTGGAGCAGAGGGCCAGGTCGAGGGGGATGCCGGTGTCGGCCAGCTTGCGGCCGGCGACGGCCGCGTCCTTGCGGCCTCGGTCTGCGAGAGGCCGCTCATGGTCGGCCACCTGCGGCCAGTCAGCCTTCGCATGCCGGAAGAGGACAATCCTGCGGGGTTCTGCGGAGCTCATGGGTCCCAGCTTTGCATGAAACAGGACAGGGAGCGCAGGGAGTTGACCCCGTCGGAAGCACACCCGCGGCCGGGCGTCCGACCTGGCCCTTCCGGGGCCTACCTCGGCAGACGTGGGCCGTCACCGGCGGGCATCGCAGGCGTCACCGCGCGTGGTAGGTGATCGGAGACGTCACCGCGCGTGGTGGGTGATCGGAGACGTCACCGCGCGTGGTGGGTGATCGGAGACGTCACCGCGCGTGGTGGGTGATCGTCTGCTGGATCCGCTCGACGAGATGGCCGAGGGCCGGGTCACCCCCCGCCCGCGCGTCCGCCGGATTGAGTATCAGCGCCAGCAGGAGCACGAAGGCCAGCGTGGGCAGCGCGAGGGCCCACCAGGGCAGCCGCAGGTCGAGGCCGCCCGTGCCCGTGGGCGCCGGGTGGGGCCGGGGGTGTGCAGGGGCCGACATGGGTGCCTCCGTGGGTCTTCGAACGGTCCGTGGTCCGCTGTTGGCGGCCACATCTCGAAGGTAGGGATTCGGAGGCCCTCAACCCATCCGGTGATCCACCCACTTGACCCTGACACTCACCCCCTAAGGGTTGCGGGGGACAACCCCCGCCCGCGGGCTGGGGACACCCCCCGTCAGGGCGAGGCGATCGTGGCGATGATGGCGATGATCACGAAGATGGCGAAGAACGCGCCGAAGACGAGCAGCATCTTCTTCTGGCCGTTCGGGGGATTCGGGTCGAGCACGGGCATGCGGTCAGTTTCGCACCCCTGCCCCACCCGGCCTCCGGCGGGGTCGCCACCGGTCGGCGGACCCACCGGACCGGTCCGCGCCCTTCCGGGCCACCCCGGCCGACGCGCCGGCGGACCGGAGCTGCTCGGGGTGCGTCCGCCCAGGTCGTCATGGACGCGGCGGCCGTGCCTCAGCGCACCGCCTCGTCCTCCACGATCCGGTCGCGGCCCGCCAGGACGCCCACCGCGACCTGCGGGACCATCAGCCCGGCCATCAGGGCGAGGGGCAGGCCCCAGCCGCCGCTGTGCTGGTAGAGGACGCCCACCAGCAGCGGCCCCGGGATCGACAGCAGATACCCGGTGCTCTGCGCGAAGGCCGACAGTTTGGTCACGCCCGCGCTCGTCCGGGCCCGCATGCCCACCATCGTCAGGGCCAGGGGGAAGGAGCAGTTGGCGATCCCGAGCAGCACAGCCCAGGCCCAGGCGCCGGCCGCCGGGGCCCAGTACAGGCCCGCGTACCCGGCGAGACCGCAGATGCCGAGCACGACCGCGATCGGCCCCTGGTGCGGCAGCCGGGTGGCCAGCCGCGGAATGACGAAGGCGAGGGGCACGCCCATCGCCATGGTGACGGCCAGCAGCACTCCGGCCGTGCCCGCGGACACCCCGGCGTCACGGAAGATCTGCGCCATCCAGCCCATCGTGATGTAGGCGGCCGTGGCCTGGAGCCCGAAGAAGACAGCCAGTGCCCATGCGGTACGGCTCCGGGTGATGCGCAGCCCGTCGGACTCGCCCCGGTCGGTGTCGGCGGTGGGGGCGCTCTGTACGGAACGGGCACCGCGCGGCTGTGCGGAACGGGCACCACGCACGCGGACGAACGGGATCCACGGCAGGACGGCCGCCGCCGACAGCACCGCCCAGAGCGCGAGACCCGGCTGCCAATGACCGCCCAGGGCGTCGGTCAGGGGGACCGTGGCCGCCGCCGCGGCGGACGTGCCGAGGGCGAGCGCCATCGAGTACAGGCCGGTCATCGAACCCACCCGGTCCGGGAACCAGCGCTTGACGATCACCGGCATCAGGACGTTGCTGACGGCGATGCCCATCAGGGCGAGCGCGCTGGCGGCCAGGAAGCCCGCGGTGCTCCCGGTGTAGGGGCGGATCACGAGCCCGGCGGTGATCGCGACCATTCCGGCGCAGACCACGGCGCCCGGGCCGAGGCGGCGGGCCAGTCGGGGGGCCATGACGCCGAAGACGGCGAAGCACAGCGGGGGGACGGAGGTCAGCAGTCCGGCGACGCTGCCGCTCATGCCGAGCCCGTCCCGCACCTCTTCGAGGAGGGCACCGAGGCTGGTGATGGCGGGCCGCAGGTTGAGCGCGGTGAGCACGATGCCGACGACCAGCACCCGCGTCGTCCACGCGTGCGTGCCGGCCGCCCCGCTCACGGGGTGCGCGCCCGCGCCGGCGTGTCCGGGGGCGGAGCCGGGGACCGGTGGGGACATGGGGACGGGTGCGGACGTCGTCGTCCCGGTCTCATCGAAAGCCATAGGGCTCATCATAGAATCATGGGATGAATCAGGGTCCACTTCCCTTGCGTTACGCTCCGGATTCCCCGGCCCCGCAACCAGGCCCGCACGAAGGACCGTCATGCCGCTGAGCCACCCCCGCCGATCCGCGTTGTCCGAACAGGTCATCGCCGAACTGCGGACCCAGATCACCTCGGGCGAATGGCCGGTGGGCTCCCGCATCCCGACCGAGTCCGAGCTGGTCGACCAGCTCGGGGTCGCGCGCAACACGGTCCGTGAGGCCGTCCGCGCGCTCGCGCACAACGGTCTGCTGGACATCCGCCAGGGGTCGGGCACCTATGTGGCGGCGACCAGCGAGCTGGCGGGCGTGATGCACCGGCGGTTCTCCGACGCCGACCCCACCCACATCGCCGAGCTGCGCTCCACCCTGGAGTCGGGTGCCGCCCAGCTGGCCGCCGAGCGGCGCACCGAGCGCGACCTCAAGCAGTTGGACGCGCTTCTGCTGCGTCGCGAGGAGGCCTGGCAGTCCGGGGACGCGGAGGCGTTCGTGACCGCCGACGCCACGTTCCACATGGCCGTGGTGGCGGCGTCGCACAACGACGTCATGACGGCGATGTACGCGGACCTGGGCGAGGTGCTGCGGGACTGGCTGCGCGACGACGTCGGCGGGGAGCTGACGCCGGAGACGTACATGGACCACACGGGGCTGGTGGACGCGATCCGCGCGGGCGACGCGGCCGCGGCGGCCGCGGAGGCGGCGAGCTATCCGTTCATGTGCCGTCCCGGCCGGTCACGGACCGCGAAGGGCTGACCGAACGGGTGATGCCCCGCTTCCCGCGCGCGGCGGGAAGCGGGGCATCGACCTCGTACGACGGGACCTGGGGCCCCACAGGCGACGTTCGCCCGTGACGGATCAGGCGCCGATGGCGTGCAGACCGCCGTCCACGTGGATGATCTCGCCGGTGGTCTTCGGGAACCAGTCGCTCAGCAGGGCGACGATGCCCCGGCCGGCCGGCTCCGGGTCCTTCAGGTCCCACTCCAGCGGAGAGCGGTTGTCCCACACGGAGGCCAGCTCGCCGAAGCCCGGGATGGACTTGGCGGCCATGGAGCCGAGCGGGCCCGCGGAGATCAGGTTGCAGCGGATGTTCTGCTTGCCCAGGTCACGCGCGATGTAGCGGCTGGTGGCCTCCAGGGCGGCCTTGGCCGGGCCCATCCAGTCGTACTGCGGCCAGGCGAACTGCGCGTCGAAGGTGAGGCCGACGACCGAGCCGCCGTTCTGCATCAGCGGCAGGCAGGCCATGGTCAGCGACTTCAGGGAGTACGCCGAGACGTGCATGGCGGTGGCCACGGACTCGAACGGCGTGTTCAGGAAGTTGCCGCCGAGCGCGTCCTGCGGCGCGAAGCCGATGGAGTGGACGACGCCGTCGAGGCCGCCCAGCTCCTCGCCGACGATGTCGGCCAGACGCCCGAGGTGCTCGTCGTTGGTGACGTCGAGCTCGATGACCTTGGTGGGCTTGGGGAGCTTCTTGGCGATGCGCTCGGTCAGCGTGGGCCGCGGAAAGGCGGTCAGGATGATCTCGGCGCCCTGCTCCTGGGCCAGCTTGGCGGCGTGGAAGGCGATGGAGGACTCCATCAGCACACCGGAGATCAGGACGCGCTTGCCCTCGAGAATTCCGCTCATGGTGATCAGTGACCCATTCCCAGTCCGCCGTCAACGGGGATGACGGCTCCAGTGATGTACGAGGCGTCGTCGGAGGCGAGGAACCGCACCGTCGCGGCGATCTCCTCCGGTCGCGCGTACCGGCCGAGCGGTACCTGCGACACGATGTTCTGGCGCTGCTCGTCGGTGAGCACCTTGGTCATGTCGGTGTCGACGAAGCCGGGCGCGACGACGTTGAAGGTGATGTTGCGCGAGCCCAGCTCACGGGCGAGGGAGCGCGCGAAGCCGACCAGGGCGGCCTTGGAGGCGGCGTAGTTCGCCTGCCCCGCGGAACCGAGCAGCCCCACGACCGACGAGATGAGGACGACGCGGCCCTTCTTGGCGCGCAGCATGCCGCGGTTGGCGCGCTTGACGACGCGGAAGGTGCCGGTGAGGTTGGTGTCGATGACCGAGGTGAAATCCTCCTCGGACATCCGCATCAGAAGCTGGTCCTTGGTGACGCCGGCGTTGGCGACGAGGATCTCGACCGGGCCGTGCTGGGCCTCGATCTCCTTGTAGGCCTGCTCCACCTGCTCGGTGTCGGTGATGTCGCACTTGACCGCGAGGAAGCCGGCCGGCGGCTCGCCCGAGCGGTACGTGATCGCGACCTTGTCGCCGGCGTCGGCGAACGCTTGGGCGATGGCGAGGCCGATGCCCCGGTTGCCTCCTGTGACGAGAACCGAGCGGCTCAACGGATCACCCTTTCGATAGCGGTCTGGAACCCCTGCATAGGCAGGCGCCTTCATCGAAAACCTATCGGTCCGGGCCGCCGCGCGGACAATCGGGCACCGACAGTGGCGTCGGGGGCTCGCTGTCGGATCCCTACAGAACCGGCCGCCGCGGGGTGAGCCGGGACGGTCCTGGGAGGCGAAGGTCCGGTCGCCGGACGCAAAGGTGTGGTCCGTACGGTCCCTCGGGAGACATGATCGGATCCGACAGGCCACGACAGCAGGGAGACCTCCGTGCCGCATTCCATCGACGAAGCCTTCACGGCACTGCCGCTGCGGGCCCTGGCCGACGCCGCGCTGGCACGCGCGCGGGCGCTGGGGGCCGAACACGCGGACTTCCGCTTCGAGCGGGTGCGCAGCGCCGCGTGGCGGTTGCGCGACGGCAAGCCCGCCGGATCGTCGGACACGACCGACCTGGGGTACGCGGTACGGGTCGTGCACGGCGGGACCTGGGGGTTCGCCTCGGGGGTCGATCTGACGCTCGACGCCGCCGCCAAGGTCGCCTCGCAGGCGGTGGCGATGGCCAGGCTGTCGGCGCAGGTGATCAAGGCGGCGGGGGCGGAGACGGGGGCACCTTCCACGCCTTTCGGGCAGTGGGGAAGGGTGGAGCTGGCGGCGGAGCCGGTGCACGCGGAGCGGACCTGGGTCTCCTCGTACGAGATCGATCCCTTCACCGTGCCCGACGAGCACAAGACGGGGCTGCTGGCCGACTGGAGCGCGCGGCTGCTCGCGGCCGACGGTGTCGACCATGTGGACGCCTCGCTGCTGACCGTCCACGAGAACAAGTTCTATGCCGATACGGCGGGCACCGTGACGACCCAGCAGCGCGTGCGGCTGCATCCGGAGCTGACCGCGGTCTCGGTCGACGAGTCCACCGGTGAGTTCGACTCGATGCGCACGCTCGCGCCGCCGGCCGGGCGCGGCTGGGAGTATCTGACGGGCACCGGCTGGGACTGGGACGCGGAGCTGGAGCAGATGCCGGAGCTGCTCGCCGAGAAGATGCGCGCGCCGAGTGTGCAGGCGGGTGTGTACGACCTGGTCGTCGACCCGTCCAACCTGTGGCTGACCATTCACGAGTCCATCGGTCATGCCACCGAGCTGGACCGGGCGCTCGGCTACGAGGCCGCGTACGCCGGCACCTCCTTCGCCACCTTCGACCAGCTCGGCAAGCTGCGGTACGGCTCCGAGCTGATGAACGTCACCGGCGACCGCACCGCCGAGCACGGCCTCGCCACGATCGGCTACGACGACGAGGGCGTCGAGGCCCAGTCGTGGGACCTGGTCAAGGACGGCACGCTGGTCGGCTACCAGCTGGACCGGCGCATGGCCCGGCTGACCGGGTTCGAGCGGTCCAACGGATGCGCCTACGCCGACTCGCCCGGGCATGTTCCCGTGCAGCGCATGGCGAATGTGTCGCTCCAGCCGGATCCGGCCGGGCTGTCGACCGAGGACCTGATCGGCAGCGTGGACCGCGGCATCTATGTCGTCGGGGACCGCTCCTGGTCCATCGACATGCAGCGCTACAACTTCCAGTTCACGGGCCAGCGGTTCTTCCGGATCGAGAACGGGCGGATCACCGGCCAGCTGCGCGATGTCGCCTACCAGGCCACGACGACGGACTTCTGGGGTTCGATGGCGGCCGTCGGCGGGCCGGGGACATATGTCCTGGGCGGTGCCTTCAACTGCGGCAAGGCCCAGCCGGGACAGGTCGCCGCGGTCTCGCACGGCTGCCCGTCCGCCCTGTTCAGGGGAGTCAACATTCTCAACACCACGCAGGAGGCCGGTCGATGAGCGCCCGTACGAACAAGCCGCACGAGATCGTCGAGCGCGCCCTCGCGATGTCCCGCGCGGACGGGTGCGTCGTCATCGCCGACGAGCACTCCACGGCCAATCTCCGCTGGGCGGGCAACGCGCTGACCACCAACGGGGTCACGCGCGGGCGCACCCTCACCGTCGTGGCGACCGTGGACGGCGTGCAGGGCACGGCGTCCGGGGTGGTCTCCCGCTCGGCCGTCACCGCGGACGAGCTGGAGCCGCTGGTCCGGGCCGCGGAGGCCGCCGCGCGCGGCGCGGGCCCCGCCGAGGACGCGCAGCCGCTGGTGACGGGGGTGGCGGAATCCCCGGACTTCGCGGAGCCGCCCGTGGAGACCTCCTCCGCCGTGTTCACGGACTTCGCGCCGGCGCTCGGCGAGTCCTTCGCACGCGCGCGTGCGGGCGGCCGCGAGCTGTACGGCTTCGCCAACCACGAACTCGTCTCGACGTACGTCGGTACGTCGACGGGGCTGCGGCTGCGCCACGACCAGCCGAGCGGCACCCTGGAGCTCAACGCCAAGTCCCCGGACCGCATGCGCTCGGCGTGGGCGGGACGTTCGACGCGGGACTTCAAGGACGTCGACCCGACGGCGCTGGACGCCGAGCTGGCGCAGCGGCTGGCCTGGGCGAAGCGCAAGGTGGAGCTGCCCGCCGGCCGGTACGAGACGCTGCTGCCGCCGACCGCGGTCGCGGACCTGCTGATCTACCAGATGTGGTCGTCGACGGCCCGGAACGCGGCCGAGGGCCGCACGGTCTTCAGCAAGCCCGGCGGCGGCACCCGCGTGGGCGAGCGGCTCTCCCGTCTGCCGCTGACCCTGCGCAGCGACCCGCACGAGCCCGGCCTGGAGGCGGCGCCCTTCGTCATCGCGCACTCCTCCGGCGACGACGCGTCGGTCTTCGACAACGGACTGCCGCTGACGGCCACCGAGTGGATCGGCGACGGGGAGCTGAGGCATCTGACGACCACCCGGCACAGCGCGGCCCTGACCGGCCTCCCGCTCGCCCCGGCGATCGGGAACCTGATCCTGGACGGCGGCTCCGACCGCTCCCTGGAGGAGATGGTCGCGGACACCGAGCGCGGGCTGCTGCTGACCTGTCTCTGGTACATCCGCGAGGTCGACCCGGCGACGCTGCTGCTGACCGGCCTGACCCGGGACGGGGTCTATCTCGTGGAGAACGGCGAGGTCACCGGGGAGGTCAACAACTTCCGGTTCAACGAGTCCCCCATCGACCTGCTGGGCCGCGCCGCGGAGGCCGGGCGCACGGAAAAGACGCTGCCGAGGGAGTGGAGCGACTGGTTCACTAGAGCTGCGATGCCGGCCCTGAGGGTGCCGGACTTCAATATGAGCTCTGTCAGCCAGGGCGTATAACCTCGTAGCCGGTGGTCGTTCGACCGCTGCCGACGTCATCCAAGGCCATCCAAGGTCATCCAAGGAGATACGAGAACCGTGACGGACATCGTCGACGAGCTGAAGTGGCGCGGGCTGATCGCCCTCTCCACGGACGAGGACGCATTGCGCAAGGCGTTCGCGGACGGTCCCGTCACGTTCTATTGCGGCTTCGACCCGACCGCGCCCAGCCTGCACCTCGGCAACCTCGTGCAGATCCTGACGATGCGCCGCATCCAGCAGGCGGGCAACCGCCCGCTGGGCCTGGTCGGGGGTGCCACGGGCCTGATCGGCGACCCCAAGCCGACCGCGGAGCGCACGCTGAACGACCCCGAGGTGGTGGCCGGCTGGGTGGCGCGGCTGCGCGGCCAGATCGAGAAGTTCCTCGACTTCGAGGGACCGAACGCCGCGACCATGGTCAACAACCTGGACTGGACCCAGGGCCTGTCGGCCATCGACTTCCTGCGGGACATCGGCAAGCACTTCCGCGTCAACAGGATGATCGCGAAGGAGGCCGTCGCCCGGCGGCTGAACTCCGACGCCGGTATCAGCTACACCGAGTTCAGCTACCAGATCCTGCAGGGCATGGACTTCCTGGAGCTGTTCCGGAGGTACGGCTGCACGCTCCAGACCGGCGGCAGCGACCAGTGGGGCAACCTCACGGCGGGCGCGGACCTGATCCACAAGGTGGAGCCGCACGTCGCGGTGCACGCGCTGGCCACGCCGCTGATCACCAAGGCGGACGGCACCAAGTTCGGCAAGACGGAGTCCGGCACGATCTGGCTCGACCCGGAGCTGACCACGCCGTACGCCTTCTACCAGTTCTGGCTGAACGCCGACGACCGGGACATCTCCAAGTTCCTGCGCATCTTCAGCTTCAGGTCCCGCGAGGAGATCGAGGAGCTGGAGCAGCAGACCGAGGAGCGTCCGCAGGCCCGCGCCGCGCAGCGCGGACTCGCCGAGGAGCTGACGACGCTGGTGCACGGCGCCGACCAGACGGCCGCCGTGATCGCCGCGTCCAAGGCCCTCTTCGGCCAGGGCGAGCTGGCGGACCTCGACGCGAAGACGCTGGCCGCGGCCCTCTCCGAGGTGCCGAACGTGCAGGTGTCCGAGCTGCCGTCGGTCGTGGACCTGTTCGCCGAGGTCGGCCTGGTGGCCAGCAAGTCGGCCGCGCGTCGCACGGTGAAGGAGGGCGGCGCCTACGTGAACAACGCGAAGGTCGTCTCCGAGGACGCGGTGCCCTCCCGGGAGGACCTGCTGCACGGACGCTGGCTGGTGCTGCGCCGCGGCAAGAAGAACCTGGCCGCGATCGAGGTCACGGGCGCCTGAGGCGCTCTCGCGCACAAGGGCCGGGTAGGTGATCCCGGCCGCGGAAGAGGGGCGTTCCCATCGGGGACGCCCCTCTTTCCCGGTGCTTCCGTGTCTTTGGGCTTCCCGTGCCGTCAGGCCCTCTCCCGGTGTCTGCCCTTCGTCGACATGTACGCCATCTCGCCCAGGAAGACGAGGACGACCGCGGCGGCGAGCTGCAGACCGTGGCGGCCCCAGTCGATGCCCCGGGTCTCCGCGATCCCGATGGCGCGGGCCACGGCGTTGCCGACGATGCCGCCGATCATGCCCATGATGGTGGTCAGCCAGAGCGGGCTGTGCTGTCTGCCCGGCAGGATGAGCTTGGCCAGCAGGCCCAGGATGAATCCGACGATGATCGCCCACAACCAGCCCATGGCTGCCTCCTCGTACGGCTCGACGCGAGCGGTAGGCCCAGTCTCGGGCGGTCCGCCATACGGCGCATGTCGGGTGCAGCCGTACGCGCGAGTGCACAGCGCGTACGCCCAGGCAGGGTGCCCCCGGTCTCGTGGCCGACGCAGGCGCGGCGTAACGTGGTGAGTGTTCGGGCTCGGCCCCTGACCGGGTACGGACCAGGTGCGGGCCGGGGAGAGTCCGATGCAGGCGGGTGGTGGAATGTGATGCGGAAGCTGCACAGCGGCGAGCAGGCCCAGGTGTACCGGATCACGGGCGCCCGGCAAGGGCTGGCGGCGGACGTACGCGGCCGGCAGCGTCGCTATGTCATCTCCATGACCATCCGTACGGTCGCGGTGATCCTCGCCGCCACGCTCTGGAACGTCGAGCGGCCGTTCGCCGTCGTCGCGCTGGTCCTGGGGGCGGTCCTGCCCTACGTCGCGGTGGTCATCGCGAACGCGGGCCGGGAGAACGCGCCGTCGCTGCCGTCGTCGTTCGTCAACGTCCCCGTGCGCCCGATGATCACGTCACCCGACGCGGACAAGCACACGGAATCCGTCCCGGAGGACGAGCCGACCGGTGCGGCCGGGCCCTCGGCCGACGTACGGGAAGAGCCGCGCGAGCGGGCCTGAGCCAGGCGGGCCGCCGGATACAGAATTCCGCCCTTCGCGAAGCTCAAGAAAAGCTCAGGACAATCATGTTGTTCCGGTGCCGGGCACCGGGTCACCCGTGACATACTTCGTACGCGCTCCGCATCCCCCGTCGGAGCGAAAGACCGACGCCGGGCAGCTCCCCCCGTGGCTGCTCGGCGTCGCCTTTCTGTGCCGTCGTGCTGTCACGTGTCGACCGGCTCATGGAGCGAGCGCGAAGGCACGTTAAGGTCGGGCATGTGATGCTCCCTGACCCCGATGCCCCCATCTGCTCCGCCAAGGGCTGCCGAGCCGCCGCCGTGTGGGTGCTCGCCTGGAACAACCCGAAGCTGCACACACCGGAGCGCCGCAAGACCTGGCTGGCGTGCGAGGAGCACCGCGAGCACCTGTCGAAGTTCCTGAGCGTACGAGGGTTCCTCAAGGACGTCGTGACGCTCGCGGAGTGGGAGTCCCCCGAGACCAGCCCGTCGGCGGACTGATTCAGCCGCCGATCGCGGACATCGGCCGCTCCGGCTGCAGGAACGAGGGGTCGTCCAGTCCCGAGCCCGCCTTCTTGCCCCACATCGCCAGACGCCAGATGCGGGCGATCTCCTCGTCGGGGGCGCCGGAGCGCAGCGCTTCGCGCAGATCGGTCTCCTCGGTGGCGAACAGACAGGTGCGTATCTGGCCGTCGGCCGTCAGCCGGGTGCGGTCGCAGGCCGCGCAGAAGGGTCGGGTGACCGAGGCGATCACGCCCACGCGATGCGGGCCCCCGTCGACGATCCAGCGCTCGGCCGGAGCGGCGCCGCGCTCCTCGGCGTTCTCGGGGGTCAGCTCGAAGCGGGTGCGCAGGGAGGCGAGGATGTCCGCCGCGGTGACCATGCCCTCGCGCTTCCAGCCGTGCTGGGCATCCAGGGGCATCTGTTCGATGAAGCGCAGCTCGTACCCTTCGCGGACCGCCCAGGCGAGCAGGTCCGGGGCCTCGTCGTCGTTGAGCCCCGGCATCAGGACGGTGTTGACCTTGATCGGGACGAGGTCCGCCTCGTGCGCGGCCCGGAGGCCGTCGAGGACGTCCCGGTGACGGTCCCGGCGGGTGAGCGCCTTGAAGACGTCGGGGCGCAGGGTGTCCAGGGAGACGTTCACCCGGTCCAGGCCCGCCGCTTTCAGGGCCGCGGCGGTGCGCTTGAGACCGATGCCGTTGGTGGTGAGGGACGTCTGGGGCCGGGGGGTCAGCGCGGCGACCCGCTCCACGATGCCGACCAGGCCGGGGCGCAGCAGCGGCTCGCCGCCGGTGAAGCGGACCTCGTCGATCCCGAGCGAGGTGACCGCGATGTCGATCAGGCGGACGATCTCGTCGTCCGTCAGCAGGTCGGGCTTGGCGAGCCACTGCAGGCCCTCCTCGGGCATGCAGTACGTGCACCGTAGATTGCACCGGTCGGTCAGGGAGACCCTCAGGTCGGTGGCCACCCGGCCATAGGTGTCGATGAGCACGGGGCCCCCTCCCTCGTCGCGGATCACTCTTCCGTCATCTGCGAGCCTACGTGACGGCGCCGACAACGGCAGCGGCCCGTCCCACGCGGTGCGCGACGACCGCGTCGCGGATGCGGCTTACTCCGCGACGCGGCCGTCGGCGGGCGGTCAGTGCGCCCCGGTGCCGGTCAGGGACCGTACCTCCAGCTCCGCGAACTTGCCGGGGTCCGGCTGCTCCTTGGACAGGAGCGTGCCGAGCCAGCCCAGCAGGAAGCCGACGGGGATGGAGATGATCCCGGGGTTCTCCAGCGGGAACCACTGGAAGTCGGCGTGCGGGAACATCGACGTCTCCTTTCCGGAGACCACCGGCGAGAACAGCACCAGGCCGACGGCGGTCACGAGGCCGCCGTAGATCGACCACAGGGCACCGGCGGTGGTGAACCTCTTCCAGAAGAGGCTGTAGAGGAGCGTCGGCAGATTGGCGGAGGCGGCGACCGCGAAGGCGAGGGCGACCAGGCCCGCCACGTTCAGGTCGCGTGCGAGGGCTCCCAGGCCGATGGAGACGGCACCGATGCCGACCGTCGCCCAGCGGGCCGCGTTCACCTCCTGCTTCTCGCTCGCCTGCCCCTTCTTGATGACGTTCGCGTAGATGTCGTGCGCGAACGACGAGGACGAGGCGAGGGTCAGGCCCGCGACCACCGCGAGGATCGTGGCGAAGGCGACCGCGGAGATGGAGGCCAGCAGGATCGCCCCCCAGTCGGAGTCCGTGCCTCCCAGGTGCAGGGCGAGCAGGGGCGCCGCCGTGTTGCCCGCCTTGTTGGAGGCGATGATCTCGTCGGGCTTGATCAGGGCGGCGGCGCCGAAGCCGAGGGCGAGGGTCATCAGATAGAAGGCGCCGATGAGGCCGATGGCCCAGTTCACCGACTTCCGGGCGGCCTTGGCGGTGGGCACCGTGTAGAAGCGGATCAGGATGTGCGGCAGGCCCGCGGTGCCGAGGACCAGGGCGATGCCCAGGGAGAGGAAGTCCAGCTTGCTGGTGCCGGTGGCGCCGTACTTCAGTCCGGGCTCCAGGAAGGCCGACCCCTTGCCGCTGTTGCTCGCGGCCTTGCCGAGCAGGTCCGAGAGGTTGAAGTGGAACTTCAGCAGCACCAGAAAGGTCAGCAGCAGGGCGCCCACGATCAGCAGAACGGCCTTGACCATCTGCACCCAGGTGGTGCCCTTCATACCGCCGACGGTGACGTAGACGATCATCAGGAGGCCGACCAGGGCGACGATGCCGACCTTGCCGCCGTCGCTGGTGATGCCGAGGAGCAGGGAGACCAGGACGCCCGCTCCCGCCATCTGGGCCAGCAGGTAGAAGATCGACACCACGATCGTGGAGGTGCCGGCCGCGGTGCGGACCGGGCGCTGGCGCATGCGGTACGCGAGGACGTCGCCCATGGTGTACCGGCCGGAGTTGCGCAGCGGCTCGGCGACCAGCAGCAGGGCCACCAGCCAGGCGACCAGGAAGCCGATGGAGTACAGGAAGCCGTCGTAGCCGAAGAGGGCGATGGCGCCCGCGATCCCGAGGAAGGACGCGGCGGACATGTAGTCGCCGGAGACCGCGAGTCCGTTCTGGAAGGCGGTGAACTGGCGGCCGCCCGCGTAGAAGTCGGCGGCGCTGCGGGTCTGGCGGCCCGCCCAGACGGTGATGACGAGGGTCGCCGCGACGAAGACCGCGAACAGCGTGATGATCAGTGGCCGGTGCTCGCTCGCCGCACCGGCGGCCAGGACGAGGGCCGGGCTCATGCGCCGCCCTCCATCCGGGACTTGATGGCCTCGGCCTTGGGGTCGAGCTGGGCGGCGGCGTGGCGCGAGTACCACCACGCGATCAGGAACGTGGTGAGGAACTGGGCGAGGCCGAGCACCAGGGCGACATTGACGTTGCCGAAGAGCTTGGTGCCCATGAACCCGTCCGCGTAGTTCGACAGCAGCACATAGGCCAGGTACCAGGCGATGAACGCCACGGTCAGCGGAAAGGCGAACGAGCGGTGGGAGCGGCGCAGTTCACCGAACTCGGCGCTCTCCTGGACCGCGATGAACGCGTCGGTGGACGGAAGACCTGTTCCGGTCTTGGAGGGGGGAGGTGCGTCGGTGGCCACGATGTCTCCTCGCATTGCGGACCTCACAGTGACATGGGTCACATCACCAGGTGCGACGGTAACGCTCCGGTGTGTGATCCGACAGGGGGCGGTGACCGCCGGGGTGCCCCCTGCCCGAGGTCACGGCGCGACTCATGGGCCGGTTCAACTCTCTTGGTTTCTTTTTTACGTGGTCCCCGCAATCTCATTGCCCACCGGTCGGGACCCGGATAGCGTCGCCCTGCACCACCCGTCATGTACCTGCCGGGATGCCACCGCGTTCCGGCTCGTTCACGTTTCCGGATGATGTGGAGATCCCATGGCTCATCTGCGTTCCAGACGCCGGCTCGCGCTCGCCGTGCCGGTCGTGCTGTCGCTCACCGCCTCCCTGGGCTTCCTGCCGAGCGCCGCGTCGGCCGCCCCGCGCACCGACACCGTGGTACGGACCGCGGACGGGCCCGAACTCGCCTACGTCGTCAACACCCGGACGGACCGTCACACGCTCGCCTCGGTGCAGCGGGCGATCACCGCTGCGGGCGGCTCGATCGTGGTGACGTACGACAGGATCGGCGTGTTCGTCGTCCACTCCGCGAACCCCGACTTCGCCGAGACGCTCCGTGGTGTGCACGGGGTGCAGTCCGCGGGCGCGACCCGGACCGCCCCGCTGACCGCGGCGGGCACGACGGACGAGGGCGCCGCGCAGTACCTGACGAAGGCGCAGGCGGCGAAGGCCGCGAGCGCCTCGGCGAGCGCGGGCGAGAGCGAGCCCCTCGAAGCCGATCAGTGGGATCTGCGCGCCATCGGCGCCGACAAGGCCGCGAAGATCGACCCCGGCAGCCGCAAGGTCACGGTCGCCGTCATCGACACCGGGGTCGACGACACCCACCCGGACCTCGCCCCGAACTTCTCCGCGTCGCAGTCCGCGAACTGCGTCGGCGGCAAGGCGGACACCTCCTACGGCGCCTGGCGCCCCGCGCAGCCCGACCACTACCACGGCACGCATGTCGCGGGTGAGATCGCGGCGGCCCGCAACGGCATCGGCGTCGCCGGTGTGGCGCCGAACGTCAAGGTCTCCGCGATCAAGGTGGCCGACCCGGTCAGCGAGCTGTTCTACCCCGAGAGCGTCGTCTGCGCGTTCGTGTTCGCCGCCGACCACGGCGTGGAGATCACGAACAACAGCTACTACGTGGACCCGTGGCTCTACAACTGCATGGACGACCCGGACCAGCGGGCCATCGTGGACGCGGTCGACCGGGCCCAGCGGTACGCCCAGCACAAGGGCACCCTCAGCATCGCCTCCGCGGGCAACTCCAACGACGACCTCGACTCCCCCTCCCTGGTCGACGCCTCCAGCCCCGACGACTCCACCGCGACGACCCGCACGGTCGACCCGCACGAGTGCTTCGACGTGCCGACCCAGCTGCCGGGTGTGGTCACGGTCAGCGCGACGGGTGTCACGAAGGCCAAGTCGTACTACTCCAGTTACGGCGACGGCGTGATCGACGTGGCGGCGCCCGGCGGTGACAAGTACCAGATCCCGGACACCCCGTCGAAGGACGGCCGCATCCTCTCCACGATGCCGGGCGGCCAGTACGCCTACCTACAGGGCACCTCGATGGCCTCGCCGCACGTCGCAGGTGTGGCCGCGCTGCTGAAGTCGGCGCATCCGCGGGCGACTCCGGCCCAGCTCCAGGCACTGCTCAAGGCCCAGGCCGACAACCCGGGCTGCCCGGCCGGTCCCTACGACGGCAACGGCGACGGGGTCGTGGACGCCACCTGCGTGGGCGGCAAGCGCGTGAACGGGTTCTACGGCTTCGGCGTCGTCAACGCGCTGCGCGCGGTGAAGTAGCCCCTCGGCCACCCGAGTTCACCGAAGGCCGCGGGCGTCCGCGCCGCCGACGGCAGGCCCCAGTGAAGCCGCTGCACTGGGGCCTGTCCCGGCCCCTCTGGTCATGATCCAGTTCACCGGGCATAGTCCCCCCATGACCGATACAGACGTGGCATGGGCGGCACTGGGCGGGGACCCCGCACTGACGCGCAAGATCTCGAACGTCGTGCGCGAGGGGACGCTGCCTTCGACGCTGCCGGTACGGGAGGTGGCGCGGGCCTGTGTCGGGGCCTGCGCGCTGGCCGCCGCCGAGTGGGGCGCACGGCGGGCCGGGCTGCCGGACGTGCCCGAGGTCCGGGTGGACGACGGAGCCGTGGCCACCGCCTTCCACAGCGAGCGCCAGCTGCGGGTCGACGGCCGCGCCCCGGTCAACTTCGCACCCCTGTCCCGGTTCTGGCGGGCGGCGGACGGCTGGGTGCGCACGCACGCCAACTATCCCCATCACCGCGGACGGCTGCTCGGCGCCCTCGGACTGGCGGCGGACGCGTCCGTGGAAACCGTGGCCGCCGTGATCGCGGAGCGGCCGGCCGTCGAGGTGGAGGACAGCGTGTACGCGGCCGGAGGGCTCGCGGTGGCGTTGCGCACGCCCGGACAGTGGGCGGCGCACGAACAGGCGCGTGCAGTGGCCGCACAACCGTTGGTGGGCCGTGAGCGGCTCGACAAGGCGCCCGTACGTCCCCTCGTCCCGCTCGTACGCCCCGCCGGCGAGCCCCTGCTGCCCGCCGCGGGACTGCGGGTGCTGGACCTCACCCGGGTCATCGCCGGCCCGGTGGCCACCCGCACGCTGGCGCTGCTCGGCGCTGACGTCCTGCGGATCGACAGCCCGCAGCTGCCGGAACTCCCCGATCACCACGCCGACATGAACTTCGGGAAGCGCTCCGCCGTCCTCGACCTGGCGGCGCCCGCTGACCGGCGGGCCTTCGAGGAACTGCTGGCGGAGGCGGACGTGGTCGTCACGGGCTATCGGCCCGGCGCGCTCGACCGCTGGGGGCTCACCGCCGAGCAGCTGGCCGAGCGGCGGCCCGGACTCGTGGTGGCGCAGTTGTCGGCGTGGGGGGCGTACGGGCCCTGGGGCGGGCGGCGGGGCTTCGACAGCCTGGTGCAGGTCGCCACCGGGATCGCGGTGACCGAGGGGTCGGTGGACGAGCCGGGGGCCCTGCCCGCCCAGGCGCTGGATCACGGCTCGGGGTATCTGCTGGCCGCGGCGGTCCTGCGGTCGCTCACCGAGCAGACGGAGGAGGGCGGCACCCGGCTCGTACGGCTGGCACTCGCACGGACGGCGGCCTGGCTGACGGACGGCACGGACCGGGCAGCCGAGGACACCGGGGCCGGGTACGACGGCCCGGAGGCCACGGCCGCTTACGACGGCCCGGAGCCCTGGCTCGCGGAGACCGACAGCGCCCTGGGGCGGCTGCGGTACTCCCTGCCGCCGGTGCACTTCACGGACGGACCGTCCGACTGGACACGGCCGCCCGGGCAGTGGGGACAGGATCCGGTCCGGTGGGCCACGGCGGCGTCGGCGGGCTGAAGGGGCCGGAGAGCGGGACCGGTCGCCGGGCCCCGGGCATCGGGTGAGGGGCGACGAGGGCTACGGGGCGGCGGGGCATACCGCTGCTCCGCCCTGCCTCCGCGCTGCACGGCACGGCACGGGAGAGGAGGGTGCCCACGGAGCGGGCGGGATGCGCCGGATGCCACCGGACACGTTCCTCGACCAGCTGACGTCCACGGCGTAGGGCCGCACCCTGATCGTCGCCGTGCTGCTGATGGCCCTGCTCGCCCTGAGCGCGCGGCGGCGGCTGCGGCGCACATCCGAGACGCTCGGCGCCGCCACCCCCGTGCGGAGATGGCGGCGCCGGGCCGGTCGTCGCGGTGTCCGGCTGCTGCCGGCGCTGCCGTTGCCGATCAGCCGGCCGTGACGAGCACCTTCAGGGCCGTGCGCTGGTCCATCGCCTTGTAGCCCTCGGGCACCCCTTCCAGGCCGACCGTCCGGTCGAAGACCGGCGAAGGGTCGATGGTGCCGTCGAGGACGTCGGGCAGCAGCTCGGGGATGTACGCGCGCACCGGGGCGACACCGCCGCGCAGGGCGAGGTTCCGGTCGAACATGATGCTCAGGTCGAGTCCGGTGCCGCTGCCGTGCGGAACACCGACGAAGCCGATGGCGCCGCCGTCGCGGGCGATGTTCACGGCGGTCCGCATCGACTGCTCGGTACCGACGGCCTCGACGACGGCGTGCGCGCCCTGACCGCGGGTCAGTTCCCGGACGGCCTCCACGGCCTCGTCGCCGCGCTCGGCGACGACGTCGGTGGCGCCGAAGCGGCGGGCGATGTCCGTACGGACCTGGTGGCGGCCCAGTGCGATGATCCGCTCGGCGCCGAGCCGCTTGGCGGCCAGCACGGCGCACAGTCCGACGGCCCCGTCACCGACCACGGCGACCGTGGCCCCCGGGCGGGCGCCCGCGCCGAGGGCGGCGTGGTGGCCGGTGCCCATGACGTCGGAGAGGGTCAGCAGCGCGGACAGCAGACGGTCGTCGGAGGCGGCCTCCTTGGGCAGCCGGACGAGGGTGCCGTCGGCGAAGGGCACGCGCACGGCCTCGCCCTGGCCGCCGTCGTAGCCGACGGAGCCCCAGAAGCCGCCGTGCTCGCAGGAGGTGGTGAGCCCCTCGCGGCAGTAGTCGCAGACGCCGTCGGACCACATGAAGGGCGCGACGACGAGGTCACCGCGCCGGACGCCGGTGACGTCGGAGCCGGTCTCCTCCACGAAGCCGAGGAACTCGTGCCCGATCCGCTGTCCCGGCTGCCGGGACGCCTCACCGCGGTAGGCCCACAGGTCGCTGCCGCAGATGCAGGCCCGCAGCACACGGACGATCGCGTCGGTGGGCTGGTGCACCACGGGCTCGGGCACGTCCTCCACCCGCATGTCGAAGGGGGCGTGGATGGTGGTGGCGCGCATGGCGAGGATCCTTCTCGTGCGATCGTTTCGGGTGCGCTCACAGGGTGGTCGAGCGCACTTCACGGTACGCCGTGACGGTCTTCGGTCGCGCGTCGAGGGGCCTCGGACCAGCGCCGCCGCACGGCGCACGCGGCCGGTGCGGGGCGCGGCTCCCTCACATTCCCGCGGCCCCCTCGCACCCCCGCGCCCCCTCACACCCCCGCGGCGCCCAGCAGCACCCCCGCCGCATAGGTGATCCCCATCGCCAGCGCCCCGCCCGCCACGTTCCGCACCACCGCGTGGCCCGGCCGCGCCGCGCCGAGGCGGGCGCTGGTCCAGCCGGTGATCACCAGGGCGGCCAGGACGGACAGGACCGTCACCGGGAGCCGCCAGGCCATGGGCGGCAGCACGATGGCGAGCAGCGGCAGCAGCGCGCCCACCGTGAAGGCGAGGAAGCTGGCCCACGCCGCGTGCCAGGGGTTCGCCAGTTCGTCGGGGTCGATGCCGAGCTCCACGCGCGCGTGGGCGCGCAACGCGTCCCGTGCCGTCAGCTGGGCGGCGGCCTCACGGGCCACCTCCCGCGTCAGGCCCCGACGCTCCAGCAGTCCGGTCAGCTCCTCCAGCTCCGCCTCCGGCTGCTCCGTCAGCTCCCGCCGCTCCAGGGTCAGCGCCGCCTTCTCCGAGTCCCGCTGCGTCGAGACGGACACGTACTCGCCCGCCGCCATCGACATGGAGCCGGCGAGCAGACCCGCGAGCCCCGCCGTCAGCAGCGCCCCGCGGTCGGTGGTGGCGCCCGCGACGCCGACGACGAGCCCCGCGGTGGAGACGATGCCGTCGTTGGCGCCGAGCACCGCGGCCCGCAGCCAGTTCAGCCGCGAGCCGAGCGCGCCCGCATGGGCCTCGTCGTGTGCCGGGCCGCCCATGGGCGCTCCACCGGGGACCTCATCACTCACGCCGGGAGGGTCTCATTCCGAGCGGGAAGGGACAGCGGGCCACGCCGACGGGCCCGAGGAGGACTCCGGTGCCGTCGTCCGCACCGGCCCCCGGCACGACGAAACGGGCGGCAGCGCACAGGAGTTCAGGGGTCGGTGTGAAGCTCCTCGCCCTCGGCACGCTCTGCCGGCGCCCTGTCGGCCGCCTCCGTAAGGGCGTTGTACGGCCCTCCGAGCACCCTCGGACGGAGGGCTCGACGGGGCCCCCGAGCGACCGTCATGAAAGCCCCACGGAAGGGCAACACGGACAGCGCGTGACGCGCGCCGGTCGGCCGGGGGTGAACTCCGGGGTGGGTCCGCGGGGTTGTGCGCACCCCGCGCGCGGGGTGCGCGACAGGCCCCGCCGGCCCGGGCAGGCACGCTGGTGTCAGTCGCGGCCCGTATCCTCAATGACCATGCTCGAAGACCGTACGACCGCAGGGTCCTCCCCCACACCGTGGCCGGCCGCGTATCCGATGGGTTACGCGGTCGTTGACGTGGAGACCACCGGCCTGGCCCGGGACGACCGGATAATCTCCGCGGCCGTCTACCGGCTGGACGCGCGCGGCGAGGTCGAGGACCACTGGTACACGATGGTCAACCCGGAGCGTGACCCGGGCCCGGTGTGGATCCACGGTCTGACGAGCGAGATGCTCCAAGGCGCCCCGCTCTTCGGGGACATCGCCGAGGAGTTCGGCTCCCGGCTGGCGGACCGGGTGCTCGTCGCGCACAACGCCGTCTTCGACTGGCAGATGATCGCGCGGGAATACGCGCGTGCGCGCAGCGAGGCGCCGGTGCGTCAGCGACTGTGCACCATCGCGCTCTCCAAGGAACTGGGACTTCCGCTGCCCAACCACAAGCTGGAGTCGCTGGCGGCGCACTTCGGCGTGGTCCAGCAGCGCGCCCACCACGCGCTCGACGACGCGCGGGTGCTGGCGGAGGCGTTCCGGCCCAGTCTGCGGGCGGCCGCGGCGGACGGTCTGCGGCTGCCGTTGCAGGAGTGCCGGGCGCTGACCGAATGGGCGGACCGGCCCGCGCCGCTCATCGGACAGCAGCCGGGCGGCTACGGCGGCTACCGGCCCGGCAGCTGGCGCCCCTCCCGCAAAAGGCCCGCATGCCCCTTCCCCAACCCGGGACGGTACGAAGAGGGCAAACCTCTCAAGCAGGGCATGCGGGTCGCCTTCTCCGGGGACACCTCGGTCGACCGGGAGCTGCTGGAGGACCGTGCGACGGAGGCCGGCCTGCATGTCTCGACGAGCCTGTCCCGGCTGACGAGCCTGCTCGTCACCAACGATCCTGACTCGGCCACGTCCAAGGTGGTCAAGGCGCGGCAGTTCGGCACGCCGGTGCTGGACGAGGCGGCGTTCGGCCAGCTGCTGCGAGACGTCGAGCCGGCGGCGGACAGAGCTGCCTCCGCCGCGGGGCGCGGCTCCGGCGGCCGCTGACGGACGGACGGGCGATCGGCGTCCGGGTGATTGCAGCGCGACTCGCCCGCCGCCCGCTCGCCCGCGCCGCGGCGACGGCTCACCCTGTGGCGCATGGCGAGATGCGAAGTATGCGGCAATGACTATGGAATGACTTTCGAGGTGCACGCGCAGGGCGAGGTGCACGTCTTCGACTGCTTCTCCTGTGCGATCCACCGTATGGCGCCGATCTGTGAACACTGTCGTGTGCAGATCATCGGGCAGGGTGTCGAGGCGGAGGGCCACTGGTACTGCGGAGCCCACTGCGCCCGCGCCGAGGGAAAGGCGGGGATCGTCGACCGGGTCTGAGGACACCCCCCTGACGGCTCCCCACGTACCGAGATGTACGGTCGTGGGGTGTACCGCTTCCTGTTGTCCCGGCAATGGGTGATCCTCACCCTTGTCGCCATCGCGCTCATCCCGACGATGATCGACCTGGGCTTCTGGCAGCTGCACCGCCATGAGCACAAGGTCGCGCTGAACAAGGTGATCACCGACTCGCTGGCGGCGACACCTGTCCCGGCCGAATCGCTGACCTCGCCCGGGGCGACGATCCCGCACGACGACCTGTACCGCCGGGTGACGGCCAAGGGCACCTTCGACACCGCCCACGAGGTCGTGGTGCGCCGTCGCACCAACTCCGACGGCGAGGTCGGCTACCACGTCCTGACCCCCTTCGTCCTGGACGACGGGAAGGTCCTCATGGTCAACCGGGGATGGATCCCGGCGAACGGCGCGCAGACCGCCTTCCCCAAGATCCCCGCGCCCGCGCAGGGCGAGACCACCGTCACGGGCCGGCTGATGCCGGACGAGACGACGGCGGAGAGCGGGATCAAGAACGTACAGGGGCTTCCGGACCGCCAGGTCATGCTGATCAGCAGCGGACAGCAGGCACAGAGTCTGGGCAAGCAGGTCCTCGGCGGCTATATCGAGCTGACCTCGCCCGCCCCGAAGGACGGCAGCCCCGAACTGCTGCCCGACCCCGAGCACAGCGACATCGGCCCGCACATGGCCTACGCCATCCAGTGGTGGCTGTTCTCGGCGGGCGTGCCCTTCGGCTGGTTCGTCCTGGCGCGCCGGGAGGCCCGCGACCGCGCCGAGGCGGCCGAGCAGCCGGAGGAGGAACCGGTACCGACACCGGCCTGACCGCGGCACCCGCGCCGGCCTGACCGCGGCACCCGCGCCGGCCTGACCGCCGCACCCGCGCCGGCCTGACCGCCGCACCGACACCAGCCTTACGGCCTACCGGCCACGACGCCTCCGGCCTCCGGCTCGGCCGGCGGAGCCGGAGGCCGGTAGGCCGACAGGGCCACCGGCACGATCAGGCTGATTCGACGCGGGATGCGCCGGGAACCCGCACCCCGTGCACCCCCGGATCGAGGATTACGCGCTCATCGGCGACGAGCAGAGCGCCGCCCTGGTCGGCCGCGACGGCTCCGTCGACTGGTTGTGTCTGCCCCGTTTCGACTCGCCCGCCTGCTTCGCCAGACTGCTCGGCGACGAGGAGAACGGCCACTGGACCATCGCCCCCGAGGGCGCCGGCTCCTGCACCCGCCGCGCCTACCGCCACGACACCCTCGTCCTCGACTCCGAGTGGGACACCCCCGACGGCTCGGTCCGCCTCACCGACTTCATGCCCCAGCGCGACCGCGCCCCCGACCTCGTCCGCCTGATCGAGGGCCTCGAAGGCCGCGTCACCCTGCACGGCCGGCTCCGGCTGCGCTTCGACTACGGATCCATCGTGCCGTGGGTGCGCCGGACCGACAGCGACCGCCTGGCCATCGCGGGACCCGACGCGGTGTGGCTGCGCAGCCACCCGGCGGTGCACACCTGGGGCAAGGACTTCGCCACCCACTCCGAGTTCACCGTCGGCAAGGGCGAGAAGGTCGCCTTCGTCCTCACCTGGCATCCCTCGCACCATCCCCGTCCCCCGCTCATCGACCCGTTCGAGGCGCTGGAGAACAGCGTCGACGACTGGCGGGCCTGGGCGTCCCGATGTCGTTACCGGGGCCCGCACCGGGACGCGGTGGTCCGCTCCCTGATCACCCTCAAGGCCCTCACCCACGAACCCACCGGCGGTATCGTCGCCGCCCCCACCACCTCGCTGCCGGAGTCGCTGGGCGGCGTTCGCAACTGGGACTACCGCTACAGCTGGCTGCGTGACTCGATGCTCACCCTGGAGGCCCTGCTGACGGCCGGTTACCACGAGGAGGCCGAGGCCTGGCGCGACTGGCTGCTGCGCGCGGTGGCCGGCGACCCGGCGGATCTGCAGATCATGTACGGGCTGTCGGGCGAGCGGCGCCTGCCCGAGTACGAGCTGCCCTGGCTGAGCGGATTCCAGGGTTCGGCGCCGGTCCGGATCGGCAACGACGCGGTGCGACAGCTTCAGCTGGACGTGTACGGCGAGGTCATCGACTCGCTGTCGCTGGCCCGGAGCGCGGGCCTGCCGCTCAGGCCGCACATGTGGCGGGTGCAGTGCGCGCTGATGGAGTTCCTGCGCACGGCCTGGCGCGAGCCGGACGCCGGGCTGTGGGAGGTGCGCGGCAAGCGCCGCCACTTCGTGTACTCGAAGGTGATGGCGTGGGTGGCCGCCGACCGGGCCGTCGGCGCCCTGGAGTCCGATCCCGGGCTCGGGGGCGATCTGGACGGCTGGCGGGCCATGCGGGACGAGGTGCACGAGGAGGTGTGCACACGCGGATTCGACCCCGAGCGCAACACGTTCACGCAGTACTACGGCTCGCGCGCGCTCGACGCCTCGCTGCTGCTGCTTTCACGCGTGGGCTTTCTGCCCGCGGACGATCCCCGGATCGTCGGCACCATCGACGCGGTGCGCTCGGAGCTGGCGGTCGACGGCCTCCTGCGCCGGTACAGCACGGAGGACTCCGATGTGGACCCGGTGCCCGGCGGCGAGGGCGCCTTCATCGTCTGCTCGTTCTGGCTGGCCCAGGCCCTGCACCGCGCGGGCCGCACCGACGAGGCCCGCGAACTGTTCGACCGGCTGGTGGGGCTCTGCAACGACGTCGGTCTGCTCGCCGAGGAGTACGACCCGGCGGCCGGCCGCCAGCTCGGGAACTTCCCGCAGGCGTTCAGCCACCTCGGTCTGGTGGGGACCGCCCTCGCCCTCTACGGGGACCGGACGGCAGGATAGGGACCATGGATCTTGGACTGAAAGACCGGGTGTACGTCGTCACCGGCGGCACCCGCGGGCTGGGCAACGCGGCCGCGAGGGAGCTCGCCGCCGACGGGGCGAAGGTCGTCGTCACGGGCCGTGACGAGCAGCGGGCCGCCGAGGCGGCGGCCGAGCTGGGTGCGAACGTGGTGGGGGTGGCCGTCGACAACGCCGACCCGGCGGCGCCCGCCCGGCTGATCTCCGCCGCGCGCGAGCACTTCGGCGGCTTCGACGGCA
Organism: Streptomyces sp. NPDC052036; assembly: GCF_040680495.1. NCBI lineage: Bacteria > Bacillati > Actinomycetota > Actinomycetes > Kitasatosporales > Streptomycetaceae > Streptomyces > Streptomyces sp. NPDC052036. The sequence goes on along the minus strand of NZ_JBFAWW010000004.1, from coordinate 302,975 downwards.
TCCTCATCAGCGTCGGCGGGCCGCCGCCCGGCTATCTCGCCGACAACACGGACGAGCAGTGGACGACGGCCTTCGAGTCGGTGTTCCTGGGCGCGGTACGGCTGGCCCGCGCGGCCGCCGAGGAGCTGGCCGAGGGCGGTGTCATCGGATTCGTGCTGTCCGGTTCCGTGCACGAGCCGATCCCGGGCCTGACCATCTCCAACGGTCTGCGCCCCGGACTCGCGGGCTTCACCAAGTCCATCTCGGACGAGCTGGGCCCGCGCGGTATTCGTGCCGTGGCCCTGCTCCCGGCCCGCATCGACACCGACCGGGTACGCGAGCTGGACGCGCTCTCGGCGGACCCGGAGGCGACCCGGGCGGCGAACGAGGCCCGGATCCCGCTGCGCCGCTACGGCCGCCCGGAGGAGTTCGGCCGTGCCGCCGCGTTCCTGCTGTCACCGGCGGCCTCGTATCTGACGGGCATCATGCTCCCGGTGGACGGCGGCTTCCGGCACGGCTTCTGAGGCGAGCCGCCGCGCCGAACACCGTGATCACGCCGCCCCTCCGCGCCGGCCCGGGGCACACCCGACCGGCCGCCGCCCCCGCGCACCCGCCCGCCGCGTCGACCCGTCCGGTCGGCGGGCGGGCAGCGGAAAGCGGCCGTCGAGGCTTCAGTCGCCGCTGCCGGCCAGGTCCCGCAGGCGGCGGGCCTGCGCGGCCCGCTCGGCGGCGCGCTGCTCCTCGTAGGTCCGCTCCTGCGCCCCGCGCAGCAGTGTCTTGGTCTCGACGACCGCGTTGCGGTCCGCGGCGAGCAGGGCGGACGCCAGGTCGCGTACGGTGCCGTCGAGTTCCTCCCGCGGCACGGAGATGTTCGCGAGCCCGCTGGCCACGGCCTCCTGGGCCAGGACGAAGCGGCCCGTCACACAGATCTCCAGTGCGCGGGCGTACCCGACCAGGCTCACCAGCGGATGCGTGCCGGTGAGGTCCGGGACGAGGCCCAGGCTGGTCTCACGCATGGCGAACTGCACATCGTCCGCGACGACCCGCAGGTCACAGGCGAGCGCGAGCTGGAACCCCGCGCCGATGGCGTGTCCCTGCACGGCGGCGATGGACACGATGTCGTTGCGCCGCCACCAGGTGAACGCCTCCTGGAATCCGGCGATGGCCGCGTCCAGCTCGGTGTCGCTGCTGCGCGCGAGGTCGATGAAGTTCGGCTCGCCGGGGATCCCCTCGGGCGTGAACATCTGGCGGTCCAGCCCCGCCGAGAACGACTTGCCCTCGGCGCGCAGCACCACCACACGGACGGAACCGGGCAGCGCACGTCCGGCCTCCGCCAGCGCCCGCCACAGAGCGGGGCTCTGCGCGTTGCGCTTGTCGGGGTTGGTCAGCGTCACCGTGGCGATCGTGCCGTCGACGGTGAGCCGAACGCCGTCCGTGTCGAGTACCGGGCCGTCCTTGTCGAATTCCGGGTCGAGCGAGGCCATGCGGCGCCTCCGATGGGTGCGGTCAGGAGAGGATGTCGTCCGAGGACATCACATCCGTAAGTGACTGCACAGTAACCACCCGGCCGGTCACCCGACCGACCGGGTGGCCACCGTCGAAGCCGATGAGCCGCCCGGCGTCAGGCCGTCGTGGCCTTCTTGCCCCTTGTCGCCCCGCCACGCCCTCGCAGCGTGACGCCCGACTCGCTGAGCATCCGGTGAACGAAGCCATACGAGCGGCCGGTTTCCTCGGCCAGTGCCCGGATGCTCGCACCGGAGTCGTACTTCTTCTTCAGGTCTGCCGCGAGCTTGTCGCGCGCGGCGCCGGTCACCCGGCTGCCCTTCTTCAGAGTCTCGGCCACCCGTGCCTCCTCATGGGAAGTGCGCTCTGGTCTCCTCATGATCACCCCTCGGGGGCGTGATGGCCACCCATTCGGCAAGGTCCGTGCCACAAGGTTGTGACGGCAGGAGCGCATCCCCACGAGTGGAATCAGGGGTTCCGCCCGGTCGCGTCCGTACGCCCGAACGGGTTCATCCGGGAACCACCAGGTCAGCGACGCACCGCGGCCGAGCCCTTGGGACAAAAGGGCTCGGCCGCGAATTGCGTGTAGGACACACCTCGGTACGAGGAGATCTCACACAGATGATGGATCACGGATCGGCCGAATGATCCATGCGCAGGGGATCATCCGTGCGGTCAACCGGGGCTGACGCCCGCGGGTGCGGGCGTCAGGCGAGGGTGACGAGGTCGGCGTAGCCGGCGCCCCACAGGTCCTCGACGCCGTCGGGCAGCAGGATGATCCGCTCCGGCTGGAGGGCCTCGACCGCGCCCTCGTCGTGGGTGACGAGGACCACGGCGCCCTTGTAGGTGCGCAGCGCGCCGAGGATCTCCTCGCGGCTGGCCGGGTCGAGGTTGTTGGTGGGCTCGTCGAGCAGCAGCACGTTCGCCGACGACACCACGAGGGTGGCGAGGGCGAGACGGGTCTTCTCGCCGCCGGAGAGCACCCCGGCCGGCTTGTCGACGTCGTCGCCGGAGAACAGGAAGGAACCGAGCACCTTGCGGACCTCGACGAGGTCCATGTCGGGGGCGGCGGAGCGCATGTTCTCCAGGACCGTGCGGTCCGCGTCCAGGGTCTCGTGCTCCTGGGCGTAGTAGCCCAGCTTGAGGCCGTGACCGGGCACGACGGCACCCGTGTCCGGCTGCTCCACACCGCCGAGCAGCCGCAGCAGGGTGGTCTTGCCGGCGCCGTTGAGGCCGAGGATGACGACCCGGGAGCCCTTGTCGATGGCCAGGTCGACGTCGGTGAAGATCTCCAGCGAGCCGTACGACTTCGACAGGCCCTCGGCCATCAGCGGGGTCTTGCCGCAGGGCGCGGGCTCCGGGAAGCGGAGCTTGGCGACCTTGTCGGACTGGCGGGCGGCCTCCAGGCCGGCCAGCAGCTTGTCCGCGCGGCGGGCCATGTTCTGCGCGGCGACCGTCTTGGTGGCCTTGGCGCGCATCTTGTCCGCCTGCGCGTTCAGCGCGGCGGCCTTCTTCTCGGCGTTCTGCCGCTCGCGCTTGCGGCGCTTCTCGTCGGCCTCGCGCTGCTGCTGGTAGAGCTTCCAGCCCATGTTGTAGATGTCGATCGCGGCGCGGTTGGCGTCCAGGTAGAACACCTTGTTGACGACCGTGTCGACCAGTTCCACGTCGTGCGAGATCACGATGAAGCCGCCGCGGTAGGTCTTCAGGTAGTCGCGCAGCCAGACGATGGAGTCGGCGTCGAGGTGGTTGGTCGGCTCGTCGAGCAGCAGGGTGTCCGCGTCGGAGAACAGGATGCGGGCCAGCTCGATACGGCGGCGCTGACCGCCGGAGAGCGTGTGCAGGGGCTGGCCGAGCACACGGTCGGGCAGATTGAGCGCGGCGGCGATGGTGGCGGCCTCGGCCTCGGCGGCGTACCCGCCCTTGGTGAGGAACTCCGTCTCCTGGCGCTCGTACTGCTTGAGGGCCTTCTCGCGGGTGGAGCCCTTGCCGACGGCGATGCGCTGTTCGTTCTCGCGCATCTTGCGGATCAGCACGTCGAGGCCGCGCGCGGAGAGGATGCGGTCGCGGGCCAGCACGTCCAGGTCGCCGGTGCGCGGGTCCTGGGGCAGATAGCCGACCTCGCCGGAGCGGGTGACGGTGCCCGAGGCGGGGACGCCGTCGCCGGCGAGGACCTTGGTGAGGGTGGTCTTGCCCGCGCCGTTGCGGCCGACCAGGCCGATGCGGTCGCCCTTGGCGACACGGAAGCTGGCGTTCTCGATGAGGATGCGGGCACCGGCGCGCAGCTCGATACCGGAGGCGGAGATCACGGACAGACTCCAGGACTCGGATTCCCCTGCTCGCAGCATGGGCGGCGTGGGGGAGGGTGGCGGGATGGACGGCTGAGGACGTTCCCGCCGTCTAATGCGCGAGGAGAATGGCCATGGGCCCCAGTCTAACGGTGGCGTGCAAGCGCTTTTTCAGTACGCGGTCCTTCGGCACTGTGATGCTCCTTGCTGTCCGGTCGCCGCCCGGGCCGGGGCGTCGGCCCGGCCCGGGCGGTCCCCCGGCGCGCGGCGGGGCGTTGTCGGCGGCCGGTGCCAGACTGGATGACGGGCCGGGTCTCCGGCCGGGACTGCGGGAGGGGTGAGCGGGATGGCGGGCATGGACGGCAGGCGTCCGAGCATCTACCCGACGCTGCTGTACGCGGACGCGAAGGCGGCGATCAGACAGCTCACGGAGGCGTTCGGCTTCACGGAGCTGTCGGTCTACGAGACCGACGAACACGACGGACAGGCCGGCGCGGTGCTGCACGCCGAGCTGGTGCAGGGCAACGGCGCGGTGATGCTCGGCTCGAAGGGCCGCGGCGGCCCCTTCGACCAGGCCATGAAGGGGGCGGGCCCGAGCGCGGTGTACGTCGTCGTGGACGACGTCGACGCCCACCACCAGCGGGCCGCGGAGCACGGCGCGGAGATCCTGGTGCCCCCGACGGACCAGGATTACGGCTCACGGGAGTACATGGCCCGCGACGCCGAGGGCAACATCTGGAGCTTCGGCACCTACGCCCCCGAGACGGCCGTCTGAGCGGCGGTCAGCTGCCTCCGGTGTGCACCTGGAACGCGGCGCGGCGCACGGCCTTGGCGAGCGCCGGGTCCGGGTGCGCGGCAGCGAGCGCCACCAGGACCTGCACGGTGCGGGGGTGCCCGACCGCGCGGACCTCGTCGAGGAGCGCGGGCACGGTGGCCTGCACCGCGGACTCCAGGTGGCGCACCAGGAGCGGGGCCTCGCCGTGGTCGGCGACGGCCGCGGCGGTGTCGACCCACAGCCAGGTGGCCTCCTCCCGGGTGAGCACCTCATGGGCGTCCTCCGGGTCGGTGCCCTCCTGCTCGGCGAGCCAGATCAGGGCGTAGGGGCGCAGCGTGGTCTCCTCGGCCGCGGTGCGCACATCGGGTTCGGCCGGTGCCCCGACCACACGCAGCGCCTCGAAGGCCAGGCCGCGCAGCAGGGCGTCCTCGCCTCGGGCGGCGTCCAGGAGTTCGGTGACGGCGCTGCCGACGGGCCGGGCGGCGAGCCAGGCACGGTACTCGGCGCGGGCCGCGTTCGGGCGGAGTCCGGCGCAGCCGCGCAGCATGTCCTCCGCGTTCTGCTCGATGTTCCCGGCGGGGCTCTGCGCGGCGACGCAGATCTGCTCCAGCTTGACCCAGACCGCCCAGCTGCCGAGCGGGGTCAGGGTGGCCTGCCCGTCGGCGCAGGTCAGGGCGCCGACGGAGGCGAGCGCGTCCAGGGCCCAGTCGAGCAGAGGGGCGAGCGGGGTGTCCTCGGCCGGCTCCTGGGCGAGGCTCTGGACCGCTGCCGTCCCGGCAACCGCGGGAGTGGCGCGGAGCTGCTCCTCGTAGGGGTGCGCGGCGACGGGCGGGACGTAGTCGATCTCGCACCGTTCGGTGCGCAGCTCGGTGACTCGCTGGTCGAGGAGGTCGAGGAGCTGCTCGACGGGGACGGGCCCCGCGGACAGCTGCAGGAAGGAGAGCACCTGGGGCATGGCCGAGACGACCTCGGCGACAGCCGCGTGCTCGCGGTCCGCGGGCTCGGGGTAGGCGAGCGACCAGGCGTCGAAGAGGGCGACCCAGCCGCGCAGGACCGCCGAGTCGTCGCGGTTCCAGGCGCGCAGCCGCCAGCCGGGGCGGGCGATGTCGCCATGCACCTCGACGAGACCGGCCAGGCGCGCGGTGTCCCAGTCGGCACGCACCTGAGCGACGGTCAGACCGAGATCGGCGGCGGCCCGTTCGGCGGTCGTGTCGGAGAGGGTGCCCTTGCCGTCGGAGGTCGCGCCGTCACGGCCCGGCCCGAGCGAGCTGTCGGCCCAGCGGGCGACACGGGCCGCGCCGGCCAGGCGGGCACGGGCCATTCCGGCCAGCTCCGCGGGCGGGGGTGTGCCCTCGGGGGGCCGAGGGGCGGGGCGGCGCGAGCGGCCCTGGGCCACCGCTCGGGGGGCGGCGGCCAGAGGCCGCGGGCGGACGAGTCGGAGCCTGGAGTCGCGCGGGGTACGGGACGTCACAGGTGCAGTCTTCCGGTTGACGGTCCGAAAACCCAAACGGAATGTCACGGGCGGCGACAGGGCTGGCCAACGCACTGGGTCCGAAAACCGAGTGTGACCCGGGAGCGGCGCCTCAGGAGGGGCTAAGCGGAAGGGCGGCGACCGGGGCGGGGTGAGGTCTCGGGCGGGGCCGGGGTGCCGTCGCGGGCGGTGCGGCGGCGCGGTGGGTGCGGGGTCACACAGCGGGGTCACATCAGCGGGGTCAGGAAGCGCCGCAGGGCCTCTTCGTAGTTCTTGGGGTTCGCGTTCCACATCGCGGCGTGCGGGGCGTCCCGCACGGTGTGCAGGGTGACGAGGTCGGCGCGGCGTTCCGCGAGACGGCGTGAGGGCGCCCAGGGCGCGACGGCGTCGTCGGGGCCGTGGAAGATCAGGGTCGGCACCGAGAGCTGGTGCGGGTCCGCGGGCCCGTGGACGTGGTCGCCGTACAGTCCGGTGCGGCCCTGGGCGGCACGGACGGCCAGCGGCAGCAGTGCGCCCGGGGTGCGACGGGCCGCGGCGAGGGCACGCAGCGTGGCCTCCCAGTTGAGCACCGGCGAGTCCAGGACCAGCCCGGAGATCCGCCCGCGCAGCTCGGAGTACGCGGCGGCACGCAGGGCCATGGTGGCGCCGGTGGACCAGCCGTGCAGCACGACGCGCTCGGCGCCCTGGCGCACGGCATGGCGAATGGCGGCCTCCACATCGCGCCACTCGGTCTCGCCCAGGTGGTTCAGGCCGTCCAGGGGGCGCGGTGCCCCGGGGTCGCCGCGGTAGGCGAGGTCGAGCACCGGGAACTGGTGCCGGCTGAGGAACTCCATGATGTTCATCGGGTGTTCCCGGGTGGCGCCGAGCCCGTGCACGGTGATCACCCAGGTGTCGCGGGCGCCGCGCACGAACCAGGCGGGCAGTGCCCCGAGTTCGCCGGGCACCTCGATGTCGGCGTGGTCGAGGCCGAGGGCGGCGCCCGGGTCGCCGACGTACAGGTTCGGGGTGAGCCATGCCCGGTCGCCGGGTTCCAGCGTGCCCTTGATCACACGTTCGAGACGGCGTACGACGGTGTCGGCGGAGCGGGGGGCGGCGTTCAGCACCGGGCCGACGATGGCGTGGGAGTCGTCGCCGGACAGGCCGTAGACGCCGGGGCGCTGGGAGGACAGGGCGCGGGTGAGCGTGATCTGCCCGGCCGCCGTGGAGTGCACGGTGAGCCGCGGTTCGGTGGGCAGCGGGCGGCCCGGTGGCGCCTTGAGTGCGGCGTTGCTGGCGAAGCGACCGGCGACGACGCCGGCCGCGCCCGCGGCGATGGCTACGGTGGCGGCTGCGGCCGCCGCTTTCACGGTGCGCACTTGTCCAGTCTCCCGTCGGAGGTCGCCCCCGGCCAGCCGGAGGACCGCGCGGGCGCCGTGCGGGGCGCGCGGCGGTGCGGCCCTCCCGACGCGGCCTTCGGGTCTACTGCTGCCCGTACCCCCGCAAGCGCTCCTCAGCCTCCGCCAGCTGCGCCCGGGTGAGGAGGGCCGGGGTGAGGCCGGGCACCGACGACGCCGTCAGCCACACCCGGCACATCCACTCCAGCTGTGCCGTGCGGTCGTACGCCTGGGCGAGCGAGGACCCGTAGGCGATCGTGCCGTGGTTCTGCAGAAGGCACGCGGTGCGGTCCGCGAGGGCGCCGAGCATGTTCTCGGCCAACTCCTCGGTGCCGTAGGTCGCGTAGGGAGCCACCCGGACCGCGCCGCCGAGCGTTCCCGCCATGTAGTGGATCAGCGGCAGCTCCGGTACCAGTGTGGAGACGGCCGTCGCGTGCACGGCGTGGGTGTGGACGACGGCCCGCGCCCCGGTGGCGTGGTAGACGGCCAGGTGCATCGGCAGCTCGCTCGTCGGCCGCAGGGAGCCGAGCACCTGCCGGCCGTCGAGGCCGACCCCCACGACATCGCCGGGCGCCAGTCGCTCGTACGGCACTCCGGTCGGTGTGACCAGCACGGTGTCGCCGACGCGCACGGAGACGTTGCCGGACGTGCCGACGACCAGTCCGTCGGCCACGGTCCGGCGGGCCGTGGCGACCAGCTCGTCCCACGCGCGCGCCACCGCCTCCCCCGTCTCCGCTCCCCCGTGTCCGTCCTCCCGCGCATCCCGTGCGTCCCGTGCGTCGCGTCGCTGTTCCGCCATGCCGCGATCCTCCCAGGCGGGCGTCCGGCCCACCCCCGCCCGGGCGGACCGCAGGCCGTCGGCCGTACGTCCGTGGGGGAGCGCATCGACGTGCGTACGCCGCACTCCGGGATGACCGGCAGGCGACCGGCTTGCGAAGATCGCCCAATATCCTCTGGTTGAATTGTCGAACATGTCGGTATTTCTACGGTGTCCACCTGACGGGTGACCAAAGTCTCTTCAACGGCCCCCGGATCCAGCGGAGAACACCCACCGAGGGCCGGCCGGAAGCCCACCAAGGCTTCCGGAGGCCGATATTCCGGCTTTGTTCGACAACGTGACCGGCGCCACTTCACCCAAACGGAGGAATGGGACCCGGCTTGATACACCCTCAGGTACCTCCCAGTTCATCTTCCGTTCACCCAGGTTGCTTACGGTCAACCAGCCACTGACCTCCCACAGAAGCCTGGGTAAATGGAACACATCACGCTCCTCCTCGGAATCGTGATCGTCACCGCTCTCGTGTTCGATTTCACGAACGGTTTCCACGACACTGCCAACGCGATGGCGACGACCATCTCGACCGGCGCCCTGAGGCCCAAGACGGCGGTGGCGATGTCCGCCACGCTGAACCTCGTCGGCGCCTTCCTCTCCGTCGAGGTCGCCAAGACGATCTCCGGCGGCATCGTCAACGAACAGGGCATACGCGTCGAAGTCATCTTCGCGGCCCTGGTGGGTGCCATCCTCTGGAACCTGCTGACCTGGCTTCTCGGTCTGCCCTCCAGCTCCTCCCACGCCCTCTTCGGAGGTCTGATCGGCGCGGCCGTCTCCTCGGCGGGCTGGTCGGCGGTCAACGGCTCGACCATCATCACCAAGGTCCTGATCCCCGCGGTCGCCGCACCGATCGTGGCGGGACTCGCCGCGCTGCTGGCGACGCGCCTCTCCTACGCCATCGGCAACCGCGCCGACGAGAAGGCGACCGCCAAGGGCTACCGCGCCGGCTCGATCGCCTCGGCCGCCCTGGTCTCCCTGGCGCACGGCACCAATGACGCCCAGAAGACGATGGGCATCATCACCCTCGCGCTCGTCACCGGCGGTGTCATCGCCCCCGGTTCGAACCCTCCCACCTGGGTCATCGTCTCCGCAGGTCTCGCCATCGCGCTCGGCACCTACCTGGGCGGCTGGCGCATCATCCGCACCCTGGGCAAGGGCCTGACCGACCTGGCCCCGCAGCAGGGCTTCGCCGCCCAGACCAGCGCGGCGACCGCCATCCTCGCCTCCTCGCACATCGGCTTCTCGCTCTCCACCACCCAGGTCTGCTCCGGTGCCGTCCTCGGCGCGGGCGTCGGCCGCAAGGGCGGTGTGGTGCGCTGGTCCACCGCGACCCGGATGCTGGTCGCCTGGGTCATGACGCTCCCGGCCGCCGGCCTGGTCGGCGCGGGCGCCGAACTGCTCACCAAGCAGGGCACCTGGGGCACGGTCGCCACCGGTGTGCTGCTGGTCGCCGGCGCCGGTGTCATCTGGACCCTGGCCCGCCGAACGCCGGTCACGGTCGACAACGTCAACGACGTCGAGACGGAGCCCGCGGGCGTCGTCACGACGGCCATCGCCGCGGTGATCCCGCCGCCGGCGGGCCAGCTCACGGCGGACGCCGCGACGGCCCCGGCGACCGGCCCGAAGATCACCATCCCCGCCCAGGCCACCGGCCCTTCCACGGAGGCGGAGCCGACCCGCCCCGCGACGGTTTAAGGAAGCACACCCCTCATGAAGATCGACTGGGCAGCACTCGGCTCCGTCTTCGGCGTCAGCCTCGCGGTCACGGTGGCGCTGGTGAGCCTGTTCACCCTGGGCGTCGTGGGCCTCGCGAAGAAGGAGTCGCCCCGGGGCGGCGGCGCCCTCACGGTCACCGGCGCGTACGCCTGCTTCGCGGCGTGCGCGGCGGCGGTGGCGTACGGGATCTATCTGATCGTCTCCTGACCGGCGCACAACGGCGCCCGCCCGCGCCCTCGCATCAAGCCCCGCAGCGATCCTCGCTGCGGGGCTTGGTCTTTGGTGGGGGATATGCCGGTTTGCTACGTTCTACCCCGCATCGCGACCACGTCGAAAAGACAGGTGTCAGAACGCAGATGTCTGGCCGCCCACGCCCAACTCACCTAGTCTGGAGGGCGAGTTGCTGCTCGACGTCGGCCGCCCGACCACACGAAGACGACGTGTAGCAGGGAGCGACATGGCCAGGGACATCGATCCGAGCCTGAACCGACGCAGGCTCCGTATCGGACTGCGCAAGGCACGCGAGGGAGCCGGTCTCACCCAGCGAGAGGCCGCCGACGCGCTGGAGTGGTCCCTGTCCAAGCTGATCCGGCTGGAGGCCGGGACGGTCAGCCTGAGCGTCACCGACCTGCGCGCGCTGCTCCAGCTGTACGCCGTGACCGACCCCCCTCTGGTGGCCGAACTCGAAGGGGCCGCCCGCGGGTCGAAGGGACCGTCCTGGTGGGCGCCGTACAACGACATGGTGCGTCCGCAGTTCGCCCAGTACCTGGGCTACGAGAGCGCCGCGACCTCGATCCGCTTCTACCACCCCTCCGTCGTCTGCTCGCTGCTGCAGATCGAGGACTACACACTGGCCCAGCTCGCGCCCCGGGAGAACGGGGAGCTGGCCCGTCGCTCGGCGGAGCTGCGCACCACACGGCAGGAGCGGATCTTCGACGGGGACGGCGGCCCGGACGTGCACATCGTCCTGGACGAGGCGGTCGTCCGGCGGGTCATCGGCGGCCCGGGCGTGATGCGCCGGCAGCTGGATCACCTCAAGACGATGTCCCGGCACCCCCGGGTCAGCCTGCGTCTGCTGCCCTTCACGGCCGGCGCGCACTACAGCATGGGCGCCTCCTTCACCCTGCTCGGCTTCACGGACGGCGACGACCTGCTCTACCTCGAAGGCGCCACCGGCAGCGTGGCCAACCGTGACGACCTCGGCCTCACGGCCCGCTACCAGGAGTGCTTCGAGGACATCAGCACCAAGGCGTACGACGGCGACCGGATGATCGAGCTGATCGACGCGGTCAGGGAGAGTCTCGGCAACGGCTGAATCCCGGGAGGGACGGCCCGGGCGGACAACGGGGAGGAAAGGCCCATGGCGGTCCTCGGGTTCCTTGAGTGGTGGAGGCAGTTGCGCGCGTTCCGCTTCCCGGCCCCGGGCGGCCCGCCCGGCTCCCGCGCGGGCTCCGCCGCCCCGGCCGAGGCGGGCCCTCTCGCCGGGGAGGGAGGCTCCCCCGGCGAGGACGGGACAGGCCCGCGGGCGACCCGTCTGCTGCTCGGCACGACGTGCGGCAGCGTGCTGCTGCTCAGCATCGCCGTGTCGGCCCGGGTGGCGCCCAGGCTCGGCCCGGACCCCCTGACGCCCCTGACCGAGACGGTGCTGGGAGCGCTCGGAGCGGCCGTCGTCACCGCCCTCGCCGCACGCGTCGGCAGGGCGCTGCGCGGCCGCTCGGGAGCGGCGCGCGAACCGGGGGTCAGCGGGTCCCCGAGCCCCGTGGACGAACCGTCGCCGCAGCCCGGCCGAGAACGCCGAGAGCGCCGAGAACACGGCGACGTTCCATGACCGGGGTGATGCCCCACCACAGACCGGCGCCGGCCGCCGCGACGATGGTCACCACCAGCCAGACGAGGGCTCGTGCCGTCGACCCCGGCACGAGCAGTGCGGCCAGTGCGCCGACTCCCACCGCGAACACCCCTGTGGTCAGGGAGAAGAGCGTCAGCGGGACCGCCGCCGCCAGTGCGGATCGTGGAGTGCGGGATCCTCCCGCGCGCGCCGGAACTTCCCTGGCCCCGTCCCCCATGCCGGCTCCTCCCGTCCTTCGGACGGACTTTCAGAACGTGTCCACTGCCTGAACTGCCTGGTCATCGAGTCCAGCCAGCAAACCACACCACGCGACACGGCGAAAGGCGAGCACCGGGCCGGTGCGCCGTTTCGAGTCACGCACCAGTACGTGCGCCCCCTCGACGGCCACTTCGACACAGTCGGTGTTGTCACCTTCCGAATGACTGCTCTTTCGCCACACCCGCCCCGACGCCACCCTGCCGACCACACCGACCTCCGTCTCATCAGTCAGCGCACCGACCCGGCGTCCGCACCGCGACGCTCCCGAGCGCCGTGTCCCACCACTGCCGGGGCAGCAAAGGCCGGCCACACCAGGGTCGTCTCCCCGCAACGAATCACCCAATGCCGCTCGTCGGCGCTCTCCGCGTTCGTCCTGCCGCTGCCTTGAGTCTTCCCAGGTTCCGCGCCCGGAAAGAGAACAGAAGGCGCCGATTCGCGCGGCTGACGACATGTCAGCGATGTGGGGCTCGGCACACCGCTGCGTCGCAGGTCAAGAGCAAGTTGACGGGTGTTCGGGGGGCGTGGTGGACTGCCGGGGCCAATACGGCGGCAGGAGAGGAAGCCGGTGCGATTCCGGCGCGGTCCCGCCACTGTCACCGGGGCACCACATGCCCCGGGAGCCAGGAACTCTCGCCGCCGGTCTCGTCGAGCCAGGGCGTGGACACCCTGAGTGAGGACATATCGCCATGCGCGGCTGCCGATTGAGGTCCCGTACCCGGATCCTGCCCTTCCCCACGCTCGGCTGAGCCGATGGGTGCCGATCGCGTCTTCGCGTACGGTGCCGCCACCGGCCTCCTGGGCGACCTGCTGCTCGGCGATCCGCGCCGGGGGCATCCGGTCGCCGCGTTCGGGCGGGCCGCCGGTGCCGTGGAGCGGGTGCTGTGGCGGGACCATCGCGGGTGGGGTGCGCTGCACACCGCCGTGTGCGTGGGGGGTGCGGTGTCGGCCGCGGCGCTCGCCGCCGCGGCCGTGCGTCGCTCCCGTACCGCGTCCGTCGCGCTGACCGCCGCCGCCACCTGGGCCGTCGTCGGGGGGACTTCGCTGGCGCGTGAGGCCCAAACGATCGGGCACGCCCTCACGTCCGGGGATGTCGAGGGTGCCCGTGCGCGGCTGCCGCATCTGTGCGGGCGGGATCCGCAGGCGCTGGACGCCGACGGGATCGCCCGGGCCGTGGTCGAGTCCGTCGCCGAGAACACCTCGGACGCCGTGGTGGGCGCGCTGGTGTGGGGAGCCGTGGGCGGGGTGCCCGGGCTCGTCGGTTTCCGGGCCGTCAACACCCTTGACGCCATGGTCGGCCACAAGTCGCCGCGCCACCGTCGCTACGGCTGGGCCTCGGCGCGTCTCGACGACCTCGCGGGCTGGCCCGGGGCCCGGCTGACCGCACTCCTCGCGGCGACGACGGGCCCGGACCGGCGGGGAGCCCTGCGGGCGTGGCGGGCGGACGCCGGGCGGCATCCGAGCCCCAACGCCGGTCCCGTGGAGGCCTCGTTCGCGGGGGCGCTCGGGGTGCGGCTGGGCGGCACGTTGTCGTACGGGGGGCGCATCGAGCACCGGCCGCTGCTCAATGCGCCTGGGCGCGCCGTGCGCACCGACGACATCGAACGCGCGGTGCGGCTCTCCCGCCGTGTGACCGCGCTCGCCCTGGGTGCCACCGTCGCCGGCCGCCTCCTCGCCCGGCGGTTCACCCGAGGACTCCTCGCGAAGGGACGTACGTCATGAGCGGTGGTCTCCTCGTCGCCGGCACCACCTCCGACGCGGGCAAGAGCGTCGTCACCGCCGGGATCTGCCGCTGGCTGGTGCGGCAGGGAGTCAAGGTCGCGCCCTTCAAGGCACAGAACATGTCCCTCAATTCGTTCGTCACACGCGAGGGCGCCGAGATCGGGCGCGCCCAGGCGATGCAGGCGCAGGCCTGCCGTATCGAGCCGACCGCGCTGATGAACCCGGTGCTGCTCAAGCCGGGCGGTGAGCAGAGCAGCCAGGTCGTGCTGCTCGGCAAGCCGGTCGGCGAGCTGAGCGCGCGCGGTTACCACGGGGGCCGGCAGCAGCGGCTCCTCGGCACGGTCCTCGACTGTCTGGCCGAGTTGCGGGGCACGTATGACGCGGTGATCTGTGAAGGGGCCGGCAGTCCCGCCGAGATCAATCTGCGGCGGACGGACATCGTGAACATGGGCATCGCCCGCAACGCGCGGCTGCCCGTTCTGGTCGTCGGCGACATCGACCGCGGCGGGGTGTTCGCCTCCTTCTTCGGGACCGTCGCCCTGCTCTCCCGCGAGGACCAGGAGCTGATCGCGGGGTTCCTCGTGAACAAGTTCCGCGGGGACGTCTCCCTGCTGGAGCCGGGGCTCGACATGCTGCACGGGCTCACCGGGCGGCGGACGTACGGAGTGCTGCCGTTCCGGCACGGCCTCGGGATCGACGAGGAGGACGGGCTGAGGGTGTCCCTGCGGGGCGCTGTGCGCGAGTCGGCGGTGGCCGCGCCCGTCGGCGAGGACGTGCTGAGGGTCGCCGTGTGCGCGATCCCGCTCATGTCCAACTTCACCGATGTCGACGCGCTCGCGGCCGAACCGGGCGTCGTCGTGCGGTTCGTGGACCGGCCCGAGGAACTGGCCGACGCCGATCTCGTCGTCGTCCCGGGGACCCGGGGCACCGTCAGGGCCCTGGAGTGGCTGCGCGAGCGCGGTCTCGCGCAGGCCCTTGCCCGCAGGGCCGCCGAGGGGCGCCCGATCCTCGGCATCTGCGGCGGCTTCCAGATCCTCGGCGAGCACATCGAGGACGAGGTGGAGAGCCGCAGGGGTCAGGTGGACGGGCTCGGAGTGCTGCCGGTACGGGTGCGGTTCGCCCGCGAGAAGACCCTGACCCGTCCGGTCGGCGAGGCGCTCGGCGAGCATGTCGAGGGCTACGAGATCCACCACGGTGTCGCCGAGGTGACGGGCGGCGAGCCCTTCCTGGACGGCTGCCGGGTCGACCAGAGCTGGGGCACGCACTGGCACGGCTCCCTGGAGTCGGACGGTTTCCGGCGGGCGTTCCTGCGCGAGGTGGCGGCCGCCGCGGGCCGCCGGTTCGTGCCGGCCGCCGACACGTCGTTCGCCGCGCTGCGCGAGGAACAGCTCGACCGGCTCGGCGACCTGATCGAACAGCACGCGGACACGGACGCGCTGTGGCGGCTCATCGAGTCGGGCGCGCCGCAAGGACTGCCTTACATTCCACCGGGAGCGCCCGCATGAGCACAGTGTTGTTGTTGTCGACCGCCGACACCGATCTGCTGGCGGCCCGTGCCTCCGGCGCGCCCTACCGGATCGGCAACCCCGCCCGCTTGGATGCCGCGGAGGAGCTGCCGGGGCTGATCGAGGGCGCGGACATCGCCGTGGTACGGCTGCTGGGCGGAAAGCGCGCCTGGGAGGACGGGCTCGCCACGCTCAGGGCCTCGGGCATCCCGACCGTCCTGCTCGGCGGAGAGAGTGTGCCGGACGCCGAGTTGATGGCCGAGTCGTCTGTGCCGGCGGGCGTGGTGGCGGAGGCGCTGCGGTATCTGGTCGAGGGCGGTCCCGCCAACCTCACCGAACTGGCCCGCTTCCTGTCCGACACCGTACTGCTGACCGGCGAGGGCTTCACCGAGCCGCAGAAGATGCCCGAGTACGGCGCCCACGGGCAGCGTGCGTGTGCCGAGGGCCGTCCCACCGTGGGCGTGCTCTTCTACCGCGCGCATGAACTCAGCGGGAACACCGCCTTCGTGGACACGCTGTGCGACGCGATCGAGGAGCGGGGCGCCAACGCCCTTGCGGTGTACTGCGGTTCGCTGCGCGACGCCGATCCGGGGCTGTACGAGCTGCTCGCGAAGTCCGACGTGCTCGTGGCCACCGTTCTCGCCGCGGGCGGCACGCACGCCTCGCAGGCGTCGGCGGGCGGCGACGAGGAGGCCTGGGACATCGGGGCGCTCGCCGACCTGGACGTTCCCGTGCTCCAGGGCCTGTGCCTGACCTCCTCGCGCGCCGCGTGGGAGGAGTCCGACGCCGCGCTCTCCCCCATGGACGCGGCGATGCAGGTGGCGATCCCGGAGTTCGACGGTCGCCTCGTCACGGTCCCCTTCTCCTTCAAGGAGCACGGTCCGGACGATGTGCCGGTGTATGTCGCCGACCCGGAGCGGGCCGCGCGCGTCGCCGGAATCGCCGTGCGGCACGCCCGGCTGAAGCACAAGCCGAACGCCGAGAAGAAGCTCGCGCTCGTCTTCACCGCCTACCCGACCAAGCACTCGCGGGTCGGCAACGCGGTCGGCCTGGACACGCCCGCGTCGGCCGTACGGGTGCTGGACGCGCTCCGCGACGCCGGGTACGGCCTCACCGAGTACCCGGCGGGCGGCGACGAGCTGATCCACCGGCTCATCGGGGCCGGCGGCCACGACGTGGAGTGGCTGACGGAGGAGCAGCTGGCCGCTGCGCCCGCGCGGGTGCCGCTGGCCGACTACCGGGCGTGGTTCGACGCCCTCGAACCCGAGCTGCGGGACGCGATGCTCCAGGCCTGGGGCGAGCCGCCGGGCTCGCTGTACGTCGACGGCGACGACATCGTCCTCGCCTCTTTGCAGTTCGGGAACGTCGTCGTGATGATCCAGCCGCCGCGCGGCTTCGGCGAGAACCCGATCGCGATCTACCACGACCCCGACATGCCGCCGTCGCACCACTACATGGCGGCGTACCGGTGGCTGGAGAACTCGTTCGGCGCCGACGCGATCGTCCACATGGGCAAGCACGGCACCATGGAGTGGCTGCCGGGCAAGGGCCTCGGGCTGTCGCGCGGGTGCGCGCCGGACGCCGTCCTCGGCGAACTGCCCCTGATCTACCCGTTCATCGTCAACGACCCCGGCGAGGGCACCCAGGCCAAGCGGCGCGGGCACGCCACGGTCGTCGACCACCTCGTGCCGCCGATGGCGCGCGCCGACACCTATGGCGACCTGGCCAAGCTGGAGCAGCTCCTCGACGAGTACGCCCTCGTCTCCGACCTGGACCCGGCCAAGGCGCCCGCCGTACGGGCCCAGATCTGGACCCTGGTCAAGGCCGCGGAGCTGCACCACGACCTGCATGTCGACGAGCAGCCGGAGGACGGCGACTTCGACGAGTTCGTCATGCACATCGACGGCTATCTGTGCGAGATCAAGGATGTGCAGATCCGCGACGGTCTGCACATCCTGGGCGGCGGCCCGGTCGGCGAGCCCCGGGTGAACCTCGTGCTCGCCGTGCTGCGCGCCTCGCAGGTGTGGGGCGGGCAGGCGAACGCCCTGCCGGGGCTGCGGGCCTCGCTCGCCGAGCGCTTCGGGCTGGCGGAGAAGGAGCTGCTCGCCGAGCCGGGCGCGCCGGTGAAGGTGCCGGTGGAGCTGACGGATCTGGTGGACGGTCCCGCCCGGAGTGCCGCCGACGCCGTCGACCTGCTGGAGCAGCTGTGCCGACGGATCGCGGAGGGTATGGAGGAGCGTGCCTGGGACGCGGCCGCCGTGCCCGCGCTGGTGCGTGAGGTCCTGGGGACCGAACTGCCGAACGCCGTGGCCGTCCTGGAGTTCGCCTGCACCGAGGTCGTGCCCCGGCTCGCCCGTACCACCGACGAGATCGGGCACATCCTCAAGGCGCTCGACGGCGGTTATGTCCCGGCCGGTCCCTCCGGCTCCCCGACCCGCGGTCTCGTCAATGTGCTGCCGACCGGCCGCAACTTCTACTCCGTCGACCCCAAGGCCATTCCGTCGAGGCTGAGCTGGGAGGTCGGGCAGTCGCTGGCCGACTCGCTGGTCGCGCGGTACCTCCAGGACACCGGCGAGTACCCCCGGTCCGTCGGCCTCACCGTCTGGGGCACGTCGGCCATGCGCACCCAGGGCGACGACATCGCCGAGATCCTCGCGCTGCTCGGCTGCCGGCCGGTCTGGGACGACGCCTCGCGCCGGGTGACCGGTTTCGAGGTGATCCCCCTGGCCGAGCTGGGCCGTCCCCGGATCGATGTCACGGTGCGCATCTCCGGCTTCTTCCGGGACGCCTTCCCGCATGTGGTCGGCCTCATCGACGACGCCGTACGCGCTGTCGCCGAGCTGGACGAGCCCGCCGAGCAGAACTTCGTCCGCGCCCACGCCGACGAGGACACCGCCGAGCACGGTGACCGGCGGCGCGCGACGGCCCGTGTCTTCGGTTCCAAGCCGGGCGCGTACGGCGCCGGTCTGCTGCCGCTGATCGACGCCCGCAACTGGCGCTCCGACGCCGACCTCGCCGAGGTGTACGCGGTGTGGGGCGGCTATGCGTACGGGCGCGGGCTCGACGGGCGGGCGGCGCGCGGGGACATGGAGACCGCGTTCCGGCGGATCGCCGTGGCGGCGAAGAACGTGGACACCCGTGAGCACGACCTCGTCGACGCGGACGACTACTTCCAGTACCACGGCGGAATGGTCGCGATGGTGAGGCATCTGACCGGTGCGTCCCCCGAGGCGTACGTCGGCGACTCGGCCGTGCCCGACCAGGTGAAGACCCGCACCCTGGGCGAGGAGACCCATCGTGTCTTCCGCGCCCGCGTGGTCAACCCGCGCTGGATGGCGGCCATGCGGCGCCACGGCTACAAGGGCGCCTTCGAGATGGCGGCGACCGTCGACTACCTGTTCGGCTACGACGCCACGGCCGGAGTGGTCGACGACTGGATGTACGAGAAGCTCAGCGCGGAGTACGTCTTCGACGCCGAGAACCGCGACTTCATGAAGAAGTCCAACCCGTGGGCGCTGCGCGGTATCACCGAGCGCCTGCTGGAGGCCGCCGACCGCGGCCTGTGGGCCGAGCCGGACGCGGACACGCTGGAGCGGCTGCGCGCCACCTATCTGGAGCTGGAAGGCGACTTGGAGGGCGACGAGAAGTGAGTACCCCCTTTCCGTTCACGGCCGTCGTCGGCCAGGACGATCTGCGGCTCGCGCTGCTGCTGAACGCCGTGTCACCGGCGGTCGGCGGAGTCCTGGTGCGCGGCGAGAAGGGCACCGCCAAATCCACGGCGGTCAGGGCGCTGTCGGCGCTGCTGCCGCAGGTCGACGTCGTCGTCGGGTGCCGGTTCTCCTGTGACCCGGCTGCACCCGACCCGGCCTGTCCCGACGGGCCGCATGAGCCGGGGCCGGGCGCCCGCCGGCCCTCCCGGATGGTCGAACTCCCCGTCGGCGCCTCCGAGGACCGGCTCGTCGGAGCCCTCGACATCGAACGTGCGCTGGCCGAGGGCGTGAAGAGCTTCGAGCCAGGGCTGCTGGCGCAGGCGCACCGCGGCATCCTCTACGTCGACGAGGTCAACCTCCTCCACGACCACCTGGTAGACCTGCTGCTGGACGCGGCCGCGATGGGCGCGTCGTACGTCGAACGCGAGGGCGTGTCCGTACGGCACGCCGCCCGTTTCCTGCTCGTCGGCACCATGAACCCGGAGGAGGGCGAGCTGCGGCCGCAGCTGCTCGACCGATTCGGGCTGACGGTCGAGGTGTCCGCCTCGCGGGAGCCCGACCAGCGCGTGGAGGTCGTACGACGGCGGCTTGCCTACGACGACGACCCCCAGGGTTTCGCGGCGCGCTGGGCCGAGGAGGAGGCCGCCGTACGGGCGCGGATCGTGGCGGCCCGGGAGCTGCTGCCGTCCGTGCGGCTCGGGGACGGCGCGCTGCGGCAGATCGCGGCGACCTGCGCCGCGTTCGAGGTGGACGGTATGCGGGCCGACATCGTGATGGCGCGTACGGCGACCGCGCTGGCCGCGTGGGCCGGGCGGACCGATGTGCTCGCCGAGGACGTACGGCAGGCCGCGCTGCTGGCGCTGCCGCACCGGCGGCGGCGCAACCCCTTCGATGCGCCGGGGCTCGACGAGGACAGGCTCGACGAGACGCTGGAGCAGTTCGGGGGCGGCGACGAGGACGACGACCCCGGTCCGGACGGGCCCGGTGGCGGGGGCGGGCAGCCCGCGCCGGACGACGGTCCCCAGAGCGGCGGTGACACGGCCGCGCGGCCCGAGGCCGGGGAGAGCGGGCAGCCGCAGTCCTCGGGTGCCGGGGAGCAGCAGGCCGTGCGGGCCTCGGAGCCCTTCCGCACCAAGGTGCTGACCGTGCCGGGGCTCGGCGACGGCGCCGCGGGGCGGCGCTCGCGGGCGCGCACCGAGCGCGGGCGGACCACCGGGGCCCGGCGGCCCCAGGGTGCGCTGACCAAGCTGCATCTGGCGGCCACCGTGCGGGCCGCGGCGCCGCACCAGCGGGCGCGGGGACGCTCGGGACCCGGGCTCGTGGTGCGCCGGGACGATCTGCGGCAGGCGACGCGGGAGGGGCGCGAGGGCAATCTCGTGCTGTTCGTGGTCGACGCCTCCGGGTCGATGGCGGCCCGGCAGCGGATGGGCGCCGTCAAGGGCGCCGTGCTCTCGCTGCTGCTCGACGCCTACCAGCGGCGGGACAAGGTGGGTCTGGTGACCTTCCGGGGCACCGCTGCGGAGGTGGCGCTGCCGCCGACGTCGTCGGTGGACGCGGCGGCGGCCCGGCTCGAGTCGCTGCCGACGGGCGGCCGGACGCCGCTGGCCGCCGGGCTGCTCAAGGCCCATGACGTGCTGCGGGTCGAGCGGCTGCGGGATCCCGCGCGGCGCGCCCTGGTCGTGGTGGTGACCGACGGGCGGGCCACCGGGGGCGCCGAGCCGGTGGCGCTCGCGGGGCGAGCGGCCTCCTTGCTGGCCGCCGGGGGTGTCGCGTCCGTGGTCGTGGACTGCGAGTCGGGGCCGGTGCGGCTGGGGCTCGCCGGGCGGCTCGCCGAGGAGCTGGGCGGTACGGCGGTGACGCTGGACGAGCTGCGTGCGGACAGCATCGCCGGGCTCGTACGGAACGTGCAGGGGACGCAGGGGACCGCCAGGAGGGCCGCGTAATGCCGCAGGGACAGCCGAGTGCCGTACCCGACGATGGACTGACGACCCGTCAGCGTCGTAACCGTCCGCTCGTCGTCGTGCACACGGGCATCGGCAAGGGGAAGTCGACCGCCGCCTTCGGGCTCGCGCTGCGCGCCTGGAACCAGGGCTGGCCGATCGGGGTGTTCCAGTTCGTCAAGTCGGCCAAGTGGAAGGTCGGCGAGGAGAACGCGCTGCGGGTGCTGGGGGCGTCCGGGCAGGGCGGGACCGTCGACTGGCACAAGATGGGCGAGGGCTGGTCGTGGGTGCAGCGGGACATTCAGGGTGACAACTCGACCAACGAGGAGAAGGCCCGGGAGGGCTGGGAGCAGGTCAAGCGTGACCTGGCCGCCGAGACGTACCGGCTGTACGTGCTGGACGAGTTCGCGTACCCGATGCACTGGGGCTGGGTCGACACCGACGAGGTCGTGGACGTGCTGCGGGCCCGCCCCGGCACCCAGCATGTGGTGATCACCGGGCGGAACGCGCCCGAGAAGCTCGTGGAGTTCGCCGACCTGGTGACCGACATGTCCAAGGTGAAGCACCCGATGGACGTGGGGCAGAAGGGCCAGAAGGGCATCGAGTGGTGATGTCCTCCCCGTCCTCCGTCCCCCGGCTGGTCATCGCCGCGCCCTCCTCGGGCAGCGGCAAGACCACCGTGGCCACGGGCCTGATGGCGGCCTTCGCCGAGCGGGGGCTCGCCGTGTCCCCGCACAAGGTGGGGCCCGACTACATCGACCCCGGCTATCACGCGCTCGCGACCGGACGCGCGGGACGGAACCTCGACGCGTATCTGTGCGGGCCGGAGCTGATCGCTCCGCTGTTTCTGCACGGCGCGCGCGGCTGCGACCTGGCCGTGGTCGAGGGCGTGATGGGGCTGTACGACGGGGCCGCCGGCGAAGGGGAGCTGGCGTCCACGGCGCAGGTGGCGAAGGCGCTGAGGGCGCCGGTGGTCCTGGTCGTCGACGCGTCCTCGCAGTCGCGGTCGGTGGCGGCGCTGGTGCACGGGTTCGCGTCCTGGGATCCGCAGGTGCGAATCGGGGGCGTGATCCTGAACAAGGTCGCCTCCGACCGGCACGAGGAACTGCTGCGGGACGCCCTGGACGCGTCCGGGGTGCCCGTGCTGGGGGTGCTGCGCAGGGTGGCCCAGGTGGACACGCCGTCGCGGCATCTGGGGCTGATACCGGTGGCCGAGCGGCGGGCGGAAGCGGTCGAGGCGGTCGCCGCCATGGCCGCGCAGGTGCGCCGGGGCTGCGACCTGGACGCGCTGTGGGCACTGGCGCACAACGCGAGTGCGCTGCCGGACGCGCCCTGGGAACCGCCGGTGCACGACACCGGCGCGCGGGAGGTGGTCGCCGTGGCCGGCGGTCCCGCCTTCACGTTCTCCTACGCCGAGCACACCGAACTGCTCAGCGCCGCCGGAGCCGAGGTCGTCGTGTTCGACCCCCTGCGGGACGAGCGGCTGCCGGAGGGTACGGCGGGGCTGGTGATCGGCGGCGGCTTCCCGGAGGTGTACGCCGCCGAGCTGTCCGCGAACGAGCCGCTGCGCAAGGCGGTCGCCGAACTGGCGCTCGGCGGCGGCCCGGTCGCCGCCGAGTGCGCCGGACTGCTGTACCTGTGCCGGGAGTTGGACGGACAGCCCATGTGCGGGGTGCTCGACGCGAGCGCCCGGATGAGCGAACGGCTGACCCTCGGCTACCGGGACGCGGTGGCCGTGAGCGACAGTGTCCTCGCCGCGGCCGGGACACGGATGCGGGGCCATGAGTTCCACCGGACCGTGGTGGAGCCCGCGGCGGGGGCGGCTCCCGCCTGGGGGATACGCGCCCCCGGACGGCGCGTCGAAGGTTTCGTAGAACAAGGTGTGCATGCCAGTTATCTGCACACGCACTGGGCCGCCGCGCCCGGTGCGGCCCGTCGGTTCGTGGAGAGGTGCCGGACGTCATGAGCAGCAGGCTGATCGGAGTCGGGGTGGGCCCCGGCGACCCCGAGCTGGTGACCGTCAAGGGCGTCAACGCGCTGCGTGAGGCCGACGTGGTCGTCGTGCCCGTGATGGGTGACGCCGCGGGAGGAGACGGCGGGGAGCGCGGGCGCGCCGAGGCGACCGTGCTGCACTACGTGCCCGAGGAGAAGGTCGTCCGGGTCGTGTTCGCGCTCAACGAGCGCAGCGACCGGGCGCGGCGCGAGGCGGCCTGGGACGCGGCGGGGGAGCGCGTGGCCGGGCTTCTCGGGCGGCATTCCACGGTCGCCTTCGCCACCATCGGCGACCCCAACGTGTACTCCACGTTCACTTATCTCGCGCACACCGTCCAGGAGTCGGTGCCGGGCGTCCGTATCGAGACCGTGCCCGGCATCACCGCCATGCAGGACCTGGCCGCGCGGTCGGGGGCCGTGCTGACCGAGGGCACCGAACCGCTCACGCTCGTGCCCGTCACGGCGGGTTCCGCGGTGCTCAAGGACGCCCTCAGCGGTCCGGGGACGGTCGTCGCCTACAAGTTCGGGCGGCAGGCGCACGAGGTGGCCGAGGCGCTGCGGGAGACCGGGCGCATCGACGACGCCGTGTGGGGGGCGTCGCTCGGGCTGCCGGAGGAGACCGTCCGGCCGGCCGCCGACCTCGACGAGGGTCCGCTCCCCTATCTGTCCACCCTGATCTCGCCGGCCCGCCGCGACGGCACCCGCGGCGGCAAGCTGTGACCGGCGAGGGACCGGCCCGTTCGCGTGCACCGCGAGGCCGTCGAACCGCAGGGGCCGACCGCGCGCGACGAAGGCCGCCCTGACCCTTGGCCGCCCGACCGCCCCGGAGCGCACCGGACGGGCGGCCGAGTGCGCACCCGTGTTCCGCACCGCCCGAGTTTCCGCAGGAGAGGACCGATTCCCCATGGCCGATGCCCCCACCGGCAAGGTGACCTTCGTCGGCGCCGGCCCCGGCGCCGCCGATCTGCTGACGTTCCGTGCCGCGCGTGCCATCGCCGAGGCCGACGTCGTGATCTGGGCGGCCAGCCTGGTGCAGGCGGAGGTCCTCGACCACGCGCGTGAGGGCGCCGAGATCCTGGACTCGGCGGCCATGTCCCTGGAGGACGTCGTCGCCGTGTACGAGCGGGCCCGTGCGCAGGGCCTGCGGGTGGCCCGTATCCACTCCGGCGACCCGGCCCTGTGGGGCGGTACGCAGGAGCAGCTGGACCGGTGTGCCGGGATCGGCATCGAGACCGAGGTCGTACCAGGTGTCTCCGCCTTCTCCGCGGTCGCCGCGCTCGCGCAGCGGGAGCTGACGATCCCCGAGGTCGCCCAGTCCGTCGTGCTGACCCGGCTCGGCGGCGGCAAGACGCCGATGCCGCCCGGGGAGGAGGTGCGCGAGTTCGCCCGGCACGGCACCACGATGGCGATCTTCCTGTCGGCGGCCCGCAGCGGCCAGCTGGTGCGGGAGCTGCTGGAGGGCGGCTATCCGACGACCACCCCGGTCGTGGTCGCCTACCAGGCGACCTGGCCGGAGGAGCTGATGGTCAGGTGCACCCTCGGCACGCTGGAGGAGACCGTCAAGGAACACAAGCTGTGGAAGCACACGCTGTTCCTGGTCGGCCCGGCGCTGGACGCGCACGGCACCCGTTCGCATCTGTACCACCCCGGGCACTTCCACGGTTACCGCAAGGCCGACCCCGAGGCCCGCAAGGCGCTGCGCTCCCAGGGCGCGAGCACATGATCACGGTCGTCGGTACGGGCACGGTGGCGCCCCTCCCCGCCGAGGCGGTCGCCGGGGCGGACGTGGTGGTGGGCGCCCGGCGGCATCTGGCGGCGGCCCGGCTGCCCGAGCAGGCGGAGCAGATCGTTCTCGGGCCGCTGGCGCCCGCCCTCGACGCGATCGAGCGGTACCTCGACAAGGGACGGCGGGTGGCCGTGCTCGCCTCCGGGGACCCCGCGTTCTTCGGGATCGTCCGCGCGCTGGCCGAACGGTTCGGGCCCGAGCGGCTGGACGTACGGCCGGGTGTCTCCTCCGTGGCCGCCGCCTTCGCGCGGCTCGGGCTGCCGTGGGACGACGCGGTGGTGGTGAGCGCGCACGGCCGCGCGCTGCGGACGGCGGTGCAGGTGTGCCGGGCGCGGCCGAAGGTCGCCGTGCTGACCGGTCCGGGCGCCGGCCCCGCCGAGCTGGGGGCGGCGCTCGCCGGCGGCCCCGGCGAGCGGCTGCTCGTCGTGGCGAGCGCACTCGGCGATCCGGAGCACGAGCGTGTCGAGCGGGTGACGCCCGCCGAGGCCGCGGGGCGTGACTGGGGTGCGGCGGTCAGCGTGGTGCTGTGCCTGGATCCGGCGGCGGCGCTCGGGCCGGTCCGTACGGTGGCGGGGCCGCCGCCCGGGCCGAGCGTCTGGGCCCTGGAGGAGAGTGCGTTCGCCCACCGCGACTCGATGATCACCAAGTTCGAGGTCCGTGCGCTGGCGCTGGCCCGGCTGGGGCCGCGCCTGGGCGATCTGGTCTGGGACATCGGCTCGGGCTCGGGGTCGGTGGCCGTGGAGTGCGCACGGCTGGGTGCGGCCGTCAGCGCGGTCGAGAAGACGGCGGACGGAGTCGCCCGGATCCGCGCCAACGCCACGGCGCACGGCGTCGACGTCCAGGTGGTGCACGGCGCCGCCCCGGACGCGCTGGCCGGTCTGGACGAGCCCGACGCCGTGTTCATCGGGGGCGGCGGACGCGAGCTGCCCGCCATCGTGACCGCGTGCGCGCGACGGGCCCGGCGGGCTGTGGTGATCGCCATGGCCGCGCTGGACCGCGTCCCCGCGGCGCGCGAGGCGCTGATCGCGGCCGGGTTCGACTGCGACGGGGTGCTGTTGCAGTCGTCGCGGCTCGCGCCGCTGCCGGGGGACGTGACCCGGCTCGCGGCGACCAACCCTGTTTTCCTGCTGTGGGGCACGCGGCCTCCGGCGCGTAGCGAAGGAGTTGCTCAGTGATCGGCCTCATTTCCGCCACCGCGGCGGGGGCGGCTGCGCGGGACCGGCTGGCGGCGGCCTGGCCCGGCCGGACGCGGGTGTACGACGGCCCGGTCGGGGACGCCGTACGGGCCGCGTTCGCGGAGTGCGAGCAGCTCGTGTGCCTCCTGGCGACCGGCGCGGTCGTCCGGCTTGTCGCCCCGCTGCTGGGCGACAAGGTGTCCGACCCGGGTGTGGTGTGCGTCGACGAGGGCGGACGGTTCGCGGTGTCCCTGGTCGGCGGGCACGCGGGCGGGGCCAATGATCTCGCCCGGGCGGTGGGCGAGGTGCTGGGGGCCGCGCCCGTGGTGACGACCGCGACGGACGCGGTGGGACTGCCGGGCCTGGACACGCTCGGGCTCCCGGTCGAGGGCGATGTCGCCGGGGTCTCGCGGGCGCTGCTCGACGGGGAGCCGGTGGCCCTGGCGGCGGAGGTGGACTGGCCGCTGCCGCCGTTGCCCCTCGCCGCGGCGGGCTCGTACACGATCCGGGTCACGGACCGGGCCGTCGCGCCCGCCGAGCGTGAGGTGGTGCTGCGGCCGCCGTCCCTGGTCGTCGGCGTCGGCGCCTCCCGGGGCGCTCCCGTCGCGGAGGTCCTGGAGCTCGTCGAGGGCGCGCTGCGGGAGGCCGGGCTCAGCGCCGCGTCGCTCGCCGCGCTCGCCACCGTCGACGCCAAGGCCGGCGAGCCCGGCATCGTGGCGGCGGCCGAGCGGCTCGGGGTGCCCGTGGTGACGTATCCCGCCGAGCAGTTGGCGAAGGTCGAGGTGCCCAACCCCTCCGACGCGCCGCTCGCCGCGGTCGGCACACCGTCCGTCGCGGAGGCCGCCGCGCTGGCGGCCGGCGGTCAACTCCTGGTCCCCAAGCGCAAGTCGGCCGGGACCCCGGCGACGGCGACCTGTGCCGTGGTCCGCAGGCCGGGGCGCGGGCGGCTCGCCGTCGTCGGCCTCGGCCCCGGTGCCCGGGACCTGCTGACGCCGCGCGCGAAGGCGGAACTGCGGCGCGCTTCGGTGCTGGTCGGGCTCGACCAGTACGTCGACCAGATCCGCGATCTGCTGCGGCCCGGCACCCGGGTCCTTCAGTCGGGGCTCGGCGCCGAGGAGGAGCGGGCCCGCACGGCGGTCGCCGAGGCCCGCAAGGGCCGCGCGGTGGCGCTGATCGGCAGCGGGGACGCCGGGGTGTACGCGATGGCGTCGCCCGCGCTGGCCGAGGCCTCCGACGACATCGACGTGATCGGGGTGCCCGGGGTCACGGCGGCGCTCGCGGCCGGGGCGATCCTCGGCGCGCCCCTGGGCCACGACCATGTGTCGATCAGCCTGTCCGACCTGCACACCCCCTGGGAGGTCATCGAGCGGCGAGTGCGGGCCGCGGCCGAGGCGGACCTCGTCGTGACCTTCTACAACCCGCGCAGCCGGGGCCGCGACTGGCAGCTGCCCAAGGCGCTCGCGATCCTCGCCGGACACCGGGCGGCGGCGACGCCGGTCGGTGTCGTACGCAACGCGTCCCGGCCGGACGAATCGAGCCGGGTGACGACCCTGGCCGGTCTCGACCCGGCGACGGTCGACATGATGACGGTCGTGACCGTGGGCAACACGGCGACCCGTGAGATCGCGGGGCGCATGGTCACGCCGCGCGGCTACCGCTGGCAGGAGGAGCCCCGGTGAACCGTGTGGTCCACCCGATCGAACAGGAGTCGTTCCGGCGGCTGCGCGCCCGCCTGGACACCTCGCACTTGCCGTCGCTGACCCGGGCGGTGGTGGAGCGGGTCATCCACTCGGCCGCCGACCTGGAGTACGCGAGCGATCTCGTGCTGGACGAGGCCGAGCTGGTCCGGGCGCACGCCGCGCTGCACGACGGGGCGCCGGTGGTCGTGGACGTGGAGATGGTGGCCGCCGGGATCACCCGGCGCGAGACCGTCTGCCGGCTGAAGGACGCCGGGTCCGGCCCCGGGATGACGCGTTCGGCGCATGCGATCCGGCTGGCGTACGAAGACGTGGGCCCCGGAGCGATCTGGGTGATCGGCTGTGCGCCGACCGCCCTGGAGGAGCTGCTGACCCTGGACGCCGCCCCCGCGCTCGTCATCGGTCTGCCCGTCGGCTTCGTCGGCGCCGCCGAGTCCAAGGCAGCGCTGCGCGAGAGCGGGCTGCCCGCCGTGAGCAACGTGTCCGAGAAGGGCGGCTCGGCGGTCGCCGCCGCCGCGCTCAACGCCTTGCTGTACCACCCCACTTCGAAGGAGACCCTGTGACCACCCCGCCGCCCGCCCTGCTCATCGCCGGCCATGGCACCCGGGACGAGGCCGGAGCCGAGGCGTTCCGCGACTTCGTACGGGAGCTGGGGCGCCGCCACCCCGAACTGCCTGTCGCGGGCGGCTTCATCGAGCTGTCGCCGCCGCCGCTGGGCGAGGCGGTGGCCGAGCTGGTGGAGCGGGGGGTGCGCCGGTTCGCCGCCGTGCCGCTGATGCTGGTGTCCGCCGGGCACGCCAAGGGCGACATCCCGGCGGCGCTGGCCCGCGAGAAGGAGCGGCACCCCGGGATCTCGTACACCTACGGCCGTCCGCTCGGCCCGCACCCGGCACTGCTGTCGGTGCTGGAGCGGCGGCTCGACGAGGCGCTGGGCGGCTCGGCCCGCGCGCCCGAGGACCGGGCCGCGGTGACCGTGCTGCTGGTGGGCCGGGGCTCCACCGACCCCGACGCCAACGCCGAGGTCCACAAGGCGGCGCGGCTGCTGTGGGAGGGGCGCGGGTACGCGGGCGTGGAGACGGCGTTCGTGTCACTGGCGGCTCCGGATGTGCCGAGCGGCCTCGACCGGTGCGCGCGGCTGGGCGCCAAGCGGATCGTCGTGCTGCCGTACTTCCTGTTCACGGGCATCCTGCCGGACCGGGTGCGGCAGCAGACCGAGGGCTGGGCGGCGGCGCACCCGGACGTCGAGGTGCGCTCGGCGGATGTCATCGGGCCGGAGCCGGAGCTGCTCGATCTGGTGATGGAGCGGTACCAGGAGGCGGTGCGCGGGGATCTGCGGATGAACTGCGACTCGTGTGTGTACCGGATCGCGCTGCCGGGCTTCGAGGACAAGGTGGGGCTGCCGCAGCAGCCGCACTTCCACCCCGACGACGATGGTCACGACCATGGGCATGGGCATCACCACCACCACGGTGGGCACACCCACTCCCATGCGCACTGAACACGACGGCGGCCCACATGATCTGCGGCACCACGGGGACGCCGAGGTCCGGGACGACGGGGCGGCGCTGACCGACCTCGCGGTGAACGTGCGCGCGGACACGCCCCCGGTGTGGCTGCGCGAGGTGATCGCCGGGTCGCTGGACGGGCTCGCGGCGTACCCCGACGGGCGGGCCGCCCGCGCGGCGGTGGCGGCGCGGCACGGCCTGCCCGTCGAGCGGGTGCTGCTCACGGCGGGCGCGGCCGAGGCGTTCGTGCTGCTCGCGCGGGCCCTGAAGGTGCGTCAACCGATCGTGGTGCACCCGCAGTTCACGGAGCCGGAGGCGGCGCTGCGGGACGCCGGGTATGCGGTGGGCCGGGTCCTGCTGCGGCAGCGGGACGGCTTCCGCCTGGATGCGTCGCTGGTGCCGGAGGACGCGGACCTCGTGCTGATCGGCAATCCGACGAACCCGACGTCGGTGCTGCACCCGGCGGCCTCGGTCATCGAACTTGCCCGTCCCGGACGCACGTTGGTGGTCGACGAGGCGTTCATGGACGCGGTGCCCGGGGAGCGGGAGGCGCTGGCGGGCCGCACGGACGTGCCCGGTCTGGTGGTCCTGCGCAGTCTGACCAAGACCTGGGGGCTGGCGGGCCTGCGCATCGGCTATGTCCTGGCCGACCCGGGGACGATCGCCGAGCTGGAACGGGCGCAGCCGCTGTGGCCGGTGTCCACGCCCGCGCTCGCGGCGGCCGAGGCATGTGTGTCGCCCCGGGCGCTGGCGGAGGCGGCGCACGCGGCGCACCGGGTGGCGGCGGACCGGGCGCATCTGGTGGCGGGGCTACGGGAGTTTCGGCCCGACGGACTGCAGGTGGTCGAGCCGGCCGAGGGCCCGTTCGTGCTGATCCGTCTGGCGCGGGCGGCGGCCGTGCGCCGCCATCTGCGGGACCTGGGCTTCGCGGTGCGGCGCGGGGACACGTTCCCGGGCCTGAACGAGGAGTGGCTACGG
Source organism: Streptomyces sp. NPDC052036 (assembly GCF_040680495.1). Taxonomy (NCBI): domain Bacteria; kingdom Bacillati; phylum Actinomycetota; class Actinomycetes; order Kitasatosporales; family Streptomycetaceae; genus Streptomyces; species Streptomyces sp. NPDC052036. Next base: position 272,927 of record NZ_JBFAWW010000004.1, on the reverse strand, counting down.
CTGGCGGTGCGGGACCGGGCGACGGTGAACCGCTTCGTGCAGGCCCTGGACCGTGCGGTGACGCTGGCGGGACGGTGAGTCCGGCGCGGGGCGGTCCGTCCGGCGATGGGCGGTAGGGCGGGCGCCGGACGGGCCGGCGCCGGACTGAGGTCAGCCGCGACGGCGGCGCGCCAGGCCCACCGCTCCGCCGCCCGCCACGAGCAGTACGACCGCGCCGCCCAGGACGTACGGGGTCACCGTGCTCGCTCCGGTCTCCGCGAGCCCGGACTTCTTCACGGGCGCCCCCTGCGGTTTCAGGTCCTCGGCGGGGTGGGTGCCGACGGCAGTGGGAGCAGCCGGTGCACCGCCGTTCGCGGTGGGGGCCGCGGGTGCGCCGCCGTCGGTGGCAGGGGCCCCGGGCGCCTCGCAGGTGACGCCGCCCAGCGTCATGGTCCCCTGCACCTCCGCCACGTTCAGCTTCAGCGGGTTCACGGTCACCGTCAGCCGCAGCGCGGCGGCCGCCGCCGTCCGTGAGGTCGTGCTGGTCGGCGACACCTCCAGCCGGACCTCCCCGACACCGGGCACCTTCACGTCCGAGGGGCCGCCCGCCGTCACCCTCACCTTTCGGCCGAGCACCGTCACCGCGCCCAGCAGGTCGGCTGCGGCGACCGGCTTCTTCCCGGCCTCGCACACGGCCTTCGAGGTGACGCCCTCGACCTCGATCAGGGACAGCAGGGGCAGTCCGGGCACATGGACCCGGGCGTGCACGAGGCGGGTGGAGCCCTCCGCCCTGGTCGCGGACACCGTGGCGTTCGCCGTGGCGACGTCGGCGGCGAGCACATTGAACGGTTGTCCGCCGTCGACGCCGTCGAGACGGGCCGACAGGGCGGTCCGGTCCGCGCTGTCCGGCGCCTCCACGGCGTTGAGGGAGACGGTGAGCGGGACGTTCACGGTCTTGTTGGCCAGGGACACCTCCAGCCCGGTGCGCAGAACGGCGGCGCTCGCCCGCCCGTGGTTCTCGGTGGCGGAGGCGGAACCGGCGCCGGCGAGCACGGTGGGACCGGCGGCGAGGGCGGTGGCCAGCGCGACGGTGGCCAGTCGGCAGGCGGGCAGGCGGGAAGTGGTGCCGTTCACGGGTGGGACCCCCAGGTAAGTCAGGCTAGAGCTGCGAACAAAATGGGAGCCGGGCGCCCATTTTGTTCGCAGCTCTTAGGACCCGGAAAGAATCGCGGCACCGCGAGCACACCGTCAGCGATACGGGACCACTTCACCCCATCGTGGATGTTTCGCGCATTTTTTCGAAAACGACGGCACGCCTGTTCACTCGCGCCTCCCGGACATCCCCCACACCGGGGGCGCGAAGGGGGCGTACGGGGTCGTCGGTGGCGAGGGCGACCCGGGGCCCGCCCAGCCCGCCCCTAACCGACGATCCGCCCGTTCAGCACCACGCGCCGCGGCGCCGCCAGCACCCGGACGTCCGCGCGGGGGTCCGCCTCGTACACCACGAGGTCGGCCGGCGCCCCCTCCTCCAGGCCGGGCCGACCCAGCCAGCGCCGGGCGCCCCACGCGGTCGCGGACAGGGCGGCCACCGGCGGGATGCCCGCCGTCACCAGCTCGGCCACCTCGCCGGCCACCAGACCGTGCGCCAGCGAACCGCCCGCGTCGGTGCCGACGTACACGGGGATCCCGGCGTCGTACGCGGCGCGCACGGTGTCGTAGCGCCGCTCGTGGAGCTGTCGCATATGGGCCGACCAGCGCGGGAACTTCGACTCCCCGCCCCGGGCGAGCCGCGGGAAGGTCGCGATGTTCACCAGGGTCGGGACGATCGCGACGCCCCGCTCCGCGAACAGCGGGATCGTCTCCTCCGTGAGACCCGTCGCGTGCTCGATGCAGTCGATGCCCGCCTCGACCAGATCGCGCAGCGAATCCTCCGCGAAGCAGTGCGCGGTGACCCGCGCCCCCAGCCGGTGCGCCTCCGCGATCGCCGCCAGGACGGCCTCGCGCGGCCAGCAGGCGGTCAGGTCCCCGGCATCCCGGTCGATCCAGTCGCCGACGAGCTTGACCCAGCCGTCGCCGCGCCCGGCCTCCTGGGCGACATAGGCGACCAGGTCCTCGGGCTCGATCTCCCAGGCGTAGTTGCGGATGTAGCGGCGGGTGCGCGCGATGTGCCGGCCGGCCCGGATGATCTTCGGCAGGTCGTCGCGGTCGTCGATCCAGCGGGTGTCCGACGGGGACCCCGCGTCACGGATCAGCAGGGTGCCGGCGTCCCGGTCGGTCAGCGCCTGCTTCTCGGCGACGTCCTCGGAGACGGGTCCATGGGCGTCGAGGCCGACATGGCAGTGCGCGTCGACGAGACCGGGCAGCGCCCAGCCCTCGACGGTACGGACGTCCCGGGCCCCGGACGGCCGGTCGTAGGAGATCCGGCCGTCGACCATCCACAGCTCGTCCCGGACCTCCTCCGGCCCGACGAGCACCCGCCCCTTCACGTGCAGCACCGCGTGATCGCTCATGTACCGCACCCTAGTCCGGCCCCCTGGTCCGCCCGCTAGGCCTTCCCGGCCGCCCGGTCGGAGGTCCCCTCCTCCACCTGGGCCATCGCGGGGTCGAGGAGCCGGGCCAGGAAGTGCCGGGTGCGCTCGTGCCGGGGGTCGCCGATGACCTGGTCGGGGGTGCCGTCCTCAACGACCACGCCGCCGTCCATGAACACGACCCGGTCGGCGACCTCCCGGGCGAAGGACATCTCGTGGGTGACGACCATCATCGTCATGCCCTCGTCGGCGAGCATCCGCATCACGGCGAGCACGTCGCCCACCAGCTCGGGGTCGAGGGCCGAGGTCGGCTCGTCGAAGAGCATCACCTCGGGGCCCATGGCGAGCGCGCGGGCGATCGCCACGCGCTGCTGCTGGCCGCCGGAGAGGGAGGAGGGGTAGGCGTCCGCCTTCTCGGCGAGGCCCACGCGCCGCAGGTTCTCGGCGGCGATCCGCGCGGCCTGCGCCTTGTCCCGCTTGAGGACGCGGCGCTGCGGCAGGGCGAGGTTCTGGGTCACCGTGAGGTGCGGGAACAGATTGAACTGCTGGAACACCATGCCGATGCGGCGGCGTGCGGCGTCGATGTCCACGTCGGGGTCGGTCAGCTCGGTGCCGCCGACGAAGACCTGCCCCCGGGTGGGCTCTTCCAGGAGGTTCACACAGCGCAGCAGGGTGGACTTGCCGGAGCCGGACGGGCCGATGACGCAGACCACCTCGCCCTGGCCGATCTCCAGGTCGATGCCGCGCAGCACCTCGTTGTCGCCGAAGGACTTGTGCAGGTCCTGGATCCGGATCTCTGGGGTAGGGCTCACTTGACGGCCTCCTGGGCCTTGGCCTCCATACGGCGTACGACGAAGCCGAGCGGGATCGTGACCAGCAGGTAGCACAGGCCGGCCACCAGGATCGGTGTGGAGTTGGCCGTCTGGCTGGCCAGGTCGCGGCCGAACTTGGACAGTTCGCGCTCTTCCAGGGTGACGCCGAGGAACAGCACCAGCGAGGAGTCCTTGAAGAGCAGGACGAGTTCGTTGGTCAGCGGCGGGAGGATGATCCGGAACGCCTGCGGGATGATGATCGAGACCATGGCCCGGGCGGGCGAGAAGCCCAGCGAACGGGCCGCCTCCAGCTGTCCCTTGGGCACCGCCTGGATGCCCGCGCGGATGGTCTCCGCCATATAGGCCGCCGACACCAGGCCGAGCGCGAGGGCCACCTTGCCGTAGGTGCCGCCGATGATCTCCATCCCGGGGAAGGCCAGCGGCACGGCGACCCCGACGAAGATGAAGATCAACAGGGCGGGCAGACCGCGGAAGATCTCGATGTAGATGCCGGCGACCCACCGGTAGGGCCCCACGGACGACAGCCGCATCAGCGCGATGACCATGCCGAGCACCAGGCCGACGACGAAGCCGGACAGGGTGTAGAGCACGGTGTTCTTCAACGCCAGCGTGATGACGTCGGGGAACATCTGCTTCGCGATGTCCGCCTGCGCGAACTGGTTCTGCAGCCGCCCCCAGTCCGCCGAGACCGCCAGAGCGATCACGGCGGCGACGAAGACGGTGTACTGCGCGCCGCGCGAGAGCCTGCGCTTCTGGCGCCGGGTCAGCCCCTTCCTGCGCGGCGCGAGGGTCGGGACGGCCGTGTCCGCGGGGTCGCTCATGAGGCCGACGGCGAGGCGGCGGACGGGGTGTACGGGCCGATCCACTGCTCGTACAGCTTCTTGTACGTACCGTCGGCCTTGGCACCGGCGATCGCCTTGTTCACGGCCGCGAGGAGCTTCTTGTTGCCCTTCTTCACCGTGAAGCCGTACTGCTCGCCGGTGTTGAGGTTGTCGACCACCTTGAAGGCGTTCGCGTTCGCCTTGTCCTTGAGCCAGCTCTGGACGACCGGGTAGTCGATGATGACGGCCTGTACCTGGCCGGTGCGCAGACCGTTGATGACGGCGTCGGAGGACTCGAAGGAGATGGGGTCGAAGCCCTGCTTCCTGGCGTAGTCCTCACCCGTGGTCTGAGCCTGGGCGCCGAGCTTCTTGCCCTTGGCCTTCAGGTCGGCCAGCGAGTTGACGCCGCTCTTCTTGTCGACCAGGACGGCCTGGGTGGCGTCGAAGTACGGGTCGGAGAAGTCGACGTTCTTCTTGCGCTCGGGGGTGATGGTCATGCCGGCCGCGGCCACGTCGCACTCGCCGGAGTTGAGGAACGCGCCGGTCTTGAAGTTCTCGAAGGGCGTGTCGAGGATCTGCTGCTTCACCCCGAGGTCCTTGGCGACCAGGTCGATCAGCGAGACGTCGAAGCCCTGCACCTTGCCGTTGATCTCCGACTGGAAGGGCGGGTACGGCAGGTGCGTGCAGGTGGTGATCTGACCCGCCTTGACGAGGTCGACCCCGCCGGCGGCCGACTTGCCTGCGCTGCCGCCGCTGCCGCTCGAGGTACAGCCGGCCACGAGCACGGCGCCGGCCGTCGCGGTGACGGCGGCCAGGAAGCGGGCCCGGCGCCCGAGGAGCGTCTTCACGGGGGACCTCTCTGTGGGGTGTGGGGTGATGTGCGGGTTCCGATTATAAGGAAATGTTTGGGTCTCTCAAATTATTCCGATGGCTCCGGGCCCGTCCGACCTAAGAACCAACCAGCCGAAAGGGTGAAAGACCCGCCGGTTACGCTCGACTCGTCCACTCCGCGATCTACCCCGTGATCCCCCTGGTGATCCGCCCCGCGATCCACCCGTGACCGAAGAGAGCACCGCCGTGACGCACCCCTTCCTGGACCTCCCTCCGCTGAGCGCCTCCCGCTTCGCCTCGATCGAGGACCGTGTGGCACGGCTCATGTCCACCGAGCAGAACGTCGTGATCATGCAGGGCGAGGCGCTGCTGCCGCTGGAGGGCGCGATCCGCGGATGCGCCGGCCCCGGCACGACGGCACTGAACGTGATCACCGGCCCCTACGGGCAGACCTTCGGCGACTGGCTGCGGGACTGCGGGGCGACCGTGCACGACCTGGCCGTGCCGTTCCACACGGCGGTCACGGCGGCGCAGATCCGTGAGGCCCTCGCCGAGCACCCGGAGATCGACTTCGTGTCGCTGGTGCACGCGGAGGCGGCGACCGGCAACACCAACCCGGTCGAGGAGATCGGCGCGGTGGTGCGGGAGCACGGCGCGCTGTTCTATCTGGACGCCGTCGCGTCCATCGGCGCGGAGCCGGTGCTGCCGGATGCCTGGGGCGTGGATCTGTGCGTCATCGGAGCGCAGAAGGCCATGGGCGGGCCGGCCGGAGTGTCGGCGGTGTCGGTGAGCGAGCGGGCGTGGGCCCGGATGGCGGCGAACCCGACGGCGCCGCGCCGCTCGTACCTGTCGCTCCTGGACTGGAGGGAGCGCTGGATCGACGGCGGCCGCACCGCGCTGCTGCATGCGCCCGCACAGCTGGAGATGCTGGCCCTGGAGGCCTGTGTGGAGCGGATCGAGACGGCGGGCCTGGACGCCGTGACGGCCCGGCACCGGCGCGCCGCCGCGGCCACCCGGGCCGGCGCGGCGGCGCTCGGCGGGGGTCTGGAGCCGTTCGTACACAAGGACGCGGAGGCGGCGCCGGTCGCCACGACGCTGCGGACCCCGTCCGGGGTGGTCGCGTCGGAGCTGGTCGCTGCGGCGCTGCGGTCGGATCCCACGCTGCCGCTGGCCGCGGGCGGTGGCGCGCTGGCGAAGGAGATGATCCGGGTCAACCACTACGGGGCCGACGCGAGGCCCGAGGTCGTCCAGGCGAGCCTGGCCGCACTGGGGGCCGCGCTGCGCGACTCCGGGGCCACGGTGGACCCGGCGGCGGCCCGGCGGGCGGCGGCAGAGGCCTGGCCGCAGGACTGACGACGGACGGCACCGCCGCCCGTGATCCACGCACGTTCCCGCCCCCTCCCCGAGCCGGGGGGCGGGAACGCGGGCGTGCCGTCCCGAGTATGCCGCTTCCCCGGGTATCGCGAACCGAATAGGCATTGCGCCCGGAATCTTTACGCGCAATTATCGAATTAGCGCGAGGATAGAACCCATATTCTCCTGCCCGCTCCTCCCGAACCTAAACGCAAAGATTTCGCGAACACAGAGCGGCACAATTCGAGCAGATCTCGTGATGATTACATGGGTGTGACCGACTCCACACCCCAACCATTTTGCCCCGGTATTTTCAATGCATACCGGGCAAAAACGCCCTCGATCTCGCATGCCTGCACGCGCCCGCGTGATAACACATCCCTCGCTCGTCCGTAACCGCATTCGGCGATGCAATTTTCCATTCCGCTGGGTAAGTTCCAACGGCATGACCGCCGCACAAGCAGACCTGCAAGCGGAATTTCTGGAAAAGCCGGAGGAGCCCCGGATCGACCGTCCGAAGGTGGCGGACGGGGCCGCGCTCTGGCGCATCGCCAGGGATTCCGGACAACTCGACCTGAACTCCTCCTACAGCTATCTGCTGTGGTGCCGTGACTTCGCCGGCACCTCGGCCGTGGCGCGCAGCGGCTCCGACGGCCGGCCCGTCGGCTTCGTCACCGCGTACCTCCGGCCCGACCGGCCGCGCACCCTTCTGGTGTGGCAGGTGGCCGTGGACGCCGACCAGCGCGGGCGCGGACTCGCGGCACGGCTGCTGGACGGGCTGACGGCACGGGTCGCGGCCGAGCACGGGGTCACCGGGATCGAGACCACGATCACCCCGGGCAACACCGCCTCCGAGCGCCTGTTCGCCTCGTACGCCCGGCGTCATGGCGCGGCCGTCGAGACCGAGGTCCTCTTCGAGCGGGGCCAGTTCCCCGACGGACCCCACGACCCCGAGGTGCTCTACCGCATCGGTCCCCTCCCCGTCTGACTCCCCCACGAGCCCGGACCGCCCGCCGGCACTCCGGACTCCGCACTCCCCGGACACCCCCCCACGCACGAGGAGCGATTTCGCCGTGACCATCACCCAGCCGGACCTCAGTGTCTTCGAGACTCTCGAGTCGGAGGTGCGCAGCTACTGCCGCGGCTGGCCCACCGTCTTCGACCGCGCGCAGGGCAGCCGTATGCACGACGAGGACGGCCACGAGTACCTGGACTTCTTCGCCGGCGCGGGCTCGCTCAACTACGGCCACAACAACCCCGTACTCAAACGGGCGTTGATCGACTACCTGGAGCGGGACGGCGTCACCCACGGTCTGGACATGTCCACCGTCGCCAAACGGTCGTTCCTCCAGACGTTCCAGGACCTCGTGCTGCGCCCCCGCGATCTGCCGTACAAGGTCATGTTCCCGGGGCCCACGGGCACCAACGCGGTCGAGTCCGCGCTCAAACTGGCCCGGAAGGTGAAGGGGCGCGAGGCCATCGTGTCCTTCACCAACGCCTTCCACGGGATGTCCCTGGGCTCCCTGGCCGTCACCGGCAACGCCTTCAAGCGCGCCGGGGCCGGGATCCCGCTGGTGCACGGGACGCCCATGCCCTTCGACCACTACCTGGACGGGAAGGTTCCCGACTTCCTGTGGTTCGAGCGGCTGCTGGAGGACCAGGGCTCGGGGCTCAACCGCCCGGCCGCCGTGATCGTCGAGACCGTGCAGGGCGAGGGCGGCATCAACGTGGCCCGGCCCGAGTGGCTGCGGGGACTCGCCGACCTGTGCGCACGCCGTGACATGCTGCTGATCGTCGACGACATCCAGATGGGCTGTGGCCGTACCGGCGCCTTCTTCTCCTTCGAGGAGGCCGGGATCGTGCCGGACATCGTCACCGTGTCCAAGTCCATCAGCGGCTATGGGCTGCCCATGTCGCTGTGCCTGTTCAAGCCCGGCCTGGACATCTGGGAGCCGGGCGAGCACAACGGCACGTTCCGCGGCAACAACCCCGCGTTCGTCACGGCCACCGCCGCGCTGGAGACGTACTGGGCCGACGGATCCGCCATGGAGAAACAGACCCGGGCGCGCGGCGAGCAGGTCGAGCAGTGGCTGATCTCGATCACCGAGGAGAACCTCGCCGACGTCAAGGAGTACCGCGGGCGCGGGCTGGTGTGGGGCCTGGAGTTCCACGACAAGCAGCGCGCCGGGCGGGTCGCCCACCGCGCATTCGACCTCGGGCTGCTCGTGGAGACCTCGGGCCCCGAGAGCGAGGTCGTCAAGCTGCTGCCCGCCCTCACCATCACCCCGGAGGAACTGGACGAGGGCATGAGCGTCCTCGCCCGCGCCGTCCGGGAAACCGTCTAGCAAGAAGGAAGAACACCACCGTGATCGTCCGCTCGTTCAAGGACATCGAAGGCACCGACCGGCATGTGAAGGCGGCGTCCGGGACCTGGGAGAGCAAACGCATCGTCCTCTCCAAGGAGCGGGTCGGCTTCTCCCTCCACGAGACGGTCCTGTACGCGGGCACGGAGACGTCGATGTGGTACGCCAACCACATCGAGGCCGTCGTCTGCGTCGAGGGCGAGGCCGAACTCACCGACCACGAGACCGGGGAGACGTACTCGATCACTCCCGGCACCATGTACCTCCTCGACGGGCACGAGCGGCACACGCTGCGCGTCAAGGAGGACTTCCGCTGCATCTGTGTGTTCAACCCGCCCGTGACCGGACGGGAGGACCACGACGAGAACGGCGTCTATCCGCTGCTGACCGAGGAGGTGTGAAGTGACCGTGACCACCAGTGATCTGTACCCCAGCCGCGGCACCACCGAGGTGTCCGTCCCCCGTCAGGACCCGGTCGTCTGGGGCTCTCCCGACACGCCCGGCCCGGTCTCGACCGCCGACCTCCAGGCGTACGAGCGTGACGGCTTCCTCGCCGTCGACCAACTGATCAGCCCGGACGAGGTCGAGGTCTACCGCCGTGAACTGGACCGGCTCGTGACCGACCCGGCGATCCGCACCGACGAGCGGTCGATCGTGGAGCCGCAGTCGAAGGAGATCCGGTCCGTCTTCGAGGTCCACCGGATCAGTGAGGTGTTCGCGCGGCTGGTCCGCGACGAGCGCGTGGTCGGGCGAGCCCGGCAGATCCTCGGCTCGGACGTGTACGTCCACCAGTCGCGGATCAACGTCAAGCCGGGCTTCGGGGCCAGCGGCTTCTACTGGCACTCGGACTTCGAGACCTGGCACGCCGAGGACGGCCTGCCGAACATGCGGACGGTGTCCGTCTCGATCGCCCTGACCGAGAACCACGACACCAACGGCGGGCTCATGATCATGCCGGGCTCGCACCGGACGTTCCTGGGGTGCGCCGGGGCCACGCCGACGGACAACTACAAGAAGTCGCTGCAGATGCAGGACGCGGGCACGCCCTCCGACGAGGCGCTCACCGAGATGGCGGGCCGGTACGGCATCAAGCTGTTCACGGGCAAGGCCGGTTCGGCGACCTGGTTCGACTGCAACTGTATGCACGGCTCGGGGGACAACATCACCCCGTTCCCGCGCAGCAACGTCTTCATCGTGTTCAACAGCGTGGAGAACGCGGCGGTGGAACCGTTCGCGGCACCGGTGCGACGTCCTGAGTTCATCGGCGCGCGGGACTTCACTCCGGTGCGCTGAGCCGGTGTCCGCGCCGCACCGACCGCCGGGCCGGGGCCTTCTCGTGTGGGACGGGAGGCCCCGGCCCGGTTCTCATCCGGCCAGCGCCGCCAGCAGCCGGTCGACGTCCTCCGGCGTGTTGTACAGGTGGAAGGCGGCGCGCAGATTGCCCGCGCGGTCGGAGACCTCGATGCCCGACCCGCTCAACTCGCCCTGCCTCGCGCCGAGTCCGGGCACGGAGACGATCGGGGAGGCCGGCGCCGGGAGCGGCTCGTGGCCGAGCGAGGTGAGGCCGGTGCGGAAACGCTCGGCGAGGGCGAGGTCATGGGCCCGTACGGTGTCCACGCCGAGTTCCTCCAGCAGTTCGAGGGAGCGGCGGGCGCCGGCGTAGGAGAAGAGGGCGGGGCTCTCGTCGAACCGCCGGGCGGAATGGGCGAGTTCGTCGACCGGGCCGTAGCAGCTGTCCCAGGGCCGCTCCCCCGCGACCCAGCCGGCGAACAGCGGGCTGAGGCCGCCGAGGTCCTCCGGGACGATCAGGAAGGCCACGCCCCGCGGGCACAGCAGCCATTTGAAGGCGACGGCGGCGACATAGTCGTACGCGCCCGCGTCGAGGTCCAGCCAGCCGGCGGCCTGTGACGCGTCAAGGTAGGTCCGAGCCCCGTGCTCCTGGGCCGCGGCCCGGATCGCGGACAGGTCCGCGATCCGGCCGTCCGCCGACTGGGCGGCGCTCACCGCGACCAGCGCCGTGCCGGGCCGCACGGCCTCGGCGATCTGCTCCAGGGGCACGCTGCGCACCTTCAGATCGCGGCGGACGTGGAAGGGGTTCACCACGGAGCTGAAGTCGCCCTCGGCGGTGAGCACCTCGGCCCCCTCGGGCAACGAGGCGGCGATCAGGCCCGTATAGACGGCGACCGAGGCGCCGGCCGCCACCCGGCCGGCGGTGACCCCGGCCAGCCGGGCGAAGGAGGCGCGGGCGGCCTCGACGTCCGCGAACATGTCGGTCGGCTGCCCGGCGGCCGCCGACTCCACGGCGGTGTGCATGGCGGCCACCGTGCGGGCGGGCAGCAGCCCGGTGCTCGCGGTGTTCAGATAGGTGTTCTTCGGGGCGAACTCCGTGCGGACGAGGGTCTCGAAGGTCTCCATGGGACCACTCTGCGGCCCAGGGAAGTCACAGTCCATCGCGGATTCCTATGGGGTTCCCCGAAGAAACGCTTATGCGACCGTCGTGACCTGCGTCTTCGCTCAGCTCTGCGGAACCGCGCACCCGTCCGGGCCGCAGGCCTCCGCTCCGCCGTCCTCGATGAGCCGCAGCGGGGAGCGCTCGCCCCAGGCCTGGGTGAGCGCCTGGGAGAAGAGCTCGGCGGGCTGGGCACCGGAGACGCCGTAGCGGCGGTCCAGGACGAAGAACGGCACGCCGTTCGCGCCCAGCTCGGCGGCCTCGCGCTCGTCGGCGCGCACGGCGTCCGCGTACGCGGTGGGGTCGGCGAGCACTCGGCGGACGTCCTCGGCGTCGAGTCCGGCCTCCACGGCCAGCCCGACCAGCCGCTCGTCGCCCTCGGAGAAGACGGAGCGCTCCTCGGCGAAGTTCGCCCGGTACAGGATCTGGATCAGCTCGTCCTGCCGGCCCTGCTCCTTGGCCAGGTGCAACAGCCGGTGCATGTCGAAGGTGTTGCCGTGGTCACGGCCGGCGGTGCGGTACTCCAGGCCCTCGGCGGCGGCCTGCGCGCCCAGGTTGTCCTCCCCGGCCTGCGCCTGTGCCTCGCTCATGCCGTACTTCTTGGACAGCATCGCGAGAACCGGCTGGACGTCGTCCTTGGCGCGATGCGGATCCAGTTCGAAGGAGCGGTGCACCACCTCGACCTCGTCGCGGTGGGGGAAGGCCTGGAGCGCCTTCTCGAAGCGGGCTTTTCCGACATAGCACCAGGGGCAGGCGATGTCGGACCAGATCTCCACGCGCATGTCTTCGGCTTCTCTCCAGGTCGTACGGGCGCGGAGACCTCCCCCGCGACCGTAGGTGAACGTTCAAGCGTCCACTTTCATTCCCCCGGCACGGCGTATCGGAGGAAGAGGTGGTGGTCGCCCTCGGCGGGCGGGTTCTCCGGGTCGGGGATCCAGCCGTGGCGGGCGTAGAAGGCCTGGGCGCGCCGGTTGTCCGTGTGCACGTCGAGGACCGCCGTGCGCCTGCCGTCGGCCTGCCACGCCTCGACGCAGGCCGCGTGCAGCTCGCTGCCGATGCCCCGGCGCCAGTGGTCGGGGTCGACATGGAACTGGAAGAGCTTGACGGTCTTCGCGGGAGAGCCCTCCGGGACACGGAAGGAGGCGACGGCGACGATACGGCCCTGTTCGACGGAGCACAGCACCTGGCCGTCCGGCCGCTGGACGGCGCTCAGCCAGGCGGCGGACCAGTCGATGCCGTCCTGCGGCAGTCCGTCCGGGTAGTAGGTCGCCCGGGCTCGTGCGTGCAGTGCGGCGACGGCCTGCGTGTCGGCGGACAGCGCGGTACGGATCACCCGGTGTCCGGTCACACGGTCTTCGATCATGCAACGGAGGACGTGCCGCCGCCGGGGAAGGTTCCCGGCCGGCTCACCGCCGAGGCGGGCGGCGCGTCAGGAACCGTCCCGCAGGCTCTCCGGCCAGGAGTCCCGGTAGGCCAGGTGGTCGAAGGTGACCACGCACCCCTCCCCCACCGGCGACTGCGCCATGAAGCCCACCAGGGCCGCACCCGTCTCCTTCTCCTCCGCCAGCGTGAACAGCCGGACGAACGTCCACCGCTGTCCGTCCCGGGAGGCGTGGAAGGCGAACGCCCGGCCCGTGCGGCTGACCCGCAGCCAGACCGAACTGCCCTCCACGGTGAAGGAGTTCGCGTCGTCGGAGTGCCCGCGCGTCACCACCGTGCAGACCGTGGGCACGTCCGGCGAATACTCCAGGCACAGCTTGGCCCATGCCCGCTCCCCCACGTGCACATAGAGCACGCCCGCGTCGAAGGACGCGTTGAAGCCGACGGTGACCCGGGCGATCAGCTGGAAGTCGCCCTCGGGCGCGCCGAGCAGCCGGGGCGCGTCCGAGGCCGGGTCCAGTCCCTCACCGGTGGGCGCAACGAAACGATCCTGCCGGGCCCCGGCCCAGCCGGTGAGGACCCCGTCCTCGTAGGACCAGTTGCCGTCGGGCCCGTAGGTGCGCAGCAGGAAGGGGAGTCCGGGAAGTTCGAGGTCCATGGGCAGAGTCTCCCAGGTCCTGACGAGGGCTCGCCCTTCCGGGGAGGCGGGACGCCACGCGGAGGACCGCACACGCCCCGCCCGCCCGAAACCCGTCAGCGCTCCAGCCGCCCGTCGAACCACCGCGGCAGCCCCAGCGGGTTGTCGTCCCGCAGCTCCGGCGGCAGCAGCGCCTCGGGGGCGCCCTGGTACGCGACGGGCCGCATCCAGCGCTCGATCGCCGTGCCACCGACCGAGGTGGAGGTGGAGGTCGTCGCCGGGTAGGGGCCGCCGTGGTGCTGGGCGGGCGCCACCGCCACCCCCGTGGGCCAGCCGTTCACCAGGACACGGCCCGCGAGCGGGGTCAGCTCCGCGAGGATCTCCGCGCCGCGGCCCTCACCGGCGGCCTCCTGCGCGGACAGGTGCACGGTCGCCGTGAGGTTGCCGGGAAGGCGGGACAGCACGCTGTGCGCCTCGGACTCGTCCTCGTACCGGGCCACCACGGTGACCGGCCCGAAGCACTCCTCCAGCAGCAGGTCGTAGGCGCCCTCGGCGGTCAGCTTCCCGGCCGGGACGGTCAGGAAGCCCGGGCTGACCGTGTGCTCGCCACCCGCGCCCGGCGCCACCGGGGACTCCACGTCCGGCAGTCCGGCGCGCTCGGCGATGCCGCTGAGGAAGTTGTCCCGCATCCGGTGGTCCAGCAGGACTCCGGCCCCGACGCCGTCGACGGCCTCCGACAGGGACTTCACCAGCCGGTCGCCCGCCGCGCCCGTGGGGGCGAGGACCAGACCGGGCTTCACACAGAACTGGCCGACGCCCAGCGTCATGGAGCCCGCGAGCCCCGTCCCGATCGCCTCGGCGCGCTCGGCGGCGGCGGCCTCGGTGACCAGGACCGGGTTGAGCGAGCCCAGTTCGCCGTGGAACGGGATCGGCACGGGGCGCGCGGCCGCCGCGTCGAAGAGCGCACGGCCGCCGCGCACGGACCCCGTGAACCCGGCCGCCGCCACCAGCGGATGCCGCACCAGCTCGACGCCCGCCTCGAAGCCGTGGACGAGCCCGATGACGCTCTCGGGGATCCCGTGCTCGGCGGCGGCCTCGCGCAGGGTCGCCGCGACCTGCTCGGACAGGGCCGGGTGGTCCGGGTGGGCCTTGACGACCACCGGGCAGCCGGCGGCCAGCGCGCTCGCGGTGTCCCCGCCGGCGACCGAGAAGGCGAAGGGGAAGTTGGAGGCGGAGTAGACGGCGATGACGCCGAGGGGGACCTTGTAGCGGCGCAGGTCCGGGATCGGCGGGGTCGCCGTGTCGTCGGGGTGGTTGATGATCACGTCGAGGAAGGCACCCTCGTCGACGATGTCCGCGAAGGCCCGCAGCTGGTAGCAGGTGCGGGCGAGTTCGCCGGTGAGGCGGGCCGGGCCGAGCGCGCTCTCGGCGTCGGCGGTCTCGACGAGCCGGTCCCCCGCGGCCTGCAGCCGGTCGGCCGCGGTGCGCAGGAAGGCCGCGCGGACCGTGCGGTCGGCGAGGGCTCCCCGCGCGGCGCGGGCCGCGCGGACGGCGGCGTCCACCGCCTCGGTCGTGGCCTCGACCGCAACCTGTTCCCGCTGCTTCCCGGTTCGGGGGTCGACGCTCCAGACTGGTGCTGCTGTCACGGCGGGTCCTCCAGTTGTCATGCCGCAGTTCGTCCGTCAGCCATCAGTGGCGTTCGATATACTGAACGCTGTCTCTGATGATGAATATGCTGCTCGGAGACTATATCTCCGGCTTCCCGTCGAACGAAGGGGTCAAGGGCGATGTCGGCAGGCGAGACAGGCGGCGGAGCACAGGTCAAGTCCGCGGTGCGGACGGTCGAGTTGCTCGAGTATTTCGCCGGACGCCCCGGAATGCACTCCCTGGCCGCGGTGCAGGAGGCGGTGGGCTATCCGAAGTCCAGCCTGTACATGCTGCTGCGCACGCTCGTGGAGCTGGGCTGGGTGGAGACGGACGCGACCGGCACGCGCTACGGCATCGGGGTGCGGGCGCTGCTGGTGGGCACGTCCTACATCGACGGCGACGAGGTGGTGGCGGCGGCCCGCCCCACCCTGGACCGGCTGTCGGACGACACGACGGAGACGATCCACCTGGCGCGGCTGGACGGCACGAACGTGGTGTACCTCGCCACCCGCCAGTCGCAGCACTATCTGCGCCCGTTCACCCGGGTCGGCCGCCGGCTGCCCGCCCACTCGACCTCCCTGGGCAAGGCGCTGCTGAGCACCTACGCCGACGAGCAGGTGCGCAAGATGCTCCCCGAGACGCTCCCCGCGCTGACCGAGCACACCATCACGGACCGGGAGAAGCTCATCGAGGAGTTGCACCAGGTCCGTGAGCAGGGCTACGCCGTCGACCGCGAGGAGAACACGCTCGGGCTGCGCTGCTTCGGGGTCGCCATCCCCTATCGCACCCCGGCCCGCGACGCGATCAGCTGCTCGGTGCCGGTGGCACGACTGACCCCGGCGCACGAACAGATGATCAAGGACGCGCTGTTCGACGCCCGGGACCGGCTGACACTGGCGACGCGGAGGCTGTGACATGCGCGGAGGCTGTGACGTGGAGGTCGTGCTGCGCGAGGTCCACGACAGCGACCTGCCGGTCTTCTACCGGCAGATGAACGACCCCGTGGCGCTCCGGATGGCCGCGTTCACACCCGAGGACCCGGCCGACCGGGCCGGCTTCGACGCCCACTGGGCACGGCTCCTGGACTCCGGTGACGTCGATGTGCGCACGGTCCTGGCGGACGGTGACGTGGTGGGTACGGCAGCGGTGTACGGAGAGCCGGGCGAACGCGAGGTGACGTACTGGATCGACCGCGCCCTGTGGGGCCGGGGCATCGCGACGGCCGCCCTGCGGATGCTGCTGAAGGAGGTCCCGGAGCGCCCGCTGTACGCCCGTGCCGCCGCCGACAACGTGGCCTCCGCCCGGGTCCTCGGCAAGTGCGGCTTCGAGGAGACGGCCCGGGCCAGGGGGTACGCCCAGGCCCGCGGGGAGGAGATCGAGGAGATCGTCCTCGTGCTGAGGGTGTGAGGGCGTGAGGACCGGTCCCTTGTTCCGAGGGCGTGAGGGCCGCGGCGGGCCGGTCCCTTCATGAAGTCCCGATGAGAAACGGGGCGGAATGGAACGTTCCGCCCGACCTTGTTCGTCTTCCGGGCGGGATGAACAAGACGATCAGACGTGCATCCGTCTTCGCGCTGCTCCTCGTGGTCTCTCTGCTGGTCAGGGCAACCTGGGTGCAGTTCTACGACGGCAAGGCGCTTGCAGACGACAAGAACAACCGGCGGAACGCGATCAAGACCTACGCGGGATCGCTCGGAAACATCATCGTGGGCGGTCGGTCGGTCACGGGCTCGGCGCGGACCGACGGCAGCGACCTCGCGTACAGACGCACCTACACGGACGGCAAGCTGTACGCGGCGGTGACGGGCTATGCCTCGCAGAGTTTCGCGCCGACCCAGCTGGAGGGCGTCTACCAGGACGTGCTCAACGGCACGGACACCCGTCTGAAGACCGTCCTGGACACGATCACCGACAAGCGGGCCGACCCGGGCAACGTGGTGACGACCATCGACCCGGACGTCCAGAAGGCGGGCTACCGGGCACTGGGCGACAAGAAGGGCGCGGCCGTCGCCATCGACCCCGCCACCGGCCGGATCCTCGCGGTCGTGTCGACCCCGTCCTACGACCCGTCGTCGCTCACCGACGCCAACACCGCCGGCGCGGCCTGGAAGCGGCTGAACAGCGACCCGGACAAGCCGCTCACCAACCGTGCGCTGCGCCAGCCGCTGCCGCCGGGCTCGACGTTCAAGCTGGTCGTCGCGGCGGCCGCGCTGGAGGACGGGCTGTACTCCTCGGTGAACCAGAGGACGGACAGCCCGAACCCCTACCGGCTGCCGGGCTCGACCCACCCCCTGGCCAACGAGAATCCCGCCGCCCCGTGCGCCGACGCCTCGATCCGGGTGGCCCTGCGCTACTCGTGCAACAACGTCTTCGGCAAGATGGCCGTCGACCTCGGCCAGGACAAGATCAGGGCGATGGCCGACAAGTTCGGCTTCGACGACGACCAGCAGGACGTGCCGGTGCGGGCGTACCCGAGCGTATACCCCAAGGGCATGGACCAGGCCCAGACGGCCCTGTCGGGCATCGGGCAGTTCGATGTCACGGCCACCCCGTTGCAGATGGCCATGGTGTCGGCGGCGATAGCCAACGACGGAAAGCTGGTCTCGCCGCACATGGTCGCGCAGCTCACCGACAGCGGTGGCGATGTGCTGAAGAACTACGACGACGACCCGGGGAGCCGGCGGATCATCAGCTCCTCGACCGCCGAGCAGTTGCAGTCCGCGATGCAGACGGTCGTCGAGCAGGGCACCGGCACGAACGCCCGGATCCCGGGCGCGACGGTGGGCGGCAAGACGGGTACGGCCCAGCACGGCGAGAACAACAGCAAGACGCCGTACGCCTGGTTCACGTCGTACGCCAAGTCCGACACGAGCGGCAAGGAGGTCGCCGTCGCGGTGCTGGTCGAGCAGTCGGACGCGGCCCGCTCGGAGGTCAGCGGCAACGGGCTCGCGGCACCGGTCGCCAAGGCCATGATGCAGGCGGCGCTGAAGAAGTAGGACGGGCTCCGGCGGGGACGGTCCCGGCGGGGCCGTCCCCGCCGGAGCCGTCCGCCCGTCTCACTTGACGCCCAGCAGCTGCTCCACCGGATCGATCGCGAAGAACACGAGGAACAGCGCCGACACTCCCCACAGCAGCCAGTTGACCTCCTTGGCCTTGCCGAGGACCGTCTTGATGACGACGTACGACAGGAACCCGGCACCGATGCCGTCGGTGATCGAGTACGTGAACGGCATGGCGGCGATGGTCAGAAAGGCCGGGACGGCGATCTCGTAGCGGTCCCAGTCGATGTGCTTGACATGCGTCATCATCAGAAAGCCCACGGCGATCAGGGCGGGTGCCGCCGCCTGGAGCGGCACGATCGTCAGCAGCGGGGCGAGGAAGAGCGCGAGGCCGAAGAGACCGCCGGTGATCAGATTGGCGAAGCCGGTGCGGGCGCCCTCGCCGACCCCGGCCGCGGACTCGATGTAGGCGGTGTTGGACGAGCCGGAGGCGACACCGCCGGCCACCGCGGCGGCGCCGTCGATGAACAGGACCCGGCCGATGCCCGGCACCGTGCCGTTCTCGTCGAGCAGCCCCGCCTCCGCGCTGATGCCGACGATGGTGCCCATCGCGTCGAAGAAGTCCGACAGGATCAGCGTGAAGACCAGCAGGACGACGGTGAGCGCCCCGGCCTTCCCGAAGGCGCCGAACAGGCTGAAGTGACCGAGGAGTCCGAAGTCGGGGGCGGCCACGATCGTGTCGGGCACCTTCGGGGTGGTCAGGCCCCAGCTCTTGATGTCCGCCGCGGAGTTGATGACGATGGCGACGACCGTCATGGTCACGATGCTGATCAGGATCGCGCCCTTGACCTTGCGGGCGAGCAGGGCGATGGTCAGCAGCACACCGAGGCAGAACACCAGCACGGGCCAGCCGGTCAGCCGTCCGACGGCGCCGAGTTGCACCGGCACCGTGGTGTCGGCGGCGTCCGGGATACGGCTGACGAACCCGGCGTCCACGAAGCCGATGAAGGCGATGAAGAGGCCGATACCGACGCCGATGGCCTGTTTCAGCTGCTGGGGGATAGCGTTCATGATCGCCTCCCGGAGTCCGGTGACGACCAGCACACAGATCAGCACCCCCTCGATGACCACCAGGCCCATGGCGTCGGCCCAGCTCATCAGCGGGGCGATCTGGAAGGCGACGACGGCATTGAGGCCGAGGCCCGCGGCGATGGCAAGCGGCAGATTGCCGCCGACGCCCATGATGACGGTCATCACACAGGCGACCAGGGCGGTCGCGGTGACCAGTTGCCCCGCGTCCAGGTGGTGGCCGAACTTGTCCTTGCCGCTGCCCAGGATGATCGGGTTCAGCACAAGTATGTAGGCCATGGTGAAGAACGTGGCGAAGCCGCCGCGTATCTCACGGCCGAAGGTGGAGCCCCGTTCCGAGATTGCGAAGAACCGGTCGACAGCGTTCCGCTCGGGGGGCGCTGCGTTCGACTGTTCGGCCACCTGTTGTCCGTCGGGCATGGCGACACTCCTTGTTGCCTGGTGAACCGGTGCGGGATGCTGGCTGGATTGTTCCCTCGGCGCATCGGTTTCAGGTTTTCGCCGTGTTACGGAATCGACGGGGGTGACGCGGGCAACGCCTCCCCGCTCGGCCGGACAGCGGAAACGCCCCCGCCGGTGACGACCGGCGAGGGCGTTCGCCAAGGCGAGCCGAAGAACTAGTGCCCCGACAGGTAACGGACGCCGCCCCTTGACGGGCAAACGCTACCTGCCGGGGTACTAGCTGACGAAGTACGTCGGGTTCGGCAGCTTGTACGTGCGGTCGGCGTGGCCCCCGTCGAGGTCCGAGTACTGGTCGCCGAAGTTGGCGATGATGTCGTACCCGAGGCTCTCGATGTGCCGGCGCGTGCCGGACTTGTACTGGACGGTCGTGCACTTCCAGCTGCCCGGGGCGGCGCAGTCCTTCAGGTACGCCGGCGGGTTGGCCGCGTCCTTGAGGAACATGTGGGCGGCGTCGAGGTTGATGTCGGCGCCGACCTTCTTCAGGTTGTCGACCGCGGCGGAGCGCTGGGCCTCCGTCAGACCCGAGTTGTAGAAGACCTCGACGCCCTTGGACTCGGCGTACCGGACGAGCTCCGGGGTGCCGGGGACGGCCGGGCGGTCGGCCTTGCCCACGTACGCGGCCCATGTGGCCGAGTTGTACGTGTAGTTGGTCTTCTTCTCGTAGTCGAGGCTGAGCAGCAGCGTGTCGTCGATGTCGAACACGACCGCGGGCTTCTCACCGTGGCGGTGCGCCTTGCGGGCCGCCTTGTCGATGTAGCGCTTCGCGGACGCCTCGGTGTGCGCCAGGTCCTTGGCGTACGGGCTGTCAGCAGAGGCCTGGTAGACGCCGTTGCTGTCGAGCGTGGCACCGTAATAGGCGTCGATGTCCTTGACCAGGAGCCCGATGTTGTACGGCTCGTGGGTGGAGTTCGCCGTCGACTGACCGGCGGTGGCCGCGCCGGCACCGTACAGGGCCCCGCCGGCGACGGCACAGGCGGCGACGAGGGCCGCGATGCGAAGTGGCTTATGCATGAGAAGTTTTCTACGCGCGTCACCCCTCCGAGCGCGAGGTCCGTTGCGCGATCGATACCTTCCTGAGGGGTATTCACCCCGCGTACGGGTCGGGCACGTTGCCGGGCCGCGCCAGGAACGCGAAGTCGCATCCGGTGTCCGCCTGGGTGATCTGGTCGGCGTAGAGCGCGCCGTAGCCCCGCTCGTATCGCTCGGGCGGCGGCGTCCACCGCGCCCTGCGGCGCTCCAGCTCCGCGTCGTCCACATCGAGCCGCAGGGTCCGTGCCTCGACGTCCAGGGTGATGGAGTCCCCCGTGCGCACCAGCGCCAGGGGTCCCCCGACATACGACTCGGGCGCCACATGCAGCACACACGCGCCGTAACTGGTTCCGCTCATCCGGGCGTCGGAGATCCGCACCATGTCCCGCACCCCCTGCCTGAGCAGATGGCCGGGGATGGGCAGCATGCCGTACTCGGGCATTCCCGGACCACCCTTGGGGCCGGCGTTGCGCAGCACCAGCACGCTGTCGGCGGTGATGCCGAGGGAGGGGTCGTCGATGGTCCGCTGCATGGTCCGGTAGTCGTCGAAGACGACCGCGGGGCCGGTGTGCCTGAGCAGCCGCGGCTCGGCGGCGATGTGCTTGATGACGGCGCCGTCCGGGCAGAGGTTGCCGCGCAGCACGGCCACCCCGCCCTCGCTCGCCACCGGGTTGTCCCGGGGCCGGATGACATCGTCGTCGTGCACCCGCGCACCGGCGATCTGTTCGCGCAGGGTGTCGTGCGACACGGTCGGCCGGTCCAGGTGCAGCAGATCAGGGATGCGGGAGAGGAACCCGGGCAGACCGCCGGCGAAGTGGAAGTCCTCCATCAGATGGGTCCGGCCGCCCGGGCGGACGTTGGCGAGCACCGGGACCGTGCGGGCGATGCGGTCGAAGTCGTCGAGGGTGAGCCGGACCCCGGCGCGGCCCGCCATGGCGATCAGATGGATCACGGCGTTGGTCGACCCGCCCAGTCCCAGGACGGTGGTGACCGCGTCCTCGAAGGCCTCGCGGGTCAGGATCCGGCTCAGCCGCCGGTCTCGGTGGACCAGTTCCACGATCGTCGTCCCGGCCCTGGCGGCCATCCGCTCATGGCCGGAGTCGACGGCCGGGATGCTGGACGCGCCGGGCACGGTGACGCCGAGCACCTCGGCGGCGGCCGTCAGCGTCGAGGCCGTCCCCATGGTCATGCAGTGCCCCGGCGACCGCGCGAGTCCGCTCTCCAGCTCCGCCATCTCGCAGTCGCCGAGCAGCCCGGCGCGCTTGTCGTCCCAGTACTTCCACATGTCGGTACCGGAGCCGAGGACCTCGCCCCGCCAGTGGCCGGGCAGCATCGGACCGGCCGGCACGAAGACGGTGGGCAGGTCGACGGAGGCGGCGCCCATCAGGAGCGCGGGCGTGGACTTGTCGCAGCCTCCCATCAGCACGGCCCCGTCGACCGGGTAGGACCGCAGCAGTTCCTCGGTCTCCATCGCGAGCAGATTGCGGTACAGCATCGGGGTCGGCTTCTGGAAGGTCTCGCTGAGCGTGGCGACCGGGAACTCCAGCGGGAAGCCGCCCGCCTGCCACACACCCCGCTTCACGGCCTGGGCGCGCTCGCGGAGGTGGACGTGACAGGGGTTGATGTCGGACCAGGTGTTGAGGATCGCGATGACGGGCTTGCCCAGGTGCTCCTCGGGCAGATAGCCGAGCTGACGGGTGCGGGCCCGGTGGCTGAAGGGGCGCAGCCCGTCGGTGCCGTACCACTGATGGCTCCTGAGATCCTCCGGACGCTTCCTCGAAAGGGTCATACCGGCCATCCGGCGACGAGGGCGGCGACCTCGGCCCGCGTTTCCTCGGGCAGCGGTGTGCTCGGCGGGCGCACATCGCGGCGGCACAGGCCGAGCGAGGCGAGGGCCTCTTTGACGACGCTGACGTTGTCGGCGGAACTGTTCGCGGCGCGCAGTTCCTCGAAGCGGCGGATCCGCTCCCAGACCTTCATGGCGCCCGGGTGGTCGCCGGACCGCAGCGCGTCGAGCATGGCGAGGGAGAGGGCCGGGGCGACGTTCACGAGCCCGGAGGTGAATCCGGTGGCACCGGCCGAGAAGTACGAGGGAGCGTACGGCTCGGCGAGGCCCGCCACCCAGGTGAAGCGCTCCAGCCCGGCGTCCCGGGCGAAGGCGGCGAAGCGGACGGCGTCGGGGACGGCGTACTTCACGCCGATGACGTTCGGGCAGTGGTCGGCCAGCTCGGCGAGCCGGGCGCCGGACAGCTGCGCGGCACGGATGTAGGGGACCACGCCCAGTTCGGGCACGGCCTCGGCGACGGCCCGGTGGTAGTCGATCCAGCCGCCGGGCGAGAGATAGGGGTGGACGGGCTGGTGGACCATCACCATCGACACGCCCAGCTCGCGGGCGTGCCGGGCGGAGGCGACCGCGGTGGGCACGTCGTGCCCCACTCCGACGAGGACCGCGGCCCGTTCGCCCGCCTCCGCCACGGTCAGTTCCGTGACGAGGCGCCGCTCCTCGGGGGTGAGGGCGTAGAACTCACCGGTGTTGCCGCCCGGGGTCACGGTGGTGATTCCGCCGTCGAGCAGCCGACGCAGCAGGGTGCGATGGGCGTCCCGGTCCACGGAGCCGTCCTCGGTGAACGGGGTCACCGGGATCGCCACCACACCGGCCAGGGCCGCGCGCCGGGTCGTGAACGTGGTCGTCATGCGGGACCGTCCTCTCCCCGGGTCCCGGCCTCGGGGAAGGCCCGTCGGACGAACGAGGCGATATGGGCGTGCAGGGCGGTGGCCGCTCCCTCGGCGTCGCCCTCCAGGGCCAACCGCAGGATCCGCCGGTGCTCGGCGGCCTCCCGCTGCCAGGAGGGATCTGCGGCCCAGGCGACGGCGGAGACGAGGGCGGCCTGGTCGCGGACCTCGTCGAGCATCCGGCCGAGCAGCGGGTTGCCGCACGGGGCGTACAGGGCGCGATGGAACTCCCGGTTGGCCAGGGAGCGTTCGGCGGTGTCGGCGGCCGCGTCCGCACGGTGCAGTGCGTCCAGTGCGGCGTCCAGCGAGGCGGCCCGGCGCACGGTCCGGCGCAGCGCCTCCGGCTCCAGCAGCAGCCGGACGTCGTAGACCTCACGGGCCATGTCGGCGTCCACCGTGCGCACCGTGACGCCCTTGTACTGGCTCATCACGACGAGCCCGGTCCCGGCCAGGGTCTTGAGCGCCTCACGCACGGGGGTCTTGGACACCCCGTACTGGGCGGCGAGTTCGGCCTCCACCAGCGCCTGTCCGGGCGTCAGCTGTCCGGCGAGGATGCGGTGCTTGATCCCCTCCAGCACGAACTGGGTGCGGGAGGGGATCGGTGTGGGCACAGAGGTCATGCGCGCCTCTCGTATGTCGCGTATCGCGTCTCATATATGACGTATGAAGTACGACGCGACGACGGTAGGCCCGTGCTGATGTCCCGTCAATGCCTCCGGCACGAGGCGGTCGTTCAGACGGTGGCCCGGTCCGGGGCGGCGGCGGGCCGCCCACCGCGGACGAGTTCGCGCAGCGAGGGCCCGCCGCGCAGGCACCACAGGGCGATCACCGGATCGCAGATCGCGCAGCCCAGCGACGAGCTGTGGGCGAAGGGGATGATGGGGCTGCCCTTGAAGTGGTGCAGGACGTCCCACACCGTGTGGAGCAGCCAGCCGATGCCGATGAAGGTCCAGGACTCCAGGCCCCGGTAGGCGACATAGGTGAGGAGCGCGGTGAACGCGAACTCCCAGCCCCCGAGGCCTCCGCCGCTGATGTAGACGGCGCCCGCCCCGGCGATCATGAGCGCGTTGACCCGCCGTCGGTGCGGTTCGCGGAGCAGGGAGTTCAAGAGCGCGTAGAGGACGCCGACGACGACCGGCATCACGTACTGCATGGGGTGCCTCTTCCTGGAGTGGTACGGGCTGCGCGGCCGGCCGGCGCGGGAACGGACACCCACGCTAGGACCGTGCGCCCGCACACCCCAGGGGCATTACTGACAGGTTCCGACGGGTTCCCGTCCGGTGGACCGGGAACCCCGCGACCGACCCGGTGCCGGTCCGTGGGGACGGATCAGAGCGCGGCGAGCGCCTTGCGTACGGCCTCCAGGTCGCCGTCGGAGGCCAGCCCGGCGTGATAGAGCCGCAGTTGGGTGGCGCCCCGCTCCGCCGCCGTCCGCGCGTCCCGCTCCAGGGTCGCCGGGCTGCCGCCCATGCCGGAGACCACGGTGAAGTTAGCCGCGAGGACGGCGTCCGCCCGGCGCTGCTCCGCGAACGGCGTCAGCGGGTCCGTGCCGCCCGTGCAGGGCACCACCACCCCGTCCGCGACGGACAGGATGTGCGCGGGGTCCACGCCGGCGTTCGCCCCGCAGTGGTACGACACCGGGTCCGCGTGCAGCAGCACCTCGAAGCCGTCCGGTGCGGCCGCACGGACCGCCGCCACGGCCGCCTCCTGGAGGGCCCGGGCGGTGTCGTCGCGCCACGCGCGCGTGGCGGACGCCCGGTCCTCGCCCAGGAGCTTCTCGATCTCCGCCCAGCCTGCCCCGGCCCCGCCCGCACCCCCGGCGGACGCGCCGCGCCACAGCGGCTCCAGTGCGGCCCGTACCGCCGCCGCCAGCTCGTCGGCGTCCAGGCCCCGCGCTCCGTAGCCCTCGCGACACACGGCGCAGAAGCACAGCGACATCAGGTACTGCCCGGCGTCCCCGAGCCCCACCCCGCCGATCTTGTCGTGGGCGTGCAGATGCGCGAGGCCATACCAGCCGAGCGACTCCAGTTCGGTGCCCCGGGAGCCCGGCCGCACGGCCGCCTCGGCGGCGAGGTCCACGAGGTACGCGCGCGTGGCGGGCTGCGCGATACAGGGTGCCCAGGGATAGCGGTCGCCGTAGGCGTTGACGACCGAGGTGTCCGGACGCTCCTCGCCGAGGCGGGAGTTGTGGGCGAGGACCACCCAGGAGTGCACCTCCAGCCCGGCGTCGGTGAGCGCCTTCGCCGCCTCGCCGAACGCGTCGCCCGGCGCCCAGTCCCCGGCCGGATACGGCCGCAGATCACTGCCGTCCCAGCGCCCGTCCGGCGGATAGAGCACGGCGGCGTGGCGGGCCGTCACCACACGGTGGCGCGGATGGCGGGGCGTGAGCGCGCGCGTGGAGTGGTACGCGGACGCGAGGGTCGCCTGGCGTACGCCGAGCGCGGTGACGCGCCCGGCCGCTTCCGGGTCCCCGACGACGTCCCAGGGGTAGAGGAACGCCGATGCCCTCACATGCCCTCCCGCAGCAGGGCGTGGCCACGCTCGATGAGGCGGGCGAGCCGTTCGATGTGTTCCGGGGCCGGCTCGTGCAGCGGCGGCCGTACCTCGCCGACGTCGAGGCCGCCCAGCCGGACGCCCGCCTTGACGAGCGAGACGGCGTAGCCACGGCCCTCGGCACGCAGTTCGACGAACGGGCGGTAGAAGCCGTCGAGGAGGCGGTGGACGGTGGTGTCGTCGCCGGCGTTCAGTGCCTTGTGGAAGGCGAGGGCGATCTCCGGCACGAAGCAGAACACGGCGGAGGAGTACAGCGTGATGCCGATGCCGCGGTAGGCGAGCTGGGTCTGTTCGGCGGTCGGCAGGCCGTTGAAGTAGAGGAAGTCGCCGGGGACCTCGGTCCGTACGGCGCTGACGATGCGCTGCATCAGGTCCAGGTCGCCGAGTCCGTCCTTGAAGCCGATGATGCCGTTCGTGCGGGCCAGTTCGACCACGGTGTCCGGGGTGAAGACCGCGTTGTCGCGCTGGTAGACGACGACCGGCAGCGAGGTCGCCGCAGCCAGTTCCCGGTAGTGCCGCAGCAGGCCCTCCTGACCGGCGACCACCAGATAGGGCGGCATGGCGAGCAGTCCGTCGGCCCCGGCCTCCTCGGCGAGCCGTGCGTAGCGCACGGCGAGCGCGGTTCCGTATCCGGCGCCCGCCACGACCGGCACCCGCCCGTCGGCCGCCTCGACGGCCGCCCGTACGCACTCCTCGAACTCCTCGGGGGTGAGCGCGTGGAACTCGCCGGTGCCGCAGCAGGCGAAGACGGCGGCGGCGCCCGCCTCCACCCCTTTGCGCACATGCGCGCGATAGGCGTCCAGGGCGAGGGAGCCGTCGGGCCCGTACGCGGTCACGGGGAAGAACAGCGGCCCGCTGGGGATGCTGAGTCGAGCGGCGAGAGGGGCTGACGTCACGGGCTCTCCCTTGAACAGGCGCTGACACGCGGACCGGTCCGCATCGTGCATGTTTCTGATCCATGTCCATATTTCTGAACGGGCCCACGCTAAGGCGCCACCTCAGGGCGGGTCAAGCGCGCAAACCGGCAACACAGAGGCGGATTCCGCGTCGGCGCGCGACACTTGACGGGCCGGACCGGAGATCCCTAGCGTGTCCATGAATGTGAATGCTGTACACGAATGCGGTCGACCAGAGGAGACCCGAGGATGTCCGCTCCCCGCACCGTTCTGCTCACCGGCGCCGCCGGCGGACTCGGCACCCTGATGCGGGACCTGCTGCCCGCGTACGGCTACCGGCTGCGCCTCCTCGACCTGCGGCGCATCGAGGACGAGCCGGACGCGATCACCGCGGACCTCGCGGACCGGAAGGCCCTGCGGGAGGCCGTGCGGGGTGTCGACGCGATCATCCACCTCGCGGGCATCTCCCTGGAGTCCACCTTCGAGAAGATCCTGAAGGCCAACATCGAGGGCACGTACCACCTGTACGAGGCGGCGCGCGAGGAGGGCGTACGCCGGATCGTGTTCGCCTCCTCCAACCACGCGGTCGGCTACACCCCGCGCCCCCAGGGCGACGATCCGCTGATCCCCGTCGACACCGCGCGCCGTCCGGACACCTTCTACGGCCTGTCGAAGTCCTTCGGCGAGGACCTCGCCCAGTTCTACTGGGACAAGCACGGCCTGGAGACGGTCTCCGTGCGCATCGGGTCCTGCTTCCCCGAGCCGACCAGCGTGCGCATGCTCTCCGTCTGGATGAGCCCCGAGGACGGCGCCCGCCTCTTCCACGCCGCCCTGACCGCCGAGAACGTCGGACACACCGTCGTCTACGGCTCCTCCGCCAACACCCGCCTGTGGTGGGACCTGACCACCGCACGGGCGCTCGGCTACGACCCGCGGGACGACTCCGAGCGCTATGCCGCGGGGCTCATCGCCGAGCAGGGCGAACTGGACCCGGACAACCCGGCCCATGCGTGCCTCGGCGGCCACTTCGTCACCGACCCGCCGATCTGGCCGTACTGACGGAACGCGCCGAGACGGGCGGGCGGGCACCGAACGGTCCCGCCCGCTCCGCTTTTCGGGCACGGAATGCGCCCGATCTCACCGACCACCCCGCTGCGCCGCAGGTCCGAGGCGGGCGTACTTTCCGCCATACGGGCCGGAACGGGCACACTCGGGCAAGCAACAGGCCTGGCCAGCGCCGCACGACCGCTGTAGAACTTTCCCCCATGGAGCCCACCGGGCCCGAACGGGCCCGAACGGGCCCGAACGGGCAACACCGGGTCGGGCGTCGCGAAGGCGCATGAGCACAAGGCGCACGAGCACAGGGCGTAGGGCGCAGCAGGGAGGTGACGGCGATGGCCGCGAAGAGTGCGGAAGAACGCCAGCGTGAGATCGTCAAGGCCGCCCGTCTCGCGGGCTCGGTCGACGTCACCGCGCTCGCCGCCGAGCTGGGCGTGGCCAAGGAGACCGTACGACGGGATCTGCGCGCCCTGGAGGACCACGGGCTGGTCCGCCGCACACACGGCGGCGCGTATCCCGTGGAGAGCGCCGGCTTCGAGACCACCCTCGCCTTCCGCGCCACCAGCCATGTGCCCGAGAAGCGCCGGATCGCGGCCGCCGCGGCGGAACTGCTCGGGGACGCCGAGACCGTCTTCGTGGACGAGGGCTTCACCCCGCAGCTGATCGCCGAGGCCCTGCCCCGGGACCGTCCGCTGACGGTAGTCACCGCATCCCTGGCCACCGCGGGCGCGCTGGCGGAGGCCGAGAACACCTCGGTCCTGCTGCTGGGCGGCCGGGTGCGGCCCGGCACCCTCGCCACCGTCGACCACTGGACGACGAAGATGCTCGCGGGGTTCGTCATCGACCTGGCGTACATCGGCGCCAACGGCATCTCCCGCGAACACGGGCTCACCACGCCCGACCCGGCGGTCAGCGAGGTCAAGGCCCAGGCGATCCGGGCCTCGCGCCGCACGGTCTTCGCGGGGGTGCACACCAAGTTCGGTGCGGTGAGCTTCTGCCGGTTCGCGGAGGTCGGCGCCCTGGAGGCGATCGTCACCAGCACGCTGCTGCCCACGTCCGAGGCCCACCGCTACTCGCTGCAGGGCCCCCATGTCATCCGCGTCTGACACCACCCGTCCAACGACCCGACACCGTCCCCCAGGGGGCACACCCACGCCTGTGTGACCCCGTCTCTCCCCAGACATCCAGGAGCACCCCATGGGAACCCAGAGCCGACGAACGCCCCGAACCCTGTATGCCGTGGCCGCCGCAGGGACGCTGATCACTCCTCTGCTCACCGGCTGCTCGGGCGCCGGCGGCGCCGGCGGAGGCTCCTCCGCCCACACGGTCAACGTCCTGATGGTGAACAACCCGCAGATGGTGGAGCTGCAGAAGCTCACCGCCGACAACTTCACCAAGGACACCGGGATCAAGGTGAACTTCACCGTCCTCCCGGAGAACGACGTCAGAGACAAGATCAGCCAGGACTTCGCCAACCAGGCGGGCCAGTACGACGTCGCCACGCTCAGCAACTACGAGATCCCGATCTACGCCAAGAACGGCTGGCTCCACCCGATCGACTCGTACGTCAAGAGCGACACCGCCTTCGACCAGCAGGACATCCTGGCCCCCATGCGGCAGGCCCTCACCGCCGCGGACGGCAAGCTCTACGGCGAGCCCTTCTACGGCGAGTCCTCCTTCCTGATGTACCGCAAGGACGTCTTCCAGAAGAAGGGCCTGACCATGCCGGCCAAGCCCACCTGGCAGCAGGTCGCCGACCTGGCCGCCAAGGCGGACGGCGCCGAGTCCGGGATGAAGGGCATCTGCCTGCGCGGACTGCCCGGCTGGGGCGAGGTCATGGCGCCGCTGACCACGGTCGTCAACACCTTCGGCGGCACCTGGTTCGACAAGGACTGGAAGGCGCAGGTGGACTCCCCGGAGTTCAAGAAGGCCACGCAGTTCTACGTCGACCTGGTCCGCAAGCACGGAGAGTCCGGGGCTGCCCAGTCCGGCTTCGCCGAGTGCCTGAACAACATGACGCAGGGCAAGACGGCCATGTGGTACGACGCCACGTCGGGCGCGGGTTCGCTGGAGGCCGCCGGTTCCCCGGTCAAGGGCAAGATCGGCTATGTCCCGGCCCCGGTCGTGAAGACGGAGAGCTCCGGCTGGCTCTACACCTGGGCCTGGGGCATCCAGAAGGCGTCCCAGCACCCCGACGACGCCTGGAAGTTCATCTCCTGGGCGTCCGGCAAGGGCTACGAGAACCTCGTGGGCAAGAAGGCGGGCTGGTCCAACGTGCCGGCCGGCAAGCGCTCGTCGACCTATGACATCCCGGAGTACCGCAAGGAGGCGTCCGCCTTCGCGGACGTCACCCGGAACGCCATATCCAGTGCCAAGCCGAACGACCCGGGCGTGCAGCCCCGCCCCGCCCCCGGCATCCAGTTCGTCGGTATCCCCGAGTTCACCGACCTGGGCACCAAGGTCTCCCAGGAGATCAGCTCCGCCATCGCCGGCCGGGAGTCCGTGGACAGCGCGCTGAAGAAGTCGCAGGCGCTCGCCGAGGCCGTCGCCAAGAAGTACGAGGGATCATGAGCATCACCACCTCCGCCCGGATCGCCGCCGCCTCCGCGCGGCCGGCGACCCGGCCGCCGAACCGCATGCGCGCGTGGGCCACCCGGGCCCCGCTGCTGCCCGCGCTGGTCTTCATGATCGTGGTGACCCAGCTGCCGTTCGTGGCGACCTTGGTGATCTCGTTCTTCGACTGGAACGCCCTCTACCCGAAGGACCGTCACTTCACCGGGGTCGACAACTACCGCCAGGTCCTGACCGACCCGGATCTGCGCCACTCGGTGTGGACGACGGTCCTGCTGACGGCCGCGGTGGTCCTGGTCAGCCTGATCCTGGGCCTGGGCATGGCGTTGCTGCTCAACCGGAGGTTCCGGGGCCGCGGCGTGGTCCGCACCCTGCTGATCGCCCCCTTCCTGGTGGTCCCGGTCGCCGCGGCCCTGCTGTGGAAGCATGTGCTCTACAACCCCGAATACGGTCTGCTCAACGGGCTGTTGCACTATGTGGGCGGCCCCCAGCCCGACTGGATCTCGAACACCCCGCTGCTCGCGGTCGAGGCCTCGTTGGTCTGGCAGTGGACGCCGTTCATGATGCTGATCCTGCTGGCCGGCCTGCAGAGTCGGGACCAGCAGCAGATCGAGGCCGCACGGGTGGACGGCGCGAGCGACTGGCAGACCTTCCGCTATCTCACTCTTCCGCATCTGCGCCGCTACCTGGAACTCGGCGCCCTGCTGGGTTCGATCTACATCGTCCAGAACTTCGACGCGGTGTTCACCCTCACCTCCGGCGGGCTGGGCACCGCGAACCTCCCCTACACCGTCTACCAGAGCTTCTACCAGGCCCACGAGAACGGCCTGGCCTCGGCCGCCGGCGTCCTGGTCGTCATCGGCTCGATCGTCATCGCGACCTTCGCCCTGCGCGTGGTGTCGTCCCTGTTCCGCGAGGAGGGGTCCCGCGCATGAGCGCCGTCGCCGAACGGACCGCCACCCGACGCACCGCCACCGTACGCACCCGGAGCCGCCGGGGAGCGGGGCTCGGCCTGCTGGCCTGGCTGGTCGCGCTGGTGTTCTTCCTGCCCATCGCCTGGATGGCCCTGACGTCGTTCCACTCGGAGGCCGACGCCGCGACCAATCCCCCGTCCTTCGGGGCCGCCCTGACCCTGGACAGCTACCGCGACTTCTTCGGCGCGGGCGGCGGCGCGAGCCCCTGGCCCGCACTGATCAACTCGATGACGGCGTCCCTGGTGTCGACGCTGTGCGTCCTGCTGCTGGCCCTCCCGGCGGCGTACGCGCTGTCCATCCGCCGGGTCAAGAAGTGGACGGACGTCCTGTTCTTCTTCCTGTCCACCAAGATGCTGCCGGTGGTGGCGGGACTGCTGCCCATCTACCTGTTCGCGAAGAACACCGGGATGCTCGACAACATCTGGCTGCTCGTCATCCTCTACACCTCCATCAACCTGCCGATCGCGGTGTGGATGATGCAGTCGTTCCTCGCCGAGGTCCCGGTGGCGGTGATCGAGGCGGCGCAGATCGACGGCGCCCGGCTGCCCACGATCCTCGCGCGCGTGGTGGCCCCCATCGCCCTGCCGGGCATCGCCGCCACCGCCCTGATCTGCTTCATCTTCAGCTGGAACGAGCTGCTCTTCGCCCGGGTGCTCACGGGAGTGGTCGCCGAGACCGCCCCCGTCTTCCTGACCGGCTTCATCACCAGTCAGGGCCTGTTCCTGGCGAAGGTGTGCGCCGCGTCGCTCGTCATCTCCCTGCCGGTGCTCGCCGCGGGGTTCGCCGCCCAGGACAAGCTGGTCCAGGGCCTGTCGTTGGGAGCCGTGAAATGAAGGCCGCCGTCATCGAGTCCGTGGGCCGCGCCGTCGTCACCGAGGTCCCGGACCCGACGCCCGGGCCTCGCGAGGTCGTCGTCGAGGTCGCGGCCTGCGGGCTGTGCGGCACGGATCTGCACATCCTCCAGGGCGAGTTCGCGCCCAAGCTGCCGATCGTGCCCGGGCACGAGTTCGCGGGCGTGGTGGTCGGCGTGGGCGCGCAGGTCACCGAGGTGTCGGTCGGTGACCGGGTGGCGGTGGATCCGTCCCTGTACTGCTTCGAGTGCCGCTACTGCCGTAGGGGACACAACAACCTCTGCGAACGCTGGGCGGCGATCGGGGTGACGACGGCCGGCGGGGCGGCACAGTACGCGGTCGCGCCCGTGGCCAACTGTGTGAAGCTTCCCGAGCACGTCCGCACCGAGGACGCGGCGCTCATCGAACCGCTGTCCTGCGCGGTACGCGGCTACGACGTGCTGAAGTCGCAGCTGGGTGCGCATGTGCTGATCTACGGCTCCGGGACGATGGGCCTGATGATGCTGGAGCTGGCCAAGCGCACCGGCGCGGCGAGCGTGGACGTGCTGGACGTGAACCCGACGCGTCTGGAGACCGCGCGCCGGCTCGGTGTCACGGCGTCCGCGGCGAACGCCGACGAACTGGACCGCCCGCAGGGCTGGGACCTGGTGGTGGACGCCACGGGCAACGCGGCGGCGATCCAGGACGGCCTGGGCCGGGTCGCCAAGGCGGGCACGTTTCTTCAGTTCGGCGTGGCGGACTACGCGACACGGGTCGCGATCGATCCGTACCGCATCTACAACCAGGAGATCACCATCACCGGTTCGATGGCGGTGCTGCACAGCTTCGAGCGGGCGGCCGAGCTGTTCGCGGGCGGGGTGCTCGACCCCGACGTGTTCATCAGTGACCGTATTCCGCTGGAGCGGTACCCGGAGGCGCTGGGGCAGTTCGCGGCGGGAGCGGGACGCAAGATCGTGGTCGTGCCGTAGCGGCGGAGATCGTGGTCGCGCCGTAGCGGCGCGGGCCGGGGGTCGGTCGTCTCAGCCATACGGCCGTCGGTAAGGGAACGGTAAAGCGGCCTCGTTCGTTCACGGGGCATGACAGCTATGACCCCCGGCTCGAACATCTCGCTCGGAGCCACCCGCGTGACGGTCGACGTCGCCGCCCCGGTGCGGCTCGATGTCTCGGCCCTGCTGCTCGCCGCCGACGGCAAGGTGCGCTCCGACGACGACTTCATCTTCTACAACCAGCCCTCGGGCCCGGGCGTCACCTACCGCTCCGGCGGCGGCACGAACCCCGACTCGATCACGGTGGACACGGCCGGCGTCCCCACGGGCATCGAGAAGATCGTCGTCACGGCGAGCCCCGACGCCGCAGGCCAGACCTTCCAGGGCATCGAGCCGACGGCCACCATCCGCAACGCGGACGACAACACCGTCCTGGCCACGTTCACACCGCCGCAACTGGGCACGGAGACGGCCCTGGTGGTGGTGGAGGTCTATGCGCGAGGCGGCGCGTGGAAGGCCCGCGCGGTCGGGCAGGGGTATGCGGACGGGCTGGCGGGCATCGCCACGGACTTCGGTGTCACGGTGGAGGAGCCGGCCGCGCCCCCGCAGCCGGTGGCCCCGCCCGCGCCCGCGGCACAGCCCCCGGCCGCCCCGCCGGCCGCGGCCGTCGCCGCTCCCCCGGCGCCGGCCGCACCACCGGCTCCGCCCGTCCCGGCTCCCGGCGCCGGGAAGATCAACCTCGACAAGGGCCGGGTCAGCCTGCAGAAGAACCAGACCGTGTCCCTGGTCAAGGCCGGCCGGCCGCTGCTGTCCCAGGTCAGGATGGGCCTCGGCTGGGAGCCCGCGTTCCGGGGCAAGGACATCGACCTGGACGCGTCGGTCATCGCCTACGGTCCGCAGCGCAATCACGTCGACAGCTGCTACTTCGGCAAGCTGACCATTCTGAACGGCGCGGTCCAGCACTCCGGCGACAACCTCACGGGAGAGGGCGGCGGCGACGACGAGGTCATCACGGTCGACCTCGGACGCCTTCCCCAGGAGGTCACGGGCCTGGTCTTCACCGTGAACTCCTTCTCCGGGCAGAAGTTCACGGAGGTCGCCAAGGCCTACTGCCGTCTCGTGGACGCCGCGACAGACGAGGAACTGGTCCGCTTCGACCTCACGAGCGCCGAGCCGCGGACCGGCGTGATGATGGCCAAGCTGATCCGGCAGTTCTCCGGGGAGTGGGACATGACCGCCCTGGGCGACTTCGTCGAGGCGCGCACGGTGCGGAACATGGTGAAGCCGGCGGCAGCGGCCCTGTAGACAGTCCTACGACCTCTGCGGGCCCTCGGCCGGGGCCCGCAGCACGGCGGAGGGCGCGGGCCGAGGGCCTCGGTGCTCTAGGGCCGCAATCCCTCGGTGAGCAGCGAGAGATAGCGACGGATGTGTGTGCCCTCCCCGTCCGCGAGTTCCGACGCCGTCGCCACTCCGTGCGTCAGCCTCAGCACCTCGATCGGCTCGATGTCCGCGCGCAGGGTCCCCTCTCGCTGCGCCGCCTCCACCAGCCGCGTCGCCGCCCCCTTGATCGAGGTGCCGCAGACCGTGAGCGCCGCCGAACCGCCGTCTGCGACGGCGGACCCCAGGAGGGCCTTGAGCCCGCGCACCTGGATCGTCCCGACGCACAGTTCGTGCAGCCACTGCGTCAGGGCCTCGCCCGGCGGCAGTTCCGCAGCGAGCGCGTCGGCCCTGGCCGCGATCACCTCGATCCGGTCGACGTAGGCCGCCTCCAGCAGCGCCTGACGCGTGGGGAAGTGCCGGTACAGGGTGCCGGATCCGACGCCCGCGCGCTTGGCGATGTCATCGAGCGACGCGTTCTCGCCGTGCTCGGCGAAGGCGACGGCCGCCGCCTTCAGCAACCGCTCGTAGTTGCGCCTGGCGTCCGCTCGCATGGGCCTGACCTGTGACATCCGGACACTCCTTGCGAACCGGGGATCCCTTCCGTACTTTAACGGGAACCAACCGGAGACACTCCCCGCTTATTCCCGGGACCGTACGCCATCGCCCCGGAACGGGACCGCTCCGCGACGACGACCGAAGGGGCCCGACGGCATGTCTCCCACTCCCCCGACCGTCCTCGGCCCTCTCGGCGTACTGGCCCGCTACCGCCGGGCGATCCTCGGCCGGTCCGCGGACGATCTGGCCGATCTGTACGCGGCCGACGCCGTGCACGAGTTCCCGTTCCTCTTCCCGGGCATGCCCGCCCGCTTCCTGGGGCGCGAGGAGGTGCGCGCGGGGTACAGGGCCGCCTGGCACGCGAGCCCGGCGCTGCCCGAGCAGATCCTGGAGGTGGCCGTCCATACCCCCACCGACCCCGAGGTGATCACCGTCGAGCGGACCGTCACGGGAACCGTGACCGGCACCGGAGAGCCGTTCGCGTTCCCGGGGCTTCTGGTGATGCGGGTCCGCGGCGGTGCGCTCGTGCAGGTGCGCGACTACATGGACGGTCTCGGCGTGGCCCAGGCGCTGGGCCGGCTGCCCACCCTGGCCGCCCTGCTCGACGGCCGCCGGTCCGGGTGACCGGATCGAGGCGGGCCGCCCCTCACGGGGCAGGGCCCGCATCGGAGTGCGGGCCCTGCGGGGAGCGGTGCGCCGGAGGTCAGTGGCGCTTGTGGCGCTTCCAGGGGCCGGTGACGGCCAGCATGATGCCGGGCTCCTGGATGTTGGCGAACAGGGTCTTCCCGTCGGGGGAGAAGGTGACGCCCGTGAACTCGCTGTACTCGGGCTCCTGCGCGGAGCCGATGTTCAGCTCGTTGCGGGCGATCGGGTAGGTGCGGCCGCTGTCGGTGGCGCCGAAGAGGTGCTGGACGCCCTCTCCGTCCTCGGCGATGACCAGGCCGCCGTACGGCGAGACGGTGATGTTGTCCGGACCGTCGAAGTTGCCCTTCTTCGCCGGGTCCGGGTTCACACCGAGCAGGACCTTCAGCGTCAGGGTGCGGCGCCGGGGGTCGTAGAACCAGACCTGGCCGTCGTGCTGGACGGGGCTCTCCTCGCGGGCGTAGGAGGAGACGATGTACGTGCCACCGTCGCCCCACCACATGCCCTCCAGCTTGCGGGCGCGGGTGACCTCCCCGGACGCGAACTGCTTGCGCACGGAGACGGTCGTGGCGTCGCGGTCCGGGACGTCGATCCAGTCGACGCCGTAGACCGTGCCGATCTTCGTGGCCCGGGAGAGGTCGTCCACGAACCGGCCGCCGGAGTCGAAGCACTTGAAGGCCTGGAGGCGGCCCGCGTCGTCGGCGAGGGTGCGCAGTCTGCCGCGGCCGTGGTGGAAGCCCTCGGGCGGGGTCCAGCGGTAGAGCAGGCCGTTCGGGCCGGAGGCGTCCTCGGTCAGATAGAGATGGCCGCGCTTGGGGTCGACGACGACGGCCTCGTGGGCGTAACGGCCCAGCGCCTTGAGGGGCTTGGGGTCGCGGTTGGCCCGGCGGTCCTCCGGGTCGACCTCGAAGACATAGCCGTGGTCCTTGGTCATGCCGTTCCGGCCGGCCTTGTCCTCGGTCTCCTCGCAGGTGAGCCACGTACCCCACGGGGTGTTGCCGCCCGCGCAGTTGGTGGAGGTGCCCGCGATGCCGACCCACTCGGCGACATGCTCGTGCCGGACCTCGACGACCGTGCAACCGCCGGACGCGGCCGGGTCGTAGACGAGTCCCTCGGTGAGCGGCACGGGGTGGGCCCAGTCGGCACGGGGGCCCTTCAGCTCATGGTTGTTGACGAGGAGGGTCGCGCCGCGCGGTCCGTCGAAGGCGGAGGTGCCGTCGTGGTTGGAGGGGGTGAACTCACCCGACTCCAGCTTGGTCTTCCCGCTGTAGGTGACGATCCGATAGGAGAACCCGGCGGGCAGCGCGAGGATGCCGTGGGGGTCGGGGATCAGCGGTCCGTAGCCGAGGCCGGGGTGCCGGTCCTCCGTCCGGTCGCCCGCTGTCTCGGTGTCCGTGGAGGCGAGCGCGCCCGGAGCGGTGGCGAGAGCACCGACGCTGCCGGCCAGGGCGATGCCCGCGCCGGTGAGCGCGGACTCTCTGGCGAAGTCCCTGCGGGTGAGCGACATGCTGGCTCCTGGGAGAAGGGAGTGAGTCGGTCGGGGGGGGTGGCTCGGCGGACCTCGTTGCCGGGCACACAGTTCCCCCCGGCCGTGAACTCCGGTTGAACACCGACCGACACCCGGGGGCGCTGTTCCATGAATCCCCCAAGCCCTCCCCAGGAAGAGGGCCCGCGTCTCAACAACGAGCCATGTCAGGGCAATGACGGCGGGGCCCGCCGCCCTCTCCTCCACGACGTCCACCGCCGCCACCGGACCGCGGTTTCAGCCGGCCCGCGGAGTCAACCAGAGGACCGACTCGGCCGACCAGCGAACTCAACCAAAGAACCGACTCGGCCGACCCGCGGACTCAACCGGGCACCCGCCCCCAACCGAACCCCCGCCCCTCAACCCCCTTGCTGGCTGCGCGCCTTGAACGCCGCCTTCCGGGCCTCCTTCGCCAGCTTCTTGTCCGGGTGCAGGCGCCCCATCGCCTCCAGGACGTCCGGAGTCGCGGGGTGGTCCACCCGCCACGCCGTGGCGAAGAAACCGCTGTGCTGTGCCGCCAGGCCCTCCACCAGGCCCTGCAACTCGGCGGAGTTGCCCTCCGCCGCCAGCTGCGCGGCCACGGTGTCGATGGTCAGCCAGAAGACCATCGACTCCGGCGGCGCGGGCACATCGGCCGCCCCGCACTCGGTGAGCCAGACCCGCGCCAGACCGCCCAGTTCGGCGTCGTCCAGCACCTCGCGCAGCGCGGGCTCCGCCTCCGGTCCGACCAGCGACAGCGCCTGCTGACAGCGCAGCCGGCGCAGCGGCGCACCCGCGTCCGTACCGCGCGCCGCACCGAGCAATTCCCGTGCGGCCGCGAGCGGTTCACGGCGGGCGAGCCACTGCTCGGTCTCGGCCTGCGCCGCCGCCGGGGGAAACACCGACGTGCTGTCGAGCAGCGCGTCCGCGCCCTTGTCCGCCAGTTCTCCGACCGCGGGGGCGGCCATCCCGGCCTCCAGCAGTCGCGCGCGCATCCCGTACAGACCGAGCGGGGTCAGCCGTACCATCCCGTACCGGCTGACGTCCGTCTCGTCGACGGGTGCGGCCGGGTCCTCCTCGGGGTCGGCCATCAGCGCCTCGTCGACCGGCTGGAAGTCGACGAGCCCGATCGGTTCGAGGATCCGGAACTGGTCGTCGAGCCGCATCATGGCGTCCGACACCTGTTCAAGCACGTCATTGGTGGGGTCGCCCATGTCGTCGGGCACGATCATCGACGCGGCGAGCGCGGGCAGCGGCACCGGGCCGTCGCCGGGCCCCTCCTCGCTGACCGCCAGCAGATAGAGGTTGGCGAGCACACCGTCGAGGAAGGCGGCCTCCGCCTCCGGGTCCCAGTCGAGGGACGAGAAGTCGATCTCGCCGCCCTCGTCCAGGGCGTCGACGAGGTCGTCGAGGTCGGGCACGCTCGCGTCGGCGAGCACGGTCTCCAGCGCGCCGAGCCACACACCGAGCACGTCGTTCGGGCTGCCGGAGGTGAGCAGCGCCAGGTCGGCGCCCGGGGCGACCGTCCCCTCCTCCTCGTCGACGATCTCGACCAGTCCGGTGTCGACGGCGACCTGCCAGGCCTCGCCGACGAGGGCGGCGGCGTCCTCGCCGGTCAGTCCGAGGGCCTCGGCCGCGGCGGGCAGCTGCTCCTCGACGAGTTCGCCTCCGACGCCGACGCGGGTGTCCGGCCCGGCCCAGCGGGCGAGCCGGGCGGCGTGGGAGAGCAGCGGTGCGGCGAGCGCGTCCCGTGCGAGCTCCGCTTCGGAGCGCAGCCGAACAGGCGGCAAGGGGGAGCTGTCTGACATCGGCTGGGTCTCCTTGGAACGTACGTAGTGGCCGAGGGGGGGCGCCCCGAAACACACGGCTCAGCCTAGACGGATATCCACCCATGCCGCCCGGTTCATCTCCCGGCCGGGCGCCGTACATGGCCGAAACCTTGACAACTGGCCTTGCCACACAGGAGATTGACGCGCGTAGAAGTCGGGGGACACTTGTTCACCAAGATGCGTTCGGTGATCGTGAGCGTGCGGTCCGTGTACGTCAGCGTTCATCGATGCCGTCGGTGCCCATGACGTTCACCGGTGCTCGCCATGCACTCACCGGTGCTCATCGGTGCCCTTCGCCTTCCTTCTGTTCCCTGCGTTCCACGCGTGCAACTTGCGCAACCTGTGTCGCCACCGGCCCACCGGTCGCGACCGCCACCGTTCCACGCTCCACTCTCGTCCCGGCGCCCACGCATGTCCCCGGAGGGATCCCGTTGCCGAGCAAGTCTTCCGCGCGTCTCGCCGCGCTCACCGTCGCTGCTGTCTGTTCCACGCTGTCCGGTGTGGTGCTCACCGCGCCGGCCCACGCGGACACCGTGCGTATCCATGACATCCAGGGCACCACCCGTATGTCGCCGCTCGCAGGCCAGAAGGTCACGGATGTGGCCGGAATCGTCACAGGTGTGCGGACGTACGGCTCGTCGAAGGGGTTCTGGATGCAGGACCCGAACCCGGACGACAACCCGGCCACCAGCGAGGGCGTCTTCGTCTTCACCAGCTCCACCCCGAAGGTCGCCGTGGGCGACTCGGTCACGGTGACGGGCACGGTCTCGGAGTACGTCCCGGGCGGCACCTCGTCCGGCAACCAGTCGGTGACGGAGATCACCAAGCCGACGGTGACGGTCCTCTCCAGCGGCAACGCCGTCCCGGCGCCCGTCGTCATCGGCGCGAGGTCGGTGCCCACCGCGTACACCCCGGCGGGCGACACCGCCGCGAGCGGCTCGGTCAACGGCCTCACCCTGCAGCCGTCCAAGTACGCCCTGGACTACTACGAGTCCCTGGAGGACATGAACGTCCAGGTCGCCGACGCCCGTGTGGTCACCGGCACCGACCCGTACACCGAGCTGTGGGTCACGGTGAAGCCGCATGAGCACGCCAACCGCCGCGGTGGCACGGTCTACGGCTCCTACACGTCCCAGAACTCGGGCCGGCTGCAGATCCAGTCGCTCGGCTCGACCGCCGACTTCCCGGCCGCCAACGTCGGTGACACGCTCACCGGCACGACCACCGGTCCGCTGGACTACAACCAGTTCGGCGGCTACACCGTCGTCGCGAGCAAGCTCGGCACCCTCAAGAGCGGGGGCCTCAAACGCGAGACGACCCGCAAGCAGGCGCGCGGCGAGCTGGCCGTGGCGACGTACAACGTGGAGAACCTGGACCCGTCCGACGCCACCTTCGCGGCCCACGCCTCCGCGATCGTGAACAACCTGCAGTCGCCGGACATCGTGTCCCTGGAGGAGATCCAGGACAACAACGGTGCCACGGACGACGGCACGGTCGACGCGAGCCAGACGGTGAACAAACTGATCGACGCGATCGTCGAGGCGGGCGGCCCGAAGTACGAGTGGCGCTCGATCGACCCGGTCAACGACCAGGACGGCGGCGAGCCCGGCGGCAACATCCGTCAGGTCTTCCTCTTCAACCCCGCGCGGGTCTCGTTCACCGACCGTCCCGGCGGCGGCTCCACGACCGCCGTGGGGGTCACCAAGGTGCACGGCAAGGCGCAGCTGACGGCCTCCCCCGGTCGGATCGACCCGGGCAGCGACGCCTGGAAGGCCAGCCGCAAGCCGCTGGCCGGCGAGTTCGTCTTCCGCGGCAAGACGGTCTTCGTGATCGCCAACCACCTCACCTCCAAGGGCGGCGACCAGGGCCTCACGGGGCAGTACCAGCCGCCGGCGCGCAGCTCCGAGACCCAGCGCCACCTTCAGGCGACCGAGGTGCACACCTTCGTCAAGAACATCCTCGACACCCAGAAGAACGCCGAGGTCATCACGCTCGGCGACATGAACGACTTCCAGTTCTCCGACACCACGAAGATCCTCGAGGGTCACGGCGAGCTGTGGTCGGCGATCAAGTCGCTGCCGAAGAGCGAGCGGTACACGTACGACTACCAGGGCAACAGCCAGGTCCTCGACCAGATCCTGGTGAGCCCGTCGATCCGCCGTGGCTGTGGCCTCGACTACGACAGCGTGCACATCAACTCGGAGTTCCACGACCAGATCAGCGACCACGACCCGCAGGTGCTGCGGTTCCGCCCGTAGTGCAGGCACCAGCACCCGCGGGGTGTGCTGGACGGGGTCAGGCGTAGGCCTCGTCCAGCCACTGCTGCCAGGCGAGTTCGTTCGCCTTGGCGTCGGCGTCCGGGGCGAAGTCATGGACGCTGATGCCCACCGGCGCGCCCCAGTGGTTGCGGCCGAAGAAGCGGATCAGGGCGTCCTCGGTGCGCAGCCCGATGAAGTACGGGTTGCGGAAGTCCAGCACGGCGTCCAGGGACTGTCCGCCGGGTCCCCGGACGCCGACCGGGGACCCCTCGGTGGCGTCCTCGGGCAGGCCGAGGGCCCCGGCGACGACGGTGAAGGCGTCGGCACCGGTGGACGCCTCGGGGCCGTTCAGGGTCGCGAAGGTCACCGGGCGCGGCGCGAAGTGGGTCAGATACTCGCGCAGGGTGTGCAGATAGAAGTCGGTGTGCTTGCTCGCCCCGTCGTACTGGTTGTCCCAGTCGTCGACGAAGATGCCGCTGTGCACGTACCGCACCCAGGCGCGACGGCCCTCGTCACGCGGCTCGATGGTGTGGTCGAGCTGGTTGAGGGTCTGCTGGGAGATGCCCTCGACGTTCGCGACGCGGTTGACGTAGCGGTGGGGCGGATCCCAGGCGATGACCTCGGAGCCGAAGGGTCCGGCGCCGCCCACCCGGGGCTCCGGGGGCTCCATCGGCCACAGATAGCCGCCGGTGCCGTGGGTGATCGCCTCCCACACCTCCTCGGGCGTGACGTCGACCTCGAACTCTCGGGCGATCTCGAATTCCTTGGACATGATGGCTCCTGCGTGAAGTGGGTGGGTCAGTCGGTGAGTTCGGCGGCCGGGGGCGCGGCGGACCCGGGTTCGGGTCCGGCCTCGGCAGGCCCCGGCTTGAGGGTGGGGTGGACGGCGACCACGATCCGGTGGTCACGGCCGCTCTCGGTGTCCGAGGCGTCGTACTTGCGGATCAGGGCGCTGACGCCCGCCGTCAGCTCCTGGATGAACGCGGCACGGTCGGCGGCCGAGGCGAACCGCACCTCGCCGTCCAGCGCATAGGTCGCGAGCGGCTTGCGGGCCTTCGCGGCGCCGGTGATCAGTGAGCCGACGTCCCGCACCAGGCGCGCGCCGAGGGCGAGCAGCCAGCGGGCGGAGAGCTGGTCGCGGAAGCGGTCCGGGTCCGGCTGCACGGAGGCGAGTGCCAGCGGGCTGATCACATACGAGGCGGCGGTGGCTTGCATCAGCCGCTCGGTGACATTGCCCTTGCGGCGCTCGCCGGCCAGTTCGACGAGGCCGTGCCGCTCCAGGGCCTTGAGATGGTAGTTGACCTTCTGCCGGGGCAGTCCGACCCGGCCGGCCAGCATGGCGGCCGACGCGGGCCCGGCCGCCAGTTCGGCGAGCAGCCGGGCCCGCACGGGGTCCAGCGACACGGCTGCGGCTTCGGCGTCCTCGATCACGGTCACATCCAGCATGAACCCCACCCTTCCACCGAAAACTTTTTTTGTCCAGACGGTTGAAGTGTTCGGCGATGGGCGCGGGTGCGGAAAACGGGACGGAGAGCGGGACGGAGAGCGACGGAGCCCGCCGGAGGCGGCTTACGACGCTGCGGCCGTCAGGGCCGGGAAGCCGCGCTCATCGCCGTCTCGACGTTGTGGGTCATACGTTCCAGGACAAGGACGGCCGCACGGAACTCGTCCGGAGTGATACCGGTCATGGCCGTGGCGCGGAACGTGTCGACGCGCTGGGCGACGGCGGTGAGACGCTCACGTCCGCTGTCGCTGAGGGCGAGCCGGTCCGGCGCGGGACGCATCGCCCAGCCGTCGGCGAGCACGGTGCCGACGGCGATGGTGAGCGTGTCCGTGTCGGCGTTGGCGGAGAGGGCCTCCAGGACATCGGCGTCGGCGGAATCGGGGGTCTCCCTCAGGGTGTTGAGGACCTGCCAGGCGATCCGGGTGAGACCGAACTCCTCCAGCGTGGCGTCCATGGAGCGGGTGAGTGCCCGGTCAGTGCGATTGAGCCAGTAGCCGATCGGCTTCATGGAGGTGTCGTGCCTTTCTGCGCGTTTCGGCGTGGTTGCCCTGCGGACTCTCTGCATAGATGCCGCGCGGACCCTCCGCACGGTTGCCACGCGCGAAGGATCCGCACGATTGCCCCGCCCAGACCTGCGGCCGGGCCGGGATGACGCCGGGGGTGCCTCGCCCCCGGGCGGGCGTCACCGGTGGGCGGACACGGAGGCGAGACGGGCGTTCCAGTCCTGGCCGACGGCCCAGTCGGTGAAGTCGTGCCAGCCGACCTCGGGGTAGTCACGGCGCAGCCCGGCCACATCGACGTCCAGACCGGAGGCGGTGATGTACTCGAACATGGCGGCCAGGTCGGTGGACCAGGTCCGCACATCGGTCACCGGCACCTCATGGTGGACGATCGGGCGCCCGATGGCCGAGGCGAGAGTCTCCGCGATCTGGCTCGGGGTACGCCTGTCGGAGGCGATGTCGATGCGCCGTCCGGTGAACTCGTCGCGGCGCTGGAGGGTCAGCGCGGCGAACGCCCCGATGTCCTCGGCGGGGACGAGCGTGAACGGCCGGCCGGAGGGCATGGGCCAGGCGAAGACGCCTTCGCGCAGGGTGTCGAGCGTCCAGCCGCCGGAGTAGTTGTCCATGAACGCCGCCGGAGCGATCACGGTCCAGGGCACGCCGGCCGTACGCAGATGCCGCTCGACCAGGTGCTTGCTCTCGTAGTGCGGAACACCGGTGCCGCGGT
The DNA here is from genome assembly GCF_040680495.1 of Streptomyces sp. NPDC052036. Taxonomy (NCBI): domain Bacteria; kingdom Bacillati; phylum Actinomycetota; class Actinomycetes; order Kitasatosporales; family Streptomycetaceae; genus Streptomyces; species Streptomyces sp. NPDC052036. The sequence continues at coordinate 229,008 of NZ_JBFAWW010000004.1, read as the reverse complement.
CGGCGTGCGCGGCGGAGGTCAGCACGATGTGCCCGAGGCGGGCGGCCGCCGCGGCGTCGACGAGGGCCTTGCCCTGCCGGGCCTCGGCGGCGGTGTCGGCGCCGAACGGGGTGGTGACGGCGAAGAGCGAGTCCGCTCCGGCGAGGGCCGCGTCGAGAGACGCGCGGTCGTCGAAGTCGGCGCGACGCATCTCGGCGCCGAGGGCGCGCAGGGTGTCGGCGGCGGACGAGTCGGGGTCGCGGGTGAGTGCGCGTACCCGGTGACCCGCAAGAAGGAGGGCTCGAACGGTGGCCCCGCCCTGGACTCCGGTGGCTCCGCTGACGGCAACGGTGAGCATGCTTCTCCCCCAGAATAGAATGACTGTGAGACACATTAACTGCGTCACGCAGCAGAATACTGAAACGCTGCGTCACGCAGCAAAGGGGAGTGTGAGCCGGATGGCGGAGTCGCGTCGGGAACGGCTGTCCGAGGAGTTGTCGTTGGAGTCCCGCCGCTACCTCGCGGCGTATGTGCTGTTCAACCAGGCCATCGCCGATCACCTCGGTCTGCATCCGACCGATGTGCAGTGTCTGAGCCTGCTGACGGCCGAGCCCGGGCCGCTGACCGTGCGGCAGATCGCCGACATGACGGGCCTGACCACGGGCTCGGCCACGCGGCTGGTGGACCGGCTCGAACGAGGGGGCTATGTGACCCGCACCCCCGACCGGCAGGATCGCCGGCGGGTGCTGGTCGCCCCGGTCCCCGAGCGCACCGCCCGGGTCACCGCGGTGTGGGACGACCTCGGCCAGGCCTGGCAGACCCTGCTCGACGGCCACACCGAGGACGAGCTGGAGGCGATCACCCGCCATATGCGGCAGGCCTACGACCTCAGCCACGCCCAGATGCGGCACCTGCGTTCCCTGCCCAAGCCGGACTGATCACCGGACCCCGGCCCCGGGGGCATGGACATGGCGCGGCAGCCCTACCCCTTCGGCCCCCGCTCCTCCAGCCGGGCCAACTGGATCTGGAACCAGTCGAGCCGCGCCTGGAGCAGAGCCGCCTCGGCGGCCAGCTCGGACACGTCGAGGCCGACGGGGCGGCCCCCGCCTCCCCGGCCTGTCCGCACCCGCAGCCCGTCACCGGCGAGCCGCGCGAACACCGCGGGCGACAGTGAGGTACGGCCGCGTACGCACCCCGCGCACGCCGGCCGGAGCGCGCGCCAACCCGGGCGCCCCCAGTCGGCGTCGGCCAGGGCGACCGCCGCTCCGCCGCACCCGCACGGGCCGACCGTCATGGTCCGCACCCGCTGGCTCGCATACCGGAAGCCCTGTTCGAAGCGGATGTACGAGCCGAGCACGGAGACCTCCAGCAGCACGGCCGCCTGGTGCTCCTCGGTGCACAGCAGCGCCTCGGCCTCCGTGCGGTCGTGCACACAGTGGAAGCCGCAGTCGCAGCGGCGGTGCGGCGCGCGATGCCGACGCCCGTACACACACCGGGCGTCGTCGAGTACTCCGTAGGGCAGTGCACCGCCCAGGGACACGCCGGTGAACCCGGCCCGGTCGCCATCCTGGGACAGCACCGGATGGGCGATCTTGTACCCGGTCGGCGGCTCCGTCGGGCGTTCCTCGGGGAGCCGCAGTCTCATCGGGCGGCCGGGACCTCTTCAGGGGCGGGCGCCGCGGACTCCTCGACGCCGTCGGCGACGTCCGCCGCGCGAAGACCCGTCTCCTCCTCGGGAACCTCCGGACGCTCCTCCGCGACCCCGGTGGCGAGTGCCTTGCCCAGCTTCATAACGCCTCCCACGGTTGGTGACCGTCCCCGCCATGGTGACCCACCCGGTGCGATTTGGCACCACCGCATGCCGCTCCGCGCCCCTCAACGCGCCCCGAGTGCCTCCGGCTCTCCGCGCTCGCCCCCCCCATACAGCAGAATCCCTGATCATTATCATGTAGAAGAATTAAGTGGAGCTTCACGATCGGCCTGTCGACACTACTCCCATGACGACGACTGCATCCGCGCCCCCGCCCTTCGGCCGCGCCCTCTGCGCCATGGTCACGCCCTTCACCGAGGCGGGCGCGCTCGACCTCGACGGGGCCCAGCGGCTCGCCGACCGGCTGGTGTCCGAGGGGTGCGACGGACTGGTGCTGAACGGAACGACGGGCGAGTCCCCGACCACGACGGACGCCGAGAAGTCGGCCCTCATCGGAGCCGTCCGGGAGGCTCTCGGCGACCGGGCGTCACTGGTGGCGGGCGTGGGCACGTTCGACACCCGGCACACCGTCGAGCTGGCCCTCGCGGCCGAGAAGGCGGGCGCGGACGGTCTGCTGGTGGTCAGCCCGTACTACAGCAAGCCCCCGCAGGACGCCCTCGCATGGCACTTCCTGGAGGTCGCGGACGCGTCGGGGCTGCCGCTGGCGCTGTACGACATCCCCGGCCGCACCGGCACCCGCATCGAGCCCGACACGATGCTCCGTCTCGCCGAACACCCCAGGATCGTGGCGGTCAAGGACTGCTCCTACGACTTCCTCGGTATCCAGAAGGTGCTCTCCCGGACGGCCCTGGCCTACTACGCGGGCTGCGACGAGCACAATCTCGCCCTGTACGCGGTGGGCGGCGCGGGCTGCATCAGCACGGTGGCGAACGTCGCCCCGCGCCGGATCCGGTCCGTGCTGGACGCCTTCGACGCGGGCGACACCGCGGGAGCCGCCCGGCTGCAGCACCGGGCCCTGCCCCTGATCGAGGCGATGATGGCAGCGGGCCTGCCCGGCACGGTCACGGCCAAGGCACTGCTCGGCGCCCTCGGCCTGCCCGCGGGCCCGGTCCGCGCACCGCTGCGGTCCGCGGACCGCGAGGCGGTAGAGCGGCTGATGACCGCGTACGAGCAGCTGACGGCCGGCTGATCAGCCACGGGCGGAGAAAAGCCCCCGGGGCGCGCGCCGCCGTTGCCGTACGGTGGCCGCGTGGACCGGCCTCTGCTCTTCCTCGATGTCGACGGCCCCCTCAACCCGTGGGCGGCCCGGCCGGAGCGCCGCCCGGAGGGCTATACGACGATCACGGTCGCCCTGCACCCGGGGCGGGCGCTGCGCGTCTGGCTGCACCCCGGACACGGCCCGGCGCTGCTGGCGCTCGGGTACGACCTGTGCTGGGCGTCCACGTGGATGGACGCCGCGAACCGCTGGATCGGCCCGGTCATCGGCCTTCCGGAGCTTCCCTACGTCGACTTCGGCGCGGGACTGTTCGCCCTGCGCCCGGACGGCGTGCACTGGAAGACCGAGGCGATCGTGGCGCACGCCCGGGGCCGTCCCTTCGCCTGGGTGGACGACGAACAGACCCCCGCGGACCAGGCGTACGTCGCCGCCCATCACCCGGGGCCGACCCTGCTGCACCAGGTGGACCCGCGGATCGGGCTGCGGCGGGAGGACTTCGCGGCGCTGACGGAGTTCGCGGCCTCCGTGACGACATGAACGAGCGCCCTGCCGAGGCGGCGGGGCGCTCTTCGGACGGGCCGCAGGCCGTCAGTTGTGGCTGTGCAGGATCTCGTTCAGGCCGCCCCAGACCGCGTTGTTGGGGCGGGCCTCGACCGCGCCCGTGACCGAGTTGCGGCGGAAGAGGATGTTGGAGGCGCCGGAGAGTTCACGGGCCTTGACGATCTGGCCGTCGGGCATGGTCACCCGGGTGCCCGCGGTGACGTACAGGCCGGCCTCGACGACGCACTCGTCGCCGAGGGCGATGCCGACGCCCGCCTCCGCGCCGATCAGGCAGCGCTCCCCGATGGAGATGATCACGTTGCCGCCGCCGGAGAGCGTGCCCATGGTGGAGGCGCCGCCGCCGATGTCCGAACCGTCGCCGACCACGACGCCCGCGGAGATACGGCCCTCGACCATGGAGGTGCCGAGCGTGCCGGCGTTGAAGTTCACAAAGCCCTCGTGCATGACGGTCGTGCCCTCGGCCAGGTGGGCACCGAGACGCACCCGGTCGGCGTCGGCGATCCGGACGCCCTTCGGGAGGACGTAGTCCGTCATACGCGGGAACTTGTCGACGGACGCCACCTGGAGGTGCAGACCCTCGGCGCGGGCGGTGAGGCGCACCTTCTCGACGTCGTCGACGGCGACCGGGCCGAGCGAGGTCCAGGCGACGTTGGCGAGGAAACCGAACATGCCGTCCAGGCTCAGACCGTGCGGCTTGACCAGGCGGTGCGAGAGCAGGTGCAGGCGCAGATAGACGTCGTGCGCGTCGATCGGCTTGTCGTCGACGGACGCGATGACCGTGCGGACCGCGATCACCTCGACACCCCGGCGGGCGTCCGGGCCGACCGCCCTGGCGGCGTCTTCGCCGAGCAGTTCGACGGCATGCTCGGGCGACAGCCGCTCGGTGCCGGACGGGCCGGGCTCGGCGGCCAGCTCGGGCGCGGGGAACCAGGTGTCGAGAACGGTGCCGTCGGTGGCGATGGTGGCGAGGCCGGCGGCCACGGCACCGGTGGTGCGGGGAGCAGTCGTGTCGGTCATGAGGGAAACCTAACGTGGCGGGGGGCGCGCGGGCGAACCGGTGAACGAGCCGTCTCACGAGCCGGGCCCGGCACCGCGCACGGGGTGCCCGCGGGGGTCAACCGTTCAGCACCCGTCGGAGCGTCTCCCGCGCGTACTCCTCGTCGTACTCCGCCCCCGTCAGCAGCACCTGGAGACAGATACCGTCCATCAGCGCGAGCAGCGCCCGCGCGGTGACGGGGTCGGTGCGGTGGGACAGCCGCTCGGCGGTCTCCTCCGTCCACTCGGCGGCGACCGGGCGCAGGGCGGGCCGACGCAGGGCCGCGAGGTACAGCTCGTACTCCAGCTCCACGCCCGTGCGGTCGCCGCCCAGCCACGCGCCCAGGGCATGGGCGAGGTCCGCCGCGAGGTCGCTCTCCGCGGACTGCGGCAGACCGCTCTCGGCGAGGGCCTTGGCGAAGCCCTCGTTCGTCTGCCGCAGTGCGGCGACCATCAGCTCGTCGAGGGTCTTGAAGTGGTACGTCGTGGAGCCGAGCGGCACGTCCGCCTCGGCGGCGACGGAGCGGTGGCTCAGTCCGGCCAAGCCCTTCTTCCCCACCACCCGGATCGCCGCGTCCACGATCCGCTGCCGCCGCTCGGGGTCGTAGCGCCGGGGCATCAGTGAGCACCTCCGAGGTTCAGGACCACCACGCCGCCGACTATCAGCACGATGCCGACGATCTTCGCGAGGTTCAGCCCCTCTCCGAAGAGCATCAGTCCGAGGCCGGCCACGGCCGCGGTGCCGACCCCCGCCCAGATCGCGTAGGCCGTGCCGATCGACAGGGTCTTCAGGCACTGGGCGAGCAGCGCGAAGGACACGATGTATCCGAGGAGGGTCACCAGGGACGGCCCCAGCTTGCTGAGGCCCTCGCTGTACTTCATGGCGGTGGTGGCGGCGACTTCGGCAGCGATCGCCCCGGCGAGGAACACATATCCCATGTGTACGAGTGTACGCACGATATGTACGCGCGTACACATCCCGGCCGGATGCCCGTCCCCGCCCAGTCCGAACCGGGCCGACCCGCAGCCGTCAGCGCATGAAAGACCTGGCCAACACGGCCTCGCTCAGGGCGGTCTGGTACGGCGTCAGCAACTGTTCGCCGACTGCCCGGGCGCGCAGATCACAGTGCGGAGAAACCGCTCTCTGAGAGGGTGCTACGAACCCGTCATGTCCACTACTGTTTCACCGGTTGCCCACCCGATATCCACGGCCGCCGCCTTCCGCACGCCCGTGACCGGGTCGCCTCTGCCTTTCCCCCTGCTCCCCTGTTGGGTCACACCCACTCGACGATTCCGCGTACGCCGTCAGGCGACGCCGAGGGAACCGCGCATGCCAGAACAGAACCCCCCACCCACCCTTGACCGCCCCGCCCACTCCCCCGTCTGGGAGACAGGGGTGACTCCGGGCGAGCCCCGCACGCCCGGAGGCCGCAGGCTCTGGGCGTGCGGCCTGATAGCCGTGGCCGTCTTCTCCTCCAGCGCGCTGGCGATCTCCTTGCTGGACAAGAACACTGACGGTCCGTCACCCGGCAGCGCCGGGGACACCGCAGTCGCCCTGAGCGGCCCGGACGGCCTCGGCTTCTCGCTGCCCGCCACGCCCGTCGCGGCCCCCAGCGGAAAGAGCGGCATGACCTCCGTCCGGTCGTCGGCCTCGGCGGACGGATCGGCCTCCGCGTCGCCCGGGACACCCACGGCCGGCTCAGGGTCCGCCGCCCATCCGTCGAAGGGCGGCGCACTCTCCTCCGGCACATCCACCACCTGGCGCTCGGTCCGATCCGTCAACTACCCGGACCGCTACTGGCAGGTGAACGGCGACATCGTGCGGCTCGACCCGGCCGGTTCCGCCTCCGCCCGGCGTGCCGCGACCTTCAAGCAGGTGAAGGGGCTGGCCGATGACTCGTGCTACTCCTTCGCCACGGCCGACGGCACCTATCTGCGGCACCGCGACTTCGTGCTGCGGGCCGAGACCGACGACCGCTCCGCGCTCTTCGAGCAGGACGCCACCTTCTGTCCCCGTGCCTCCTCCTACCCTGGCGCGATCATGCTGGAGTCGGTGAACTACCCGGGACGCTTCCTGCGCCACCAGAACTTCCGGCTGGAGCTGGATCCGTACCAGAACAGCGACCTCTACCGGGCGGACTCCGCGTTCCGGCTGGTGGACGGTCTGAGCTGAAAACAGGAAACGGCGACGCCCGTCGGGCGTCGCCGTTCTTCCGCGGCCGGGAAAGGCCGAAGTGGACCTCAGGGGTCGGTGTGACCGTGGAGGAGTCAGGGGATCTCAGACGTTGAAGCCGAGCGCCCGAAGCTGCTCACGGCCATCGTCCGTGATCTTGTCGGGACCCCACGGCGGCATCCAGACCCAGTTGATCCGCAGTTCGCTCACCAGACCGTCCGTGGCGGACTTGGCCTGGTCCTCGATGACGTCCGTCAGCGGGCAGGCCGCGGAGGTCAGGGTCATGTCGACAGTGGCGATGTTGGCCGACTCGTCGATGTGGATGCCGTAGATGAGGCCGAGGTTGACGACGTCGATGCCCAGTTCGGGGTCGACGACGTCCATCAGGGCCTCGCGGAGCTCCTCCTCCGAGGCCGGCTTCATCTCCACGGTGTCGCTCATGCCGTCTTCCTTTCGGCGTCGGCCCCGCCCAGAGCCTGGGCCGTCGCGTCCTTCCACGCCATCCAGCTCAGGAGGGCGCACTTGACCCGTGCCGGGTACTTGGAGACACCCGCGAACGCGACCGCGTCCTCCAGGACCTCCTCCATCGCGTCGTCGGGCTCGATCCTGCCCTTGGACTGCATCAGCTCCAGGAAGGTCTCCTGGACCTTCTGCGCCTCCGTCACGTCCTTGCCGACGAGGAGTTCGTTCAGTACGGAGGCCGAGGCCTGGCTGATGGAGCAGCCCTGGCCCTCGTACGACACGTCCTTGATCGTCGTACCGTCGTACTTCACACGCAGCGTGATCTCGTCGCCGCAGGTCGGATTGACATGGTGCACCTCGGCGTCGCCGTCCCGGAGACCACGCCCGTGCGGGTTCTTGTAGTGGTCCAGGATGACTTCCTGGTACATCGAATCCAGCTTCACGACCAGCCTCTCAGCCGAAGAAGTTCCGTACGTGCTCCAGCCCCTCGACCAGTGCGTCGATCTCGGCCGGCGTGGAGTACAGATAGAACGACGCTCGCGTGGTCGCAGGAATTCCGTACCGCAGGCAGACGGGACGTGCACAGTGGTGGCCGACCCGGACCGCGATGCCCTGCTCGTCCAGGACCTGGCCCACATCGTGGGGATGGATGTCGCCCAGCGTGAAGGAGATCGCCGCGCCCCGGTCCTCGGCCGTGGTGGGACCGATGATCCTCAGGTCGGGGACCTCGCGCAGCCGCTGCACCGCGTACTCGGTGAGCGCGTGCTCATGGGCGAGGATCTTGTCCATGCCGATCGAGGTCAGATAGTCGATCGCCGCACCCAGACCGACCGCCTGCGCGATCGGCGGGGTGCCCGCCTCGAACTTGTGCGGGGCGGGGGCGTACGTCGACGAGTGCATCGACACCGTCTCGATCATCTCTCCGCCGCCCAGGAACGGAGGAAGGTCCTCCAGCAACTCCTGGCGACCCCAGAGAACGCCGATACCCGTCGGACCGCACATCTTGTGGCCGGTGAAGGCCACGAAGTCGGCCCCGAGGGCCTGGACGTCCAGCGGCATGTGCGGCGCGGCCTGGGAGGCGTCGATGCAGACCAGCGCGCCGACCTCCTGGGCGCGGCGGACTATCGCGTCGACCGGGTTGACCGTGCCGAGGATGTTGGACACCAGCACAAAGGAGACGATCTTCGTCTTCTCCGTGATGATCTCGTCGATGTTCGACAGGTCCAGCCGGCCGTCGTCCGTGAGGCCGAACCACTTCAGCTTCGCTCCGGTGCGCTGCGAGAGCAGCTGCCACGGGACGATGTTGGAGTGGTGCTCCATCTCCGTGATGACGATCTCGGTGTCGTGGTCCACCCGGTAGGGCTCGTCGGCCCAGCCCAGCATGTTCGCCACGAGGTTGAGCGACTCGGAGGCGTTCTTGGTGAAGATGACCTCGTCACGGCTCGGCGCGTTGATGAACTCGGCGACCTTGTCACGCGCGCCCTCGTACAGCGCCGTGGCCTCCTCGGCGAGCACATGCACACCGCGGTGGACGTTGGCGTTGTAGCGCTCGTAGTACTCACTGAGGACATCGAGCACCTGGCGCGGCTTCTGCGAGGTCGCCGCGTTGTCCAGGTACACGAGCTTCTTGCCGTCGTGGACCAGTCGGTCCAGGACGGGGAAGTCCTTGCGGATCGCTTCGGTGTCGAGGAGGCCCGGCAGCTGTGTCACGCGGATGCGCCACCCTTCGTGTATGCCTCGTAGCCCTCGTCCTCCAGCTTGTCGGCGAGCTCGGCGCCGCCGGACTCGACGATCCGGCCGCCGGAGAAGACGTGGACGTAGTCGGGCTTGATGTAGCGCAGGATGCGCGTGTAGTGGGTGATCAGCAGGGTGCCGACCTCGCCGGTCTCGCGGACGCGGTTGACGCCCTCGGAGACGATGCGGAGCGCGTCGACGTCCAGACCCGAGTCGGTCTCGTCGAGGATCGCGACCTTCGGCTTGAGCAGCTCCAGCTGGAGGATCTCGTGGCGCTTCTTCTCACCGCCGGAGAAGCCCTCGTTGACGTTGCGCTCGGCGAAGGACGGGTCCATGTGGAGACGCTCCATGGCCTCCTTGACCTCCTTCACCCAGGTGCGCAGCTTCGGCGCCTCGCCGCGGACGGCCGTGGCGGAGGTACGGAGGAAGTTGGAGACCGAGACGCCGGGGACCTCGACCGGGTACTGCATGGCCAGGAACAGGCCCGCGCGGGCGCGCTCGTCGACGGACATCTCCAGGACGTCCTCGCCGTCGAGCAGCACGGTGCCGCTGGTGATCGTGTACTTGGGGTGACCCGCGAGCGAGTAGGCGAGGGTCGACTTGCCCGAGCCGTTGGGGCCCATGATGGCGTGCGTCTCGCCCTGCTTCACGGTGAGGTCGACGCCCTTGAGGATCTCCTTCGTGGCGTTGTCGGCCTCGACGGTGACGTGCAGGTCTCGGATTTCAAGCGTTGCCATGGGTGCCTCAGGACTCCTGGGTGAGGGAGACGAGCACGTCGTCCCCTTCGATCTTTACGGGGTATACGGGGACGGGGCGCGTCGCGGGAAGGGCGTCGGGCTTGCCGGACCGCAGGTCGAAGCGCGAGCCGTGCAGCCAGCACTCGATGTGGCAGTCGTCGACCTCGCCCTCGGACAGCGAGACGTTCGCGTGCGAGCAGATGTCGTTGATGGCGAACACCTCGCCCTCCGTGCGCACGACGGAGACCGGCGTGCCGTCGAGTTCCACCCGCTTCGGGGTGTCCTCCTCCAGCTCGCTGAGCCCACAGACGCGTACGAACTTCGACGAGTCAGTCATGCGACCGAGGCCTCCAGCTCCTCTTCGATCTTGGCGAGCAGCCGCTCCTCGATGTCCGCGACACCGATCTGCTGGACCAGCTCGGCGAAGAAGCCGCGCACCACCAGACGGCGGGCCTCGTACTCCGGGATACCGCGGGCCATCAGGTAGAAGAGCTGCTCGTTGTCGAAGCGGCCGGTGGCACTGGCGTGGCCGGCACCGACGATCTCGCCGGTCTCGATCTCCAGGTTGGGGACCGAGTCGACGCGGGCGCCGTCGGTCAGCACGAGGTTGCGGTTCATCTCGTACGTGTCCGTGCCCTCGGCCTTGGCCTCGATGAGCACGTCGCCGATCCACACGGCGTGCGCTTCGTCGCCCTGGAGCGCGCCCTTGTAGACGACGTTCGACTTGCAGTGCGGGGTGTTGTGGTCGACGAGGAGCCGGTGCTCCTGGTGCTGGCCCTTGTCGGTGAAGTAGAGCCCGAACAGCTCGGCCTCGCCGCCGGTGCCCGCGTAGGTCACCCGCGGGTGCAGGCGCACCACGTCGCCGCCGAAGGTCACGACGACGGACTTGAAGGAGGCGTCCCGGCCGACCAGCGCGTTGTGCTGGGACACGTGCACCGCCTTGTCGTCCCAGTCCTGGACGGAGACGACGGTCAGCTTGGCGCCGTCGCCCAGCAGGTAGTCGACGTTGGCGGCGAGCACCGCGTCACCGGTGTGGTCGATGACGACGACGGCCTCGGCGAAGGCACCGAGCTCGATCACCTGGTGGCCGAAGGCGGTCCCGCCCTGGCCGTGCACGGCGATCCGGATCGGATCGGTGAGGACGGTCTCCTTCGGGACGGTCACGACCGAGGCCTTCTCGAAGGCGGAGTACGCCTGGGCGGCGACGCGGTCCACCGGGGTGCCCGCCTTGCCGAGCCGGGCGTCGTCACGGCCGACGGTCTCGACGGTGACGCCCTCGGGGGCATCGACGGTCACCTTCACGCCGCCGCCGTTCGCGACGGCGGTGCCGTCGTGCAGACCGCGCAGGCGCTCCAGGGGCGTGAACCGCCATTCCTCCTCGCGGCCGTGCGGCACCGGGAAGTCCGCCACGTCGAAGGACGGCGGCGCACTCATGCGCGTGGCGACGGTCGACTCGGCGGCGACCGCGATCTGGCCCGCGGTGGTGGAGCCCACGGGGATGTTCTGAGCCTCAGCCATGGCTGTCGGTCTGCTCTCTTCCTACGTCAGAAATCTGCGTGCTGCTGTCGAGGGACGGGTCTTAACCGACCGCGCCTTCCATCTGCAGCTCGATCAGCCGGTTGAGTTCGAGTGCGTACTCCATGGGCAGTTCCTTGGCGATCGGCTCGACGAAGCCGCGCACGATCATCGCCATCGCCTCGAACTCGGAGAGGCCGCGGCTCATCAGGTAGAAGAGCTGGTCCTCGGAGACCTTGGAGACGGTCGCCTCGTGGCCCATGGACACGTCGTCCTCGCGGACGTCGACGTACGGGTACGTGTCGGAGCGGGAGATGGTGTCGACGAGCAGCGCGTCGCACAGCACGTTCGACTTGGAGCCGTGCGCGCCCTCGCCGATCTCGACCAGACCTCGGTAGGAGGTACGGCCGCCGCCGCGCGCCACGGACTTCGACACGATGTTGGACGAGGTGTTCGGCGCCATGTGGACCATCTTGGAGCCGGCGTCCTGGTGCTGGCCCTCGCCGGCGAAGGCGATGGAGAGCGTCTCGCCCTTGGCGTGCTCGCCCATCAGGTAGACGGCGGGGTACTTCATCGTCACCTTGGAGCCGATGTTGCCGTCGATCCATTCCATGGTCGCGCCCTCGTAGGCCACGGCGCGCTTGGTGACCAGGTTGTAGACGTTGTTCGACCAGTTCTGGATGGTCGTGTAGCGGCAGCGGGCGTTCTTCTTGACGATGATCTCGACAACCGCGGAGTGCAGCGAGTCCGACTTGTAGATCGGGGCCGTACAGCCCTCGACGTAGTGCACATAGGCACCCTCGTCGACGATGATCAGGGTCCGCTCGAACTGGCCCATGTTCTCCGTGTTGATGCGGAAGTAGGCCTGGAGCGGGATCTCCACATGCACGCCCGGCGGCACGTAGATGAAGGAGCCGCCGGACCACACGGCGGTGTTCAGCGCGGCGAACTTGTTGTCACCCGCCGGGATGACCGTGCCGAAGTACTCCTTGAACAGCTCGGGGTGCTCCTTGAGCGCCGTGTCGGTGTCCAGGAAGATGACGCCCTGCTCCTCCAGGTCCTCACGGATCTGGTGGTAGACGACCTCCGACTCGTACTGGGCCGCGACACCGGCCACGAGGCGCTGCTTCTCCGCCTCGGGGATGCCGAGCTTGTCGTACGTGTTCTTGATGTCCTCGGGCAGGTCCTCCCAGGACTCCGCCTGCTTCTCCGTGGAGCGCACGAAGTACTTGATGTTGTCGAAGTCGATGCCCGACAGGTCCGAGCCCCAGTTCGGCATGGGCTTCTTCTCGAAGAGCTTCAGACCCTTGAGGCGCAGCTTGGTCATCCACTCCGGCTCGGACTTCTTGCCGGAGATGTCACGGACGACGTCATCGTTCAGACCGCGCTTCGCCGCGGCACCGGCCTCGTCGGAGTCGGCCCAGCCGTATTCGTACTTGCCCAGGCCCTCGAGTTCAGGGTGGGCAGTCTCCGTGGGGAGAGTCATGCGGGGTTCCTCCCGGCCGTGCTGGCAGATGCGTTGTGGGTGGTCTTGGAAATCTCTGAGGCTTTGGCCGCCGGGGGCGCCTTGGGGATGAACGTCGTGCAGACGCCGTCACCGTGCGCGATCGTGGCCAGTCGCTGGACATGTGTGCCGAGCAGCTCGGAGAAGATCTCCGTCTCGGCCTCGCACAGCTGGGGGAACTTCTCCGCGGCGTGGGCGACCGGGCAGTGGTGCTGGCAGAGCTGCTCACCCCTTTGCGGCGGGGGCGCGCTGCGCGCCGTGGCAGCGTACCCGTCCGCGCTCAGCGCCTTGGCGAGGGCTTCGGTCCGCCGTTCGGGGTCGGCGGCCTCGATGGCCCGGCGGTAGGCGGCGGCCTGCTCGGCGATCCTCGCGCGCGCGAAGGCGACGACCGCCTCGTCCCCGCCGAACCGCTCCTGGATCCAGCGCAGCGCGTCCACGGCAAGTTTGTCGTACGACTGGTCGAAGGCGTCCCGGCCGCAGTCGGTGAGCGCGAAGACCTTGGCGGGACGGCCGCGCGTACGCGCCCCGTACACCCGCTGCTCGCGCGCCTGGACCACGGTGTCCGCGACCAGGGCGTCCAGATGCCGTCGTACGGCCGCCTGGGTGAGTCCCAGGCGTCCGGCGAGCTCGGCGACGGTCGACGGGCCGTGGTCCAGGATGGAGCGCGCGACCCGGTTGCGCGTGGAGCGCTCCCCGGTCCCGAGTTCCTCCTGAGGGGCCCCCGTGGGTGCCTCCCGGGCCTCGTCGACGTTTTTCACAACGCCATTGTTGCGTAATTCCCCGAGGACTGACAAGCGCCGCCGGAACACCCCGCCGGTGCGGTACATCACTTAGGCATACCTAAACTGACCTGCGCAAACGATCTCTGATCGATCAAACGGGTGGCGGTCCGCGGCGGTCTGCGCGAGACTCCCGAACCATGCCCACACCCCCTCCGACCGGCCCTCTTGTCACCCGGGACACGCTCTTCGCGCAGCTGCGCACACTCGGTGTCGAACCCGGCGAGACGCTCCTCGTGCACTCCTCTCTCAGCGCGCTCGGCTGGGTCTGCGGAGGCGCCGTCGCGGTCGTCCAGGGACTACTCCACGCGCTCGGCCCGGACGGCACCCTGGTGGTCCCCGCCCAGTCCGGGAACCTCTCGGACCCGGCGCTGTGGTCCCGTGCGCCGGTGCCCGAGGAGTGGTGGGACACGATCCGCGCCACGATGCCCGCGTACGACCCGCTCGTCACCCCCTCGTCCGGGGTCGGCGTGATACCGGAGACCGTCCGGCGGTGGCCGGGGGCCCTGCGCAGCGCGCACCCGCACGCCTCCTTCGCGGCCGTCGGGGCGCGAGCGGCGGAGGTGGTCGCGGGGCACGCGACCGACTGCCGGCTCGGTGAGCGCAGCCCGCTCGTCCGGCTGGAGGCGATGGACGCCCGGGTGCTCCTGCTGGGTACGGGCTACGACAGCTGTACGAGCTTCCATCTGGCCGAGTACCGGATCCCCTCCCCCCTGGTCGGCGTGGGACGGCCCGGACCCGACGGCTGGGAGGTGGTGACCGAGGTCTCGATCAGCTCGGAGCGGTTCGACGAGCTCGGCCACGACTTCGAGCGGGACCGTCCGGTGGTCCGCGGGACGGTGGGCGCGGCCCGCGCACGACTCTTCCCGGTGGCGGACGCGGTGGCCTACGCGCAGCGGTGGCTCACCGTGCACCGGCCACGCGAAGCGTAGTTTTCGGACCCCCTCGTCCGGCGCCCGGCGCGCCTACCTAGACTCTGGCCATGCGAACTGAGCCGGTCATCCAGGTGCAGTCCCTGGTGAAGCGGTACGGCACTAAGACCGCGGCGGACGGCCTCGACCTGGTGGCCGAAGCGGGTGTCACCGCCGTACTCGGCCCCAACGGGGCCGGCAAGACGACCACCGTCGAAACCTGCGAGGGATACCGGAAGCCGGACTCCGGCACCGTACGTGTCCTCGGCCTCGACCCGGTCCGCGACGCCGCCGCGCTGCGTCCCCGGATCGGCGTGATGCTCCAGTCCGGCGGCGTGTACGCGAGCGCCCGCGCCGAGGAGATGCTCCGCCACGTCGCGAAGCTGCACGCCCACCCGCTGGACGTGGACGCGCTCATGGAGCGGCTCGGGCTCGGCAGCTGCGGACGGACGCCCTACCGGCGGCTGTCCGGCGGCCAGCAGCAGCGGCTGGCCCTCGCGATGGCTGTCGTCGGCCGCCCGGAACTGGTCTTCCTGGACGAGCCCACCGCCGGCCTGGACCCGCAGGCCCGCCGCGCCACCTGGGACCTGGTACGCGATCTGCGCGCCGACGGCGTCTCCGTGATCCTGACGACCCACTTCATGGACGAGGCCGAACAGCTCGCCGACGACGTCGCGATCATCGACGCGGGCCGGGTCATCGCCCAGGGTTCCCCCGAGGAGCTGTGCCGCGGCGGAGCCGAGAACACGCTGCGCTTCACGGGCCGGCCGGGCCTCGACGTGGGGTCCCTGCTCAAGGCCCTCCCGATGGACTGCACGGCGGCGGAACTGACGCCGGGCGCGTACCGCGTCGCGGGCAAGGTCGACCCGCAGCTGCTCGCCACGGTCACCTCGTGGTGCGCGCAGCACGGGGTGATGCCGGACCGGATCTCCGTCGAACGGCACACCCTCGAAGACGTTTTTCTCGAGCTGACCGGCAAGGAGTTGCGCTCATGACGGCGGTACGCACGGCCTTCGGCCGGGGGTCCGGGGGTCGCCCCCCGGGAAAACACAGCCTCGAGCTGACCGGCAAGGAGTTGCGCTCATGACGGCGGTACGCACGGCCTTCGGCCGGGGGTCCGGGGGTCGCCTCCCGGGAAAACACAGCCTCGAGCTGACCGGCAAGGAGTTGCGCTCATGACCACCGCCGGTACCTACGCCCCCGAGCCCGGCGCCGCGCCGCTGCCGCGGATGATCGCGGCGCAGGCCGCGCTCGAGACGAAGATGCTGCTGCGCAACGGCGAGCAGTTGCTTCTCACGGTCGTCATCCCGACGTTGCTGCTGGTCCTCTTCAGCTCCGTCGACATCGTGGACACCGGCGCGGGCAAGGCCGTCGACTTCCTCACCCCCGGCATCCTCGCGCTCGCCGTGATGTCGACCGCGTTCACCGGGCAGGCCATCGCGACGGGCTTCGAGCGCCGCTACGGCGTGCTGAAGCGCCTCGCGTCCTCGCCGCTGCCCCGCTGGGCCCTGATGGCCGCGAAGACGGCCTCCGTCCTGGTCACCGAGGCCCTCCAGGTGATCCTGCTGACGGTCATCGCGTTCGCGCTGGGCTGGTCGCCGCACGGCAACCCGTTCGCCGTGCTGCTCCTGCTGGTCCTGGGTACGGCGGCCTTCTCCGGGCTCGGCCTGCTGATGGCGGGCACGCTGAAGGCGGAGGCCACCCTGGCCGCGGCGAACCTGGTCTTCCTGCTGCTGCTGGTCGGCGGCGGCGTGATCGTGCCGCTGGACAAATTCCCCTCCGGCGGGCAGGACGTCCTCGGCCTGCTGCCGATCTCCGCGCTCTCGGACGGCCTCCGGAGCGTCCTCCAGCACGGCACCAGCCTGCCCGTCGGGGACCTGGGGATCCTGGCCGTGTGGGCGGTCGTGGGACTGGCCGTGGCCGGCCGGTTCTTCCGCTGGGAGTGAGCGGCCGGGCCGTGGCCCGACCCACGTGAATTCATGCACAAGCGGCCCCCTACGATGAGAGGCGTGCCAAACGTGACCCGCGCCGACGCCGTAGCGGCCGTGCGCAACCCGCTCGCCTTCATCGCCGCACGCTGGACCCCGGAACCCCGGACGGTGCAGCGGGCGGCGTTCGCCGCGCTCGCCATGTCGGTGGTCCTCGTGGTCACCGGTGGTGCCGTGCGCCTGACCGGCTCGGGGCTCGGGTGCCCGACCTGGCCGGAGTGCACGAACAACTCGCTGACCACGACCAGCGCCATGGGCATGCACGGCGCCATCGAGTTCGGCAACCGCATGCTGACGTACGTCCTGTGCGCGGCCGTCGGCTGGGCGATCATCGCCGCGCGCTCGGAGAAGCCGCGGCGGCGCAGCCTCACCCGGCTCGGCTGGGCGCAGTTCTGGATCGTGATGAGCAACGCGATCCTCGGCGGCATCGTCGTTCTCGTCGGCCTCAACCCGTACACCGTCGCCGCCCACTTCCTGCTCACCACCGCGCTCATCACGGTGGCCGCGGTCATGTGGCAGCGCACCCGCGAGGGTGACGCGGCACCGCGTCCGCTGGTCGGCAAGGCCGTGCAGCAGCTGGTGTGGTTCCTGGTCGTCGCCTCGGCGCTGCTGATCACGGTCGGCACGGTGGTCACCGGTGCCGGACCGCACGCCGGTGACTCCAGCGACGTCAAGCGCATTCCGATCGACTGGGAGACCGTCAGCAAGCTGCACGCCGTGTTCGCCTGGATCGTGGTGACGCTGACCTTCGCCCTGTGGTTCGTCCTCAAGGCGGTCGACGCGCCCACGGGACCGCTGCACCGCACCCGCGATCTGTTCGTGGTGCTGCTGGCCCAGGGAGTGGTGGGCTATGTGCAGTACTTCACGCACCTCCCCGAGGTACTGGTCGGCGTCCATATGTTCGGCTCCTGCCTGGTGTGGATCGGAACGCTGCGCGTGCTGCTGTCGCTGCGCGAGCGACCCTCGGTGACGGCAGGTCTTCCGGGCCCCTCGGCAGAGTCGGCGCTCACCACCGCGTGACCACGGGCCCCGGAGCCGTGCGGCACCGCTGACCCGGCCCGCACGGCGGACGTACGGTCACGTCAGCCCGTACACCCGCCGTGCGTTCCCGGCGGCGATCATCCCCGCCACCCGCTGCGCGTCCTCCAGCGACCAGGCGCCCTCGGCGACCCAGCCGCCCAGCACCCGGGAGAGCGCCTCCCGGAACAGGCGGGCGCCGATCACATGCAGCTCGGGCAGGCCGTGGGCGCCGCTGGAGAAGAGGAGCTTGCCGAAGGGGGCCAGTTCCAGGAGTTCGGCCAGGACTGCGGCGGCCCGGGCGCCCGTGCGGGCGAGCACCGCGCCCAGGTCCGCGTAGACATGCGGGAACACCCCCGCCAGATGCGCCGCGTGCCGGTGGTACGGATAGCCGTGCAGCAGCACCAGGTCCGTGCCGAGCCCGGCCGTGGCGCGCACGAAGTCGGTGAGCAGCACCGGGTCGGTGCGGTCGATACGCAGCCCCGGTTCGCCGAGGCCCGCGTGGAGCTGGAGGGGGCGGCCCGAGGCCACCGCGCTCCACAGCAGATGGCGGAGCAGCACCGGGTCCGACAGGGCGCCGCCCACCCGGCGCCCGGCGAGCCAGCGGCCCGCCGCGCCCCGCACCTCCCCCGGCCCCGGCGGCTCCGGCGCGAGCGCCAGACCGTGCCGTACGCCCGCCAGGGACGTGAACGCCACCGCGTGGGCCGCCGCCCCGTGGATCGACTCGGCCAGATTGGCGAGGAACGCCTCGACCGTGCCGGAGGTGTCGGCCACCTGTTCGGCGAGCAGCTCCAGGCGGACGATCTCGTGGGCCTCGGCGTCGCCCGCGGTGGCCATCTCGGACGGCCCGGTCAGATCGCCGGGCAGCCCGGTGTCGACGAGATAGGTGGTGATGCCGCTGCCCCGCAGCAGTCTGCGGTCCGCCTCCAGGACGCCGAGTTCGCGGCGCCGGGCGAGATAGCGGGCGGGCAGGCAGTGCGGCTCCAGACCGAGCAGCGGCGGACACCAGCGGCGTACGGCGAAACCGGTCTGGGTGTCGAAGAGGGTGGTGCCCGCGGCCGGCGGGCCCTCGGTACGGGCCAGGTGGGCCTCGAACGTGCCGAGGCCCAGCTCCGTACGGAGCACTCCGTGGCAGTACTGGTCCACCAGGGACGGCGTTTCGATCATCCGGACTCCCCGCGACTGGACCGTGTCTCCGAAGGTCCTAACGGGTGAACCGGCGTGAGGTGTTGCTCTCAGGCGGTGTGCTTGCCGCCCAGCTGGATCCCCGCCATCCGCGTCCACTCGTACGGACCGGTCCTGACCTTGGCCGCGAACTCGCCGTCGAAGGCCTCGTGGACGGTGATTCCCGCCTTCTGCACCGCCTTCTCGGCGATGTCGTACGTAGGTGCGACGAGGTCACCCCAACCGCCGTCCTCGCCGACGAGCACGATCCGGGCGCCGCGCTCCCCGATGTACGCCACCTGGCCCTCGGCGCCGCCGTGCGCCTTGGCGAAGGCGTCGATCTCCTTGGCGAGCCGGGCTGCCCGGCGCTCGGCCTTGGCGGCCTGCTTGGCGTCGGTGCCCTCGTCAACCTGCTGCGTGTCGTCTGCCATGGCCAGGATGCTACCGACGAGTAGAACAAACGGCGACGGGAGGGGTGCGTGGCCTTGACCACGCCCCTCCCGTCAGTTGTCCGCAGAGGCAGTCAGCGCAGGAACGGGTCCACGGCCACCGCGACGAACAGCAGCGAGACATAGGTGATGCTCCAGTGGAAGAGGCGCATCTCCTTCAGCTTCCCGCCGGTCGACTCCGCCTTCGCGCGGTTCTGCAGCGCGTGCGCCTCCCACAGCCACCAGCCGCCGGCCGCGAGGGCGACCACCGTGTAGAACCATCCCGTGTAGCCGAGCGGGGTGAGCAGCAGCGAGACCGCGACCATCACCCAGCTGTAGATCACGATCTGCCGGGCGACCACCTTGTTGGAGGCGATGACCGGCAGCATCGGCACGCCCACGCGCGCGTAGTCCTCCTTGACCTTCATGGACAGCGGCCAGTAGTGCGGCGGCGTCCAGAAGAACATGACGAGGAAGAGGATGACCGGCGCCCACGACAGGGAGTCGGTGACGGAGGACCAGCCGATGAGGACCGGGAGGCAGCCGGCGATGCCACCCCACACGATGTTCTGCGACGTACGTCGTTTGAGGATCATCGTGTAGACGACGACGTAGAAGAGCAGCGCTCCGAGCGACAGCCAGGCGGACAGCCAGTTGACCGTAAATCCGAACAGCAGCGTCGAGACGACCGCCAGCGAGATGCCGAAGGCGAGGCACTCACGGGGGCTGACCATGCCGGTGACCAGCGGACGCTGCGACGTGCGCTCCATGAGCGCGTCGATGTCGCGGTCGATGTACATGTTCAGCGCGTTGGCGCCGCCCGCGGAGAGGTAGCCCCCGAGGCAGGTGAGCACCACCAGTCTCAGGCTCGGCACGCCCTGCTGGGCCAAGAACATCACCGGAACGGTGGTGATCAGCAGTAGTTCGATGATCCGCGGCTTGGTCAGCGCCACGAACGCCTTGACACGGGCCCCAAACGGCCGCTGGCCCCGGCTGCTGCTCGTCCCGAGCACTCCCGGCGGACGGGATTCGACGGCCGTCACGTACACCCCTGACAGAGACATCCCAGCGAGCCCGGGCTGTGAACTTGCGGTAAAGGCTCGCGCGTACCCACGCAACTTTAGACGTTGCCCCCAGCGCGCCCTTCGCGGGGGTCGGTCGTGTTGGGGCCGCCGCCCGGTACCCGGGTGAGCGGCGGTATCCCTCCATTGAGCGGACGGAATGACAAGGGAACGGCGGAAATACACGAGCCGCGGACCGCTCGATTGAGCAGTCGGATGAGCGGCTCCGTATTCATGTGTCGAATACCGTTCCGGCCGGTCGGGAGGCGGATCGGAGCGACTCCCGGCAGTCTGGAATGACTCGAAAAGACGCACGTACACACAGGGGTAGGCTCAGCAGCGGCCGGTGGGCGCCAAGTGCACCGGCATTCGACATGTGGAGAGGAGCCCTGACTCAGGGTGAGCACCAAGCCGACCACCACAGACCTCGAGTGGACCGAGTTGGACCAGCGGGCCGTGGACACCGCCCGCGTCCTGGCCGCCGATGCCGTACAGAAGGTCGGCAACGGCCATCCGGGTACGGCGATGAGCCTGGCTCCGGCCGCCTACACCCTCTTCCAGAAGGTGATGCGCCATGACCCGGCGGACGCCGACTGGGTGGGGCGCGACCGCTTCGTACTGTCCGCCGGTCACTCGTCCCTGACCCTCTACACCCAGCTCTACCTGGCCGGTTTCGGTCTGGAGCTGGACGATCTGAAGTCGTTCCGCACCTGGGGTTCGAAGACCCCCGGCCACCCGGAGTACGGGCACACCACAGGTGTGGAGACGACGACCGGCCCGCTGGGCCAGGGTGTCGCCAACGCGGTGGGCATGGCGATGGCCTCCCGGTACGAGCGTGGCCTGTTCGACCCGGACGCCGCGCAGGGCGCTTCGCCCTTCGACCACTTCATCTACTGCATCGCCGGTGACGGCTGTCTGCAGGAGGGCATCTCCGCGGAGGCGTCCTCGCTGGCCGGTCACCAGAGGCTCGGCAACCTGATCCTGCTGTGGGACGACAACCACATCTCGATCGAGGGCGACACCGAGACCGCGGTCTCCGAGGACACGGTCAAGCGTTACGAGGCCTACGGCTGGCACGTGCAGCGCGTGGCGCCGAAGCCGGACGGCGACCTGGACCCGCACGCGCTCTACGACGCGATCGAGGAGGCCAAGAAGGTCACCGACCGGCCGTCCTTCATCGCGATGCGCTCGATCATCGCCTGGCCCGCCCCGCACGCCCAGAACACCGAGGCCGCGCACGGCTCGGCGCTGGGCGAGGAGGAGGTCGCGGCCACCAAGCGCGTCCTCGGCTTCGACCCGGAGAAGACCTTCGAGGTCACCGACGAGGTCCTGGCGCACACCCGTAAGGCGCTGGAGCGCGGGCGTGAGGCCAAGGCCGAGTGGGAGAAGACCTTCGAGGAGTGGCGGGCCGGCAGCCCGGAGCGCGCCGCCGAGTTCGACCGCATCAGCAAGGGCGAGCTCCCCCTCGGCTGGGAGGAGCAGCTGCCGGTCTTCGAGACGGGCAAGGCGGTGGCCACCCGTGCCGCCTCCGGCAAGGTGCTGCAGGCCCTCGGCGCGGTGGTGCCCGAGCTGTGGGGCGGCTCGGCCGACCTGGCCGGCTCGAACAACACCACCATCGACAAGAACAGCTCGTTCCTGCCGGCGGACAACCCGCTGCCGGGGGCGAACCCGTACGGGCGCACGATCCACTTCGGCATCCGCGAGCACTCCATGGCCGCGGAGATGAACGGCATCACGCTGCACGGCAACACCCGCGTCTACGGCGGCACCTTCCTGGTGTTCTCCGACTACATGCGCAACGCCGTGCGTCTGTCGGCCCTGATGCACCTGCCGGTGACGTACGTGTGGACGCACGACTCCATCGGTCTGGGCGAGGACGGCCCGACCCACCAGCCCGTCGAGCACCTGGCCAGCCTGCGCGCCATCCCGGGCCTGAACGTCGTCCGCCCGGCCGACGCCAACGAGACCGCGATCGCCTGGCGCGAGATCCAGCGGCGCTGGACCAAGGAGTTCGGCAAGGGCGCTCCGCACGGTCTGGCGCTGACTCGTCAGGGCGTGCCGACGTACGAGCCCAACGAAGACACCGTCCGCGGCGGTTATGTGATGTTCGAGGCGGAAGGGTCCGAAGGGCAGAACGCAGAGCCGCAGGTGATCCTGATCGCCACCGGCTCCGAGGTGCACCTCGCCGTCGAGGCCCGGGAGCAGCTCCAGACCGAGGGCGTCCCGACCCGGGTCGTGTCGATGCCGTCGGTGGAGTGGTTCGAGGAGCAGGACCAGGGGTACCGGGACAGCGTCCTGCCGCCGTCGGTGAAGGCTCGGGTCGCGGTCGAGGCCGGGATCGGCCTCACCTGGCACCGGTTCGTCGGGGACGCGGGCCGCATCGTTTCCCTGGAGCACTTCGGCGCTTCGGCCGACGGCAAGGTGCTTTTCCGTGAGTTCGGCTTCACTGCCGAGAACGTCGCATCCGCCGCCCGGGAATCGATCGCCGCAGCCCAGCGCTGACGCTGATACACGACACGTAGGAGATGCATTTTCCATGACAGACGCACTCAAGCGCCTCTCCGAGGAGGGCGTCGCGATCTGGCTGGACGACCTGTCGCGCAAGCGGATCACGTCCGGCAACCTCGCCGAACTGATCGACCAGCAGCACGTCGTGGGCGTCACCACCAACCCGACGATCTTCCAGAAGGCGATCTCGTCGGGCGACGGTTACGAGCAGCAGCTCGCCGATCTCGCCGCCCGCAAGGTCACGGTCGAAGAGGCGATCCGCATGATCACCACGGCGGACGTCCGTGACGCCGCCGACATCCTGCGTCCGGTGTTCGACGCCACGCAGGGCCAGGACGGCCGCGTGTCGATCGAGGTCGACCCGCGTCTGGCGCACAACACCCGGGCCACCGTCGCCGAGGCCAGGCAGCTGGCCTGGCTGGTCGACCGGCCGAACACGCTCATCAAGATCCCGGCCACCGAGGCGGGTATCCCGGCGATCGCCGAGACGATCGCCAACGGCATCAGCGTCAACGTCACGCTGATCTTCTCGCTGGACCGCTACCGCAAGGTCATGGACGCCTACCTGACCGGCCTGGAGAAGGCCAAGGAGCGCGGCCTGGACCTGTCCAAGATCCACTCGGTGGCGTCCTTCTTCGTGTCCCGGGTGGACACCGAGATCGACAAGCGGATCGACGCACTCGGCACCCCCGAGGCCAAGGCGCTGCGCGGCAAGGCGGCCATCGCCAACGCCCGCCTCGCCTACGAGGCCTACGAGGAGGTGTTCAGCAGCGACCGCTGGCTCGCCCTGGACAAGGCGCACGCCAACAAGCAGCGCCCGCTGTGGGCGTCCACGGGCGTCAAGGACCCGGCGTACAAGGACACCATGTATGTCGAGGACCTGGTGGCGCCGAACACGGTGAACACCATGCCGGAGGCCACCCTGGTGGCCACCGAGGACCACGGCGCGATCACCGGCAACACCATCGCCGGCACCTACGAGCAGGCGCGCGCCGACCTGGACGCCGTCGAGAAGCTCGGGATCTCGTACGACGATGTGGTCCAGCTCCTGGAGGACGAGGGCGTCGAGAAGTTCGAGTCGTCCTGGATCGACCTCCTGAAGTCGACCGAGGCGGAACTCAAGCGCCTCGCCCCCTCGGAGGGCTGACACCTTGACATCCGTACACGGAGCGAACCCGCTTCGTGACGCCGCGGACCGACGGCTCCCGCGTATCGCGGGGCCGTCGGGCCTGGTCATCTTTGGCGTTACGGGCGATTTGTCACGTAAAAAGCTGATGCCTGCCGTTTACGACCTGGCCAACCGCGGCCTGCTGCCGCCGGGCTTCTCGCTCGTCGGCTTCGCCCGCCGCGAATGGCAGGACGAGGACTTCGCGAAAGAGGTCCACGACGCGGTCAAGGAGCATGCCCGCACCCCCTTCCGCGAGGAGGTCTGGCAGCAGCTCATCCAGGGCATGCGCTTCGTCCAGGGCACCTTCGACGACGACGACGCCTTCGAGCGGCTGCGCGCCACCATCGACGAGCTCGACAAGGCACAGGGCACGGGAGGCAACTTCGCCTTCTATCTCTCGGTGCCGCCGCGCTCCTTCCCGGTGGTCATCCAGCAGCTGAAGAAGCACGGCCTGGCCGACCAGACGGAGGACTCCTGGCGCCGGGCGGTCATCGAGAAGCCCTTCGGCCACGACCTGAAGTCGGCCGAGGAGCTCAACGCGATCGTGCACGAGGTCTTCGCCCCGGACCAGGTCTTCCGCATCGACCACTACCTGGGCAAGGAGACCGTCCAGAACATCCTGGCGCTGCGCTTCGCCAACCAGCTGTTCGAGCCGGTCTGGAACCGGTCCTTCGTGGACCATGTGCAGATCACCATGGCCGAGGACATCGGCATCGGCGGCCGGGCCGGCTACTACGACGGCATCGGCGCCGCCCGTGACGTCATCCAGAACCACCTGCTCCAGCTGATGGCGCTGACGGCCATGGAGGAGCCCTCCTCCTTCGGCGCGGACGCGCTCGCGGCCGAGAAGACCAAGGTGCTCGGGGCCGTCCGGCTGCCCAAGGACCTGGGCCGCGACACCGTGTTCGCCCAGTACGCGGCCGGCTGGCAGGGCGGCGAGAAGGTCACCGGCTACCTCCAGGAGGAGGGCATCGACCCACAGTCGAAGACCGACACCTACGCCGCGGTGAAGCTGGGGATCGACAACCGCCGCTGGGCGGGCGTCCCCTTCTATCTGCGCACCGGCAAGCGGCTCGGCCGCCGGGTCACCGAGATCGCGGTGGTCTTCCAGCGCGCCCCGCACTCCCCCTTCGACACCACCGCCACCGAGGAACTCGGGCAGAACGCGGTCGTCATCCGCGTGCAGCCGGACGAAGGCGTCACCGTGCGCTTCGGCTCCAAGGTGCCGGGCACGTCGATGGAGATCCGGGACGTGTCCATGGACTTCGCCTACGGCGAGTCGTTCACGGAGTCCAGCCCGGAGGCGTACGAGCGGCTGATCCTGGACGTCCTGCTCGGCGACTCCAACCTGTTCCCGCGCACCGAGGAGGTCGAGCTGTCCTGGAAGATCCTCGACCCGATCGAGGAGTACTGGGACAAGCACGGCAAGCCCGCGCAGTACCCGGCCGGCACCTGGGGGCCCGTACAGGCCGACAAGATGCTGGAACGAGACGGACGGAGCTGGCGCCGCCCATGAAGACAGACCTGACGGACACCACGGCCAGCAAGATCAACAAGGCGCTGGTGGAGGGCCGCCGCGCCATCGGCACCCCCGCCGTCGGCATGGTGCTCACGCTGGTCATCGTCACCGACGAGGAGAACGCCTACGACGCCCTGAGGGCCGCCAACGACGCGTCCCGCGAACACCCCTCGCGGACCCTGGTGGTCATCAAGCGCGTGTCGCGCTCCCCGCGCGACCGCACGTCCTCGCGGCTGGACGCCGAGGTGCGGCTGGGTGCCGAGGCGGGCACCGGCGAGACGGTCGTCCTGCGGCTGTACGGCGAGGTGGTCGACCACGCCGACTCGGTGGTGCTGCCGCTGCTGCTGCCGGACGCGCCCGTGGTCGTGTGGTGGCCGGTGAACGCCCCGCTCGACCCTGCCAACGACCCGCTGGGCGCGCTCGCCCAGCGCCGGGTCACCGACACCTACACGGCCGAGGCACCGGTGCGGGAGCTGAACGCCCGCGCCGACGCCTACACGCCCGGCGACACCGATCTGTCGTGGACCCGCATCACCCCCTGGCGCTCGATGCTGGCCGCCGCCCTCGACCAGGTCACCTGCAAGGTCAAGGCCGTCGAGGTGGAGGGCGAGGAGTTCAACCCGAGCTGTGAGCTGCTCGCGATGTGGCTCGCGGACCGGCTGGACGTCCCCGTCAAGCGCTCCCTGTCCGCCGGCCCCGGCCTCACGGCCGTCCGAATGGACACCAACTGCGGCCCGATCGCCCTGGACCGGGCGGACGGCGCGCTGGCCACGCTCTCGATCGAGGGTCAGCCGGACCGGGCGGTGGCGCTCAAGCGCCGCGACACGTCCGAGCTGATCGCGGAGGAGCTGCGCCGGCTCGACCCCGACGACACCTACGCGTCGGCGCTGCGGTACGGCGTGGACCGGCTGACCACCCCAGCCGCACCGGCCCCTGCCGGGGCGCCCCGGGCGGAGAAGTCCGCGGCCGGGGCACCCGGGCAGACCCCCGCGAAGCCGGCCCCGAAGCCGACCGCTCCGAAGGCGCCGGAGAAGAAGGCGGCGGCGAAGTGAGTACTCCCCAGCTCGTGGTGCACCGCGACAAGGAGCTGATGGCCCAGGCCGCGGCGGCCCGGCTGATCACCAAGATCGTGGACGCGCAGGCCTCACGGGGCTCCGCCTCGGTGGTGCTCACCGGCGGCCGCAACGGAAACGGGCTGCTCGCCGCGCTCGCCGCCGCGCCCGCCCGGGACGCGATCGACTGGGGCCGGCTCGACCTGTGGTGGGGCGATGAGCGCTACCTGCCGGAGGGCGACCCGGAGCGCAACCACACCCAGGCGCGCGAGGCGCTGCTCGACGCCGTCCCGCTCGACCCGAAGCGCGTGCACGCCATGCCCGCGTCCGACGGGCCGTACGGGGCCGACGTGGAAGCGGCGGCCGAGGCGTACGCGGCGGAGCTGGCCCGGGCCGCGGGTCCCGAGAACCATGGCTCGGTGCCCACCTTCGACGTCCTGATGCTGGGCGTCGGTCCGGACGCCCATGTGGCCTCGCTCTTCCCGGAGCTGCCCGCGGTGCGGGAGACGGAGCGGACGGTGGTCGGGGTGCACGGCGCGCCGAAGCCGCCGCCGACCCGGGTCTCCCTCACGCTGCCGGCGATCCGCTCGGCGCGGGAGGTGTGGCTGCTGGCGGCCGGCGAGGACAAGGCGCAGGCCGTGGCGATCGCGCTGTCGGGCGCGGGCGAGATCCAGGCTCCGGCGGCCGGCGCCTACGGCAGGTCCCGCACGCTGTGGCTGCTGGACGCGGCGGCGGCCGCCCAACTGCCGCGATCGCTGTATCCGCCGGCGTCCGCCTGAGACACGGACGGGATCGAACGCCGGACGGGCCGCATCACGGCCCGTCCGGCGTTCGCCTTTCCGGGGGCGGGGCTACTTGACCGAGCCCGCCATGACCCCCTGCACAAAGTGCCGCTGGAAGGCGAAGAACACCACCACGGGCACGATCAGGGACAGAAACGCGCCCGGCGCGAGCACGTCGATGTTGCTGCCGAACTGCCGTATCTGTGACTGGAGTTCGACGGTCAGCGGCTGGGAGGAGCTGTCGGCGAACAGCAGGGCCACCAGCATGTCGTTCCACACCCACAGGAACTGGAAGATCGCGAGGCTGGCGATGGCGGGCCGCCCCACCGGCAGCACGAGCCGGGTGAAGATGCGCCATTCGCTCCCGCCGTCCATCCGCGCCGCCTCCAGCATCTCCTTCGGCATCTCGGCGAAGTAGTTCCGCAGCAGGAACACGGCGAACGGCAGACCGTAGGCCACATGGAAGAGAACGACACCGGGAATCGTGCCGAACAGCCCCAGCTGCCCGAAGAGCTTGGCGACCGGCAGCAGACCGATCTGCACCGGCACCACCAGCAGCGCGACCACCAGCAGGAAGAGCGGCTCGCGCCCGGGGAAGTCCAGCCAGGCGAAGGCGTATCCGGCGAGCGCCGCGATGACCACGACGAGTGTCGTCGCCGGCACCGAGATCAGGACCGTGTTCCAGAAGGCCTGGGTCATCCCGGCGTTCTTCAGCAGCGCCGAGTAGTTGTCGAAGGACAGCTGCCCCGGGCTGGTCAGCGCGGTCCACCAGCCGCCCTTCGCGGTGTCCTCGGCCGACCGCAGCGACGAGACGAACAGCCCTGCCAGCGGGGTGAGCCAGACCAGGCCGATCACCACGAGGAAGGCCTGCACCAGCCCGTTGCCCAGGCCGCGCCTGACCGCGTTCATCGCTGACTCCTTCGGAAGCGGCGGACGTTGAACACCATCGCTGGGATCACCAGCAGCAGAAGCAGCACACCGAGCGCGCTGCCGAGGCCCTGGTTGTTGCCGCCGCCGAACGAGACCAGCCACATCTGGGTGGCGAGCACGGTCGCGTCCTCCTGCACCGGGCCGGGCGCGATGATGTAGACGAGGTCGAAGACCTTCATCACATTGATGACGAGGGTCACGAAGACGACGGTCAGCACGGGAGCGAGCAGTGGCACGGTGATGCGCCGGAAGATCTGCCACTCGTTCGCCCCGTCCATCCGCGCCGCCTCCAGCGCGTCCCGTGGCAGGGTCGCCAGACCCGCGCCGATCAGCACCATCGCGAAGCCCGTCCAGATCCAGAGGTACGCCCCGATGATCGCGGGGGTGACCAGGGCCGGCCCGAGCCAGGAGACGCCCTGGTACGGCGGCGCGAAGTTCGCCGCCGGCAGCTTCACCGTGTAGGTGCCGGACGCCAGCTTCGGGAAGCGGAAGGAGCCGTCGGACGCGGTCGCCGTACGCGCCACGGTCCGCCCGTCCCGCACCGCCTCGACCTTCATCCCCGGCAGACCGCTCTCCCGCGGGTCGACCTTGCCCTGCCGTCCTCCGCCGCCGGGTGTGAAGTCCAGGTAGACGACTCCGCGCAGTTCGTCGGGGGCGGCCCGGCGCCCGGCCGCCGCAGCGGCGGGAGCGGCGCCCTGGGGCAGGTCCTCGGGCAGCACGCCGACCATCGGGAGGGTCACCGAGGCGCCAGGTGACACGGCCTCGCTCGTGGCGTAGGAGCCGTCCCGGCCCAGGGTCAGTCCCTGCCCCTGGCGGGCGCGGGCGCTCGGGTACGAGGAGGTGCCCTCGAAGGCGTCGTGGACCGAGACCACGGCGGCGTTCAGCACGCCCTTGTCCGGGTCCTCGTCGTAGGCGAGCCGGAAGATGATGCCCGCGGCGAGGAAGGACACGGCCATCGGCATGAAGAGCAGCAGCTTGAACGCCGTGGCCCAGCGGACCTTCTCGACCAGGACGGCCAGGATCAGGCCCAGCCCGGTCAGCAGCGCCGGGGCGACG
This sequence comes from Streptomyces sp. NPDC052036, assembly GCF_040680495.1. Classification (NCBI taxonomy): domain Bacteria; kingdom Bacillati; phylum Actinomycetota; class Actinomycetes; order Kitasatosporales; family Streptomycetaceae; genus Streptomyces; species Streptomyces sp. NPDC052036. Next base: position 200,018 of record NZ_JBFAWW010000004.1, on the reverse strand, counting down.
ACGACCCAGATCGCGGTGTTGCGGACGGCCTTCAGCGTCGCCGGGTCGCGGAACATCTCGGTGTAGTTGTCGCCGCCCACGAAGCGGGTGCCCGAGGCGTCGAAGAAGCTCCGCCCGACGGAGAACAGCACCGGGTAGACGACGAGCGCGCCGAGCAGCAGCAGCGCGGGGAGGACGAACAGCAGGGCGACGGTCCGGCCGCGCCGTCGCGTGCGCCGCGTGCGGGCGGCGGACGCGACGGGCGGGGGGCTCGCCTCTGTCGCGAGCGTGGTGGCGGTCATGGCCGGTCAGCCCTGGTAGGCCTTGGCCGCGGCGGCCTCCAGCGCCGCGGCGGTCGCCTTCGGGTTCGACGGGTCGCGCAGGAAGTCCTGCAGCAGCTTCCACTCGCCCGTGCCCTTGGTGCCGCCGAAGGCCGCGGGCGCCTGGTCGGACATGTCGAAGCGAACCGAGTCCCCGGCGGTGACGAGGGACTTGGCGGTGGCGCGGGTGACGTCGTCGCCGTAGGAGGCGAGGTCGAGCTTCTTGTTCGGGGAGAGGAAGCCGCCCGCCTTCGCCCACACGGCCGCCGCCTGAGGGGTCGCCAGGTACTCCAGGAGCTGCATGCCGGCCTTGGCGTTCTTGCCGTCCTTGAGGACGACCGCCGCGTCACCGCCGCTGACCACCGGCGCGGTGCCGCCGTCGACGGCCGGGAACGGGAAGAAGTCCGCGTCCTTGCCGATCGTCTTTCCGAACTGGTCATGAGCGACCCCGGCGACGAAGTCTCCCTCGTAGACCATGCCCGCCTCGGGCTTGGGTCCGAAGACCTTCTCGACGGAGCCCGGGAAGTCGGTGTCCAGGGCCTCCTTCTGGCCGCCCGCGATCAGCTGCTTGTCCTTGAAGAGCTTGCCGAGGGTGGTGAGCGCCCTGACCACGCTCGGGTCGGTCCACTTCAGCCGGTGGGCGGCGAGGGCGTCGTACTTCTCGGGTCCGGCCTGGGAGAGGTAGACGTTCTCGAACCAGTCGGTGAGCGTCCAGCCGTCCTGTCCGGCGACGGCGAAGGCGGCGAGCCCGGAGTCGGAGACGGTGTGCCCGGCCTTGAGCATCTCGTCGTACGTCTTCGGTGCCTTGACGCCGGCCTGGTGGAGGGCGTCGGGACTGTACCAGACAGTCGACTTGTGGGCGGCCTTGAAGTACAGCCCGTAGAGAGTGCCGTCAACGCTGCCGTAGTTCTTCCAGACGGAGGCGTAGTCGGCGTCGACGGTCCCCCGCGCCGTCGCCGACAGGGGCTTGAGCCAGCCCTTCTTCGCGAACTGCTGGAGCACGCCGACCTGCGGGACCATCACCACGTCGGGGGCCTTACCACCCTCGATCTTGCTGCCGACGACGGTGGATACGTTGTCGCCGGTGGACACGAACTGCGTCTTGGCGCCGGTCTTCTCGGTGAACGCGTCCAGCACCTTCTGGAAGTTCTTCTGCTCGCTGCCCGACCAGACGCCGGCCACGGTGACCGTCTGGCCGCTGAGCGCCTTGTCGCCGCCGCCGGCGGCGACCGGTCCGCCGCCGCAGGCCGTCGCGCCGAGCGCCAGCGCCAGGGCGGTGCAGCCGGTGAGCAGGGTGGTACGTCGTCGCATCATCGTCGATGTCCCTTCGGAGAGTGGGAAACTGAGGGGTTCAGAGACCGGGCGCCTCGTCGCCGATCCACCAGGCGGCCGCGGAGCCGGCGAGCACACCGGGCGGGCAGGGGCCGCTGGCCAGCAGCGGGGTGCCGGAGACGGGGGCGGGGGTGGGGGCGGTACCGAAATTGACGGCGCAGACCAGGCCGTCACCGCGGACGAAGCCGAGGACGCCGGGCGGTGTGTCCAGCCAGCGCAGCCCGCCCTCGCCCAACTGGGGCAGCGTGGAGCGCAGATGCAGACCGTCGCGGTACAGGTGCCAGAAGGAGCGGGTGTCGGCGAGGGCCCGGTCGGTGGCGTGCTCGGCGAACCACTCGGGCTGCGGCAGCCAGGGCTTGGCGCCCTCGGTGCCGGAGGTGAAGCCGAACGGGGAGGCCTGCCCCGACCACGGCAGCGGCACCCGGCAGCCGTCGCGGATCTTGGCGCGGCTGCCGGTGCGGTGGAAGATCGGGTCGGTGAGGACGTCGTCGGGCAGATCGACGACCTCCGGCAGGCCCAGCTCCTCCCCCTGGTAGATGTACGCGGCCCCGGGCAGCGCCAGCATCAGCAGTGCGGCGGCGCGCGCCCGGGCGGTTCCCAGACCGCTGCCCTCGGTGGCGGGTTCTCCGTAGCGGGTGACCGTACGGACCTGGTCGTGGTTGTTGAGCACCCAGGTGACCGTGGAGCCCGTGCCGGCGATGTCCTGCATGGCCTCCGAGATCACCTTGCGGAAGGCGTCGGGGTCCCAGGGGGCGCTGAGCAGGTCGAAGAAGAACGCCTGGTGCAGCTCGTCCGGGCGGACGTACCGGGCGTGGTCACGGGCGGTCGGCACGGAGACCTCGCCGACCAGCAGGCGTTCGCGGCCGTCCCGTGCGGTGTACTCCTCGCACACCGCCCGCCAGTGCCGCCAGACCTCGTGCACCTCGGGCTGGTTCCAGGCGAGCGGGTTGACCGAGTCGCGGGTGCGGGCGTCGGCCTCCGGGTCCGGGGAGTCCGGCAGTGCGGGGTGCTTGAAGAGGCCGGCGGCGACGTCGATACGGAAGCCGTCGACGCCCCGGTCCAGCCAGAAGCGCAGCACCCGGTCGAACTCGGCGGGGACCTCGGGGGTGCGCCAGTTCCAGTCGGGCTGCTCGGACGTGAACATGTGCAGGTACCACTGGCCGGGGCGGCCGTCCGCCTCGGTGACGCGGGTCCAGGCCGGGCCGCCGAACATGGCGTGCCAGTTGTTGGGCGGCTGTGCGCCGTCCGGTCCCCGGCCGTCGGCGAAGTGGAAGCGGGCGCGGGCCGGGCCGCCGGGGGCGGCGGCGAGCGCCTCGCGGAACCACGGGTGCTCGCTGGAGCAGTGGTTGGGGACGACGTCGAGCAGGACCTTGAGGCCGAGCCGGTGGGCGGCCGCCGTCAGCCGGTCGAACTCGGTGAGATCGCCGAAGAGCGGGTCGACGTCGCAGTAGTCGGCGACGTCGTAGCCGTGGTCGTGCTGCGGTGAGGGGTAGAAGGGGCTCAGCCAGATCCCGTCCACGCCGAGCTTCTTCAGGTACGGCAGCCCGGCCCTGACCCCGGCGAGATCACCGATGCCGTCGCCGGTGCTGTCCAGGAAGCTGCGGACGTACACCTGGTAGATCACTGCGTCGCGCCACCAGCGGTGGGTGCGGATGCGCTCGAGACTCACCCCGTCGACCTGTCTGTGCGTGCTTATGGTTATGCATGCATGTTAAGTAGGCGTGTCGCGAGGGTGTCAACGAAGCGGCAGAAGATACTGAAGAGTTGGCCCTTTATATCCGGACTTATCGGGGTGTCGAGGCGTGAGATGAGATGCTCGCGTTACCTAACAGGTAACTATCATCGGGAGATGGCGGCCAGTTCCCGCGCCAGTCGTCGCACCGCGCTCTCGGGCGTCTCGTGCCCGGTCAGCGCGTCATGGACGACCGCCTGCACGGCCAGGCTCACCTGGTCGTAGCGCGGGCTCTTGGGGCGCGGCGCGGCGGCCAGCACACTCGCGCGCAGGGTCGGCAGGTACGGGAACCGCCGCACCAGTTCCGGGTCGTCGTAGAGCGCGGCCCGTACGGGCGGCAGGGCGCCGCGGGTGAGGACCTGGCGCTGGACCCGTTCGCCGGTCAGGTAGGCGATCAGGCGCTCGGCGGAATCCGGGTGCCGCGCACGCGTGTTGACGGCCAGATTGGAACCGCCGAGGACACTGGTCCCCGGCCCGTGCGGTCCCGGCAGCGGTACGGCCCCCACCTTGCCCGCGACCCGCGATCCCTTGGCGGAGGCGCCGACATACGCGTAGGGCCAGTTGCGCAGGAAGAGCAGCCGGCCGTCCTGGAAGGCCTGCTTGGACTCCTCCTCCTTGTACGTCAGCGCCGCCTTGGGTATCCAGCCCTCGCGCACCCCGCGGGCCAGGAACCCGATGCCCTCGCGGGCCGCGGCCGAGTCCACGGTGACGCGCTCGCCCTCGTCGCCGAGGATCGAGCCGCCCGCCGAGTACACGGCCTCGGCCGCGTTGACGGTGAGGCCCTCGTACGGCAAGAACTGGCCCGCGTAACCGCCCAGTCCGTACTTCGGGGCGATGGTCCTGGCGTCCCGCTCCAGCTCCGCCCAGGTGCGCGGCGGTGCCACGCCCTCCTTGGCGAGGATGTCCTTGCGGTACAGCAGCAGACCGGCGTTGGTGACGTACGGGACCGCGTACAGCTGTCCGTCGTAGGTCGCCGTGCCGACGACCGGCGGCAGGAAGCTCTTCAGCGGGAAACGGTCGCGCGGCAGCGGGCGGATCCAGCCCGCCGCCGCGAACTCGGAGGTCCAGGCGACATCGATGTTGAGGACGTCGAACCGGCTGCGGTCGCCGCCGCGCAGGTCCGTCGTCATCTGCGCATGGGTCTCGTCCGCGGAGTCCGGCAGCTCGACCAGGGTGACCTTCTCGCCGGGGTGGGTGCGGTTCCAGCCCTGAAGGAGCGGGCCGAGATAGCCGGTGAGATCGCCCGCGGTGGCCAGGGTGATCGGCCCGCGCCCGCTGCCGCTCCCGTCGTCGGCGCGGGCCCCCGAGGCGACGTAACCGGTCAGAACCACGGCGAGGACGAGGAGGCCCCTACCGGCGGCGCGCATCCACCGCATAGGTTCCTCCCTGTGCACCGGCACCGGGCACCCTCGCCCGGGGTCAGAGGCCATGTATACCCGTTAGGTATGGGCGATACTAGAGCGCTGGAGCACTTTACGAAGACGCGAGGAGGACTGCACGCGTGCGCCTGCCTCTCCTGGCACTCCTCGCCCGCGGCCCCGCCCATGGCTACGAGCTCAAGCAGGACCTTGAGCAACTGCTGGGCTCCGCGTACCCTCAGCCGAACGTCGGCCAGATCTACGTCACCCTCGGCCGCCTGGAGAAGTCGGGACTGATCGAGGGCGAGGAGGTCGAGCAGTCCAGCCGGCCCAACAAGAAGATCTACCACCTCACCGACGCCGGGCGAGAGGCGCTGAGCGCCTGGTTCGAGGAGACCGAGGACGAACCGCGGGTACGGGACGAGTTCTTCATGAAGCTGGCGCTCGCTCCGCAGACCGGTCTCGCCGACCAGATCGCCCTGATCAACAAGCAGCGGCGCCAGTACCTCAACACCATGCGCAGCCTGTCGAGACTGGCCGCCGCCGAAGACCGTGACAACCGGATCGCCCAGCTGCTGATCGAGGGCGCGATGCTGCATCTGCAGGCCGACCTCGACTGGCTGGAGCGGTGCCAGGAGGAACTGGAGGGGCTGCAGTGAGCGAGGGCTCCCCACCTCTGCTGCGAGCCGAGGGCCTGGTCAAGACCCATCACGGCGAGGGCGCGCCCGCGCATGCGGTGCGGGGGGTCGACCTGCGCGTCTCCCGGGGCGAGTTCGTGGCCGTCACCGGTCCCTCCGGCGCCGGCAAGTCGACACTGCTGCATCTGCTGGGCGGGCTGCAACGGCCGGACGCCGGCCGTATCTGGCTCGACGGCGAGCCTACGGACGCCTACACCGAGGCACGCTGGGCCGTAGAGCGCAGAAAGCGCATCGGGATCGTCTTCCAGTTCTTCAACCTGGTCTCCGGACTGTCGGTCGCGGACAACGTCGAGCTGCCCGCGCTGCTCGCCGGAGCGCCGCCGAAACAGGCGCGCGCCGGCCGGGAGGAACTGCTGGCGGAGCTGGGCCTCACGGGCAAGGAACGCAGCATGCCCGGCGAACTGTCCGGCGGTGAGCAGCAGCGGGTCGCACTGGCCCGAGCCCTGGTCAACCATCCGCCGCTGCTGCTCGCCGACGAACCCGCGGGCAGCCTCGACAGCAAGGGCACCCGCGAGGTGATGCGCCTGCTCACCCGCTTCCACCAGCGCGGCCAGACCATCGTGCTGGTCACCCATGACGCCCGGCTGGCGAGCGCCGCCGACCGGGTGATCAGCTTCTTCGACGGCCGGATCGTCGACGACGCGGAGCTGGACGGGACGCCCTCCGCGCGCGGCGGGACCTCCGGTGTGCTGGAACTGAAGGACTGATCGCGGTGCACGACCGTCCGACACCGGCCCGTTCCCCCCGCCACGGGCGGAGGGGCTGACGCCGTGCGGGCCACCCTGCGCTGGGCGCACTCCGATCTGCGGTCGCACCGCGGCGAGGCGCTGTTCATGGTGCTCGTCTCCGCCGGCATCGTCGCCTCGCTGCTCCTCGCCACCGCCCTGTTCGGGTACGCGACCAACCCCTGGCAGCGGATCTTCACCCAGGCGCACGGCGCGCATGTGTGGATCCACTCCGGCCGCTCGTCCGACGCCTCGGAACTGGCCCGGCTGGACGGTGTCGAGTCCGTCGCGGGCCCCTACCCCACCGAGTCCGTGACCGTCACCTCCCGCGGCACCCGGGCCTCGGTCGAACTGCGCGGCACGCTCCGGCCGCCGTCCGTCGGCCGGCCCCTGCTCACCGCGGGCCACTGGCTGGACCCGTCGGACCCCGCGGGCGTGGTGCTGGAGAGCCGGCTCGCGCGGGCGCTGCTGGCCGAGCCCGGCGACACCTTGAGCATCCCCGGCACGGCCCGGACCCTGACCGTCGCGGGCATCGCCGACAGCGCCGAACCCCGCTACCGCCCGGGTGAGCAGCCGGGGCTCGTCTGGGCGCTGCCGTCCGCCCTGCGCAGCGCCGACGGCCAGGTCACCGGGTTGCGCCTGACCGACCCCGGCGACACGGACTACGCCGTCCAGCGGGCCGTCACCGTGCTGGGTGCCGGTGCGATCAGCGAGGTCTCCACCTGGCAGCAGGCGCGGGCCGAGGCACAGGGCGAGAACCGGCTGCTGGGACAGGTCCTCGGCCTGTTCGGGCTGGGCGCGCTCGTCGCCGCCGGATGCGCGGTGCACGGGGCGATCGGCACCCGTGTCCGCGGACATCTGCGGGACATATCGGTCCTGAAGGCGATCGGTTTCACCCCGGGCCAGGTCGTGCGCGTCTTTCTGCTCCAGCATGTGGCGTACGCCCTGCTGGGAGCGGTGGTCGCGGCCGCGCTCACCCTGGGGCTGGGCGGCCGGATCCCGGGGCGCCTCGGGGACGCGGTCGGGGTGTGGCAGGGGCTGCCCGGGCACACCGTGGCCCTGCTCGCGGTGCCCGTGGCCGCGGTGCTGTTCATCGCCGCCACCACCGGGCTCGCGGCCTGGCGCGCGGGGCGGGTGCCTCCGGTGCCGGTGCCACGGCCCGCGGCGTCGGCCGGCGGCCGTCTGACGGGCGTGGCACGCGCGGCGCTCGGTCTGCGGCTGCCGCCCGCGCTGGTGCTGGGCTGGCGCCAGGCGTTCACACGCCCTGCCCGGTCGCTGGCGACGGTCGTGCGGCTCGCGCTGCCGCTGCTGCTGATCGTGGTGGCCATGAGCGCGTGGACCACCATCGACCGCATCCACTCACGGCCCGCGGACATCGGACTCGCCGCCGCCCTCACCGTCCGCCCCGACGCCGGCCTCGACGACGCGGCCACCCGCTCTCTGCTGGCGGACAACCCCCGGGTCGCCGCCGCCTACCCCGGTGTGGAGGTGGCCGCGCTGGTACCGGGCCAGACCGCGACAATCGCCCTGCGCGGCCTCGGCACCCGGCAGGATCCCTACCCCTACGCCCTGGCCGAGGGCCGTTCCGCGCACGGCCCCGACGAGGCGGTGGCCGGCCAGGGGCTGCTCGATCTGCTGGATGTGCGCGTCGGCGACTGGGTGCGGATGACGGTGGGCGACCAGCCGCAGATCCTGCACATCGTGGGCCGCAGCATCGAGCCGGAGAACGCCGGACGGGTCATCTCCACCTCGCTCGACACCCTGCGCGAGAACGACCCGGGGCTGCACCCCACCCTCTACCAGCTGCGGCTTCGTCCCGGCGCCGATCCCCACCAGGTCGCCGACGAGCTGTCCCGAGCCGCCCACGGGCACCTGGACGTGCATCCGGTGGCGAATCCCGCGGACGGGCTCTCGCCGCTGCGCGGCGTGGTCGTCGGTCTGATCGCCGTGCTCGCGCTCATCGGGATCACCGAGCTGCTGACCGCGATCGGCGGCACCGTCCGGGAGAGCGAGCGGGATCTGCTGGCGCTCAAGGCGATCGGGCTGTCCCCGCGGCAGATCACCGGGATCACGGTCACGGCGATGGTCTGCACCACCCTGGCCGCGGTCTGTGTCGGCACGGCGCTCGGCATTCCCCTGGCCCACTGGCTGATCGACGCCCAGGGCCGGTCCAGCGGCATCGGCGCCGGGCTCGCCCGGGGGCCGTCCCCGCTCCTGCTGGTCCCGTTCGGGGCGGTCGCCGTGCTCGGCGCCGGCGCTCTCGCCGCACTGCCCGCGTCGCGCGCGGCACGCCGACGGCTCGCGGACACGTTGAGCGCGGTGGCCTGACCGGGGAGCGCGCCGGACGACGCGACCCGCCGGGAGTCCACGGGAGGCGGACGGCAGCGTGCCGCCCGCCTCCCGGTCCGCGTCTACTGACGGCCGCGCAGCTCCCGGTACTTGGCGACCAGGGTCTTGGTGGACTCGTCCAGGCCCGGGACCTCGGCTCCCTCCGTCAGCGCGGGCTCCACGCGCTTGGCGAGTACCTTGCCGAGTTCGACGCCCCACTGGTCGAAGGAGTCGATGTTCCAGACCGCGCCCTGGACGAACACCTTGTGCTCGTAGAGCGCGACGAGCTGACCGAGCACCGACGGGGTGAGCTGGCCGCCGAGGATCGTGGTGGTCGGGTGGTTGCCCTTGAACGTCTTGTGCGGCACCAGCTCCTCCGGGACGCCCTCGGCGCGCACCTCGTCCGGGGTCTTGCCGAAGGCCAGCGCCTGCGTCTGGGCGAAGAAGTTGGCCATCAGCAGGTCGTGCTGGGCCTTGAGGTCACCGCTCAGCTCGTCGACGGGCCGGGCGAAGCCGACGAAGTCCGCCGGGATGAGCTTGGTGCCCTGGTGGATGAGCTGGTAGTAGGCGTGCTGGCCGTTGGTGCCCGGCGTGCCCCACACGACGGGACCGGTCTGCCAGTCGACCTCCTTGCCGTCCCGGTCCACGGACTTGCCGTTGGACTCCATGTCCAGCTGCTGGAGGTAGGCGGTGAACCTGGACAGGTAGTGCGCGTACGGCAGCACGGCGTGCGACTGGGCGTCGTGGAAGTTGTCGTACCAGATGCCCAGCAGGCCGAGCAGCAGCGGGACGTTCGACTCGGCGGGCGCGGTGCGGAAGTGCTCGTCGACGGTGTGGAAGCCGTCGAGCATCTCCCGGAAGCGGTCCGGGCCGATGGCGATCATCAGGGACAAGCCGATCGCCGAGTCGTAGGAGTAACGGCCGCCTACCCAGTCCCAGAACTCGAACATGTTGGCCGTGTCGATGCCGAACTCCTCGACCTTCGAGGCGTTCGTCGACAGGGCCACGAAGTGCTTGGCGACGGCTTCCTGACCGGCCTTCAGCTCGTCCAGCAGCCAGCCGCGCGCCGAGGTCGCATTGGTGATCGTCTCGATGGTGGTGAACGTCTTGGAGGCGATGACGAACAGCGTCTCGGCCGCATCCAGGTCCCGGACGGCCTCGTGCAGATCGGCGCCGTCCACGTTGGAGACGAAGCGGACCGTCAGATCGCGGGCGGTGTAGGCGCGCAGGGCCTCGTAGGCCATCGCCGGGCCCAGGTCGGAGCCGCCGATGCCGATGTTGACGACGTTCTTGATGCGCTTGCCGGTGTGGCCGGTCCACTCGCCCGAGCGGACCCGGTCGGAGAAGGCGCTCATCTTGTCCAGCACCGCATGGACCTTGGGGACGACGTTCTCCCCGTCGACCTCGATGACGGAGTCCCTCGGGGCACGCAGCGCGGTGTGCAGGACCGCGCGGTCCTCGGTGGTGTTGATCTTCTCGCCGCGGAACATGGCGTCCCTGAGGCCGAACACGTCCCGGGCGGCGGCCAGCTCACGCAGCAGCCGGAGCGTCTCGTCGGTGACCAGGTGTTTGGAGTAGTCGACGTAGAGATCGCCGGCCTCCAGGGTGTACCCGCTGCCGCGCCCGGGGTCCGCCGCGAACAGGTCGCGCAGCCGCACCTCGCCGAGTTCCTCGCGGTGCTTGGCCAGAGCGGTCCACTCGGGCGTCTGATTGAGCCTGGTACGGCTGTCTGCGTTCATCTCGGACTTCCGCCTTCTTCCTTGCCTGTGCTCGTGTGCCTCACCCCGCTGCCGGTCCCAACCTAGTTGATCAGGGGGTGCGATGACCTGGTGTCGCGCCGTCGTCCGGCACAACAACAGGTACGTCCGGCTTGCGCCGGGGTGTCAGCACGGCGACGGACAGAACAGAGGAAAGAAGGCGGCGGCGAGCGGGGCGGGCCCGGCAGGGAGGCAGCGGACCACAGCCGCGGTCGGCCGCGGGCGGTGTGCGCGCAGGGGCGTACGCCGGAGGGCACCACGGACACACGGGGCGGAGGCGGCCCGCCACCGGTTGGGACAGCGGCTCCGGCCGGGCACCGCAGGGTGCCGGCCGGACTCAGCTGCTAGATCTCGCCCCGCAGCTTGGCGAGCGCCTCGGCGAGGATCGCCTCGCCGTCCGCGTCGCTGCGCCGCTCCCGTACATAGGCGAGGTGCGTCTTGTAAGGCTCGGTACGCGGCGGAGCCGGCGGGTTGTCCTGGTCCTGACCGGCCGGAAAGCCGCAGCGCGGGCAGTCCCAGGTGTCGGGAACCTGCGCGTCGCTGGCGAAGCTCGGCTGGGTCTCGTGCCCGTTGGAGCACCAGAAGGAGACGCGCAGACGCGGCGCGGATTCGCCGCGCTCGGCCTCGCCCATCGGCCCCGCCCCGACCCGGCTTCCTCGGATCGCGTTGCCACTTGCCACGTCGTAACTCCCTGCGTGATGGTGCCGCGAAGCGAGTCGGCGTTTCGCTTCGCTGCGAGCGCCTCAGTCTACGTAAGGCCCAACGCGCGTCCAGTGATGGGAGTTACCCCCGCCCCTAGACGCACGCCCCATGATAGGCCGCGTCCGAAGACGCGCACCGGCCATGGGGCGTTACGTGCTTCATGCACGGTCCGGCGACACCGGCCCGCGCTCACTCTTGAGCTTCGGCTCTTGACCCTCAGCTCTTGACCTTCATCAGGATGCCGAGCACCACGATGCACGCCAACCAGAGCAGACCGACCACGATGGTGATCCGGTCGAGGTTGCGCTCGGCGACCGAGGAGCCGCCGACGGAGGACTGCATGCCGCCACCGAACATGTCGGAGAGGCCGCCGCCCTTCCCCTTGTGCATCAGCACCAGCAGCATCAGCAGCAGGCTGAAGACGATCAGGGCGATCGAGAACCCCAAAACCACGGCTGGACCAACTTCCTCGGACTCGGATGGACGACGGGGGCACGGTGGACGGCCACCATGCCCCCGCAAGGGTACGACGGATCGCCCCTAGGACACACTCACGGCTGCTCGGTTCGCCCGCGAAGCGCCGATCACTGGTCGCGGAAGCGGATGATCTTGACGAACTCGTCGGCGTCCAGCGAGGCACCGCCGACAAGGGCACCATCAATGTCCGGCTTTGCCATGATTTCGGCCACATTGCCCGACTTCACCGAGCCGCCGTACTGGATGCGGACCTTGTCGGCCACGTCCTGCGAGTACAGCTCGGAGATCTTGCCGCGGATCGCCGCGCAGACCTCCTGCGCGTCGTCGGCACCGCAGACCTTGCCGGTACCGATGGCCCAGACGGGCTCGTAGGCGATCACGATGGACTCGACCTGCTCGGCCGGGAGGTCCTTCAGACCACCCTCGACCTGCGCGAGCGTGTGCCCGACATGGTCGCCCGCCTCACGGATCTCCAGCTCCTCGCCGACGCACAGGATCGGGGTCAGACCGTGCTTGAAGGCCGCCTTGGCCTTGGCGTTCACCAGCTCGTCGCTCTCGTGGTGGTACTGCCGGCGCTCGGAGTGGCCGATCACCGCGTAGCTGCACTTCAGCTTGGCCAGCATCAGGCCCGAGATCTCGCCGGTGTAGGCGCCTGAGTCGTGGGCCGAGACGTCCTGGGCGCCGTACTTGATCTTGAGCTTGTCGCCGTCGACCAGCGTCTGCACGGAGCGCAGGTCGGTGAAGGGCGGCAGGACGGCGACCTCGACGGCCTCGTAGTCCTTGTCGGCCAGGGCGAAGGCGAGCTTCTGGACGTGGGCGATGGCCTCGAGGTGGTTGAGGTTCATCTTCCAGTTGCCCGCCATCAGCGGCGTGCGGGTACTCATCGAGGTTCAGTCCTCCAGTGCGGCGAGGCCGGGGAGCGTCTTGCCCTCGAGGTACTCGAGGGAGGCGCCGCCGCCGGTCGAGATGTGGCCGAACGCGGATTCGTCGAAGCCCAGGATGCGGACGGCCGCGGCGGAGTCGCCGCCACCGACCACAGTGAAGCCCTGGGAGTCGACGAGGGCCTGGGCGACCGCCTTGGTGCCCTCGGCGTAGTCGGGGTGCTCGAAGACGCCCATGGGGCCGTTCCAGAAGACGGTGGCGGCGTCGGCGAGCTTCGATGCATACAGCTTGCGGGTCTCCGGACCGATGTCCAGGCCCTCCTGGTCCGCCGGGATCGCGTCCGCGGCGACGACGGTGGGGTTGGCCGGGGCCTTGGTCTTCAGGTCCGGGAAGTCCGGCGAGACCAGCACATCCACGGGGAGGAGCAGCTCGACGCCGCGCTTCTCCGCACGCTCGATGTACTCGGTGACGGCCGGGATCTGGTCCTCCTGGAGGAGGGAGATGCCGACCTCGTAGCCCTTGGCCTTGAGGAAGGTGTACGCCATGCCGCCGCCGATGAGCAGCCGGTCGGCCTTGTCGAGCAGCTGGTCGATCACGGCCAGCTTGTCCGAGACCTTGGCGCCGCCCAGGACGACGACGTACGGGCGCTTGACGTCCTCGGTGAGCTTCGCCAGGACCTTGACCTCGGTGGCGATGAGGTAGCCGGCGTAGTGCGGCAGCCGGGCCGGGAGGTCGTAGACGGAGGCGTGCTTGCGGTGCACCGCGCCGAAGCCGTCACCCACGTACACATCGGCGAGGGCGGCGAGCCGGTCGGCGAACTCGCCGCGCTCGGTGTCGTCCTTGGAGGTCTCGCCGGGGTTGAAGCGCAGGTTCTCGATGACCGCGACCTGGCCCGGCTGGAGGCCGTTCACCGCGTCGTGGGCGGCGGGGCCGACGGTGTCCTGCGCGAAGGCCACGGGCGCGCCGAGCAGTTCGGCGAGGCGCTCGGCGGCGGGCAGCAGCGAGAACGCCGGGTCCGGGGCGCCCTTGGGGCGGCCCAGGTGCGAGGCGACAACCACCTTGGCGCCCCCCGCGGCGAGGGCCTTGACGGTGGGCAGGACGGCGCGGATACGGCCGTCGTCGGTGATGAGGCCGTCGGCCAGCGGGACGTTCAGGTCGGCGCGGACGAAGACCCGCCTGCCGTCCACGCCTTCGGCGAGAAGTTCGTCGATCGTCTTCATAGGGACTCCATGGAGAGGGCTCTTGATCGTACGAGGGCTGATCGTTGTGCACACAGGGGGCCCCGCTGTGCGCGGAGCCGCTCGCTGTACGTGAGTCAGGGCTCGGGCAGCGCGCGTGCGCTGCCCGAGCCCTGTTCTCACATCAGGTGCCTGCTTCGGCGATCAGAGCTGGTGGCCGACGAAGACCGTCAGGTCGACAAGGCGGTTGGAGTAGCCCCACTCGTTGTCGTACCAACCGATGACCTTCACGTTCTTTCCATCCTGGACCATGGTCAGGGAGGAGTCGAAGGTGCAGGACGCCGGGGCGTTGACGATGTCGGAGGAGACGATCGGGTCCTCCGTGTAGTCGAGCAGACCCTTCAGCTCGCCCTCGGCGGCCTTCTGGAAGGCGGCGTTGACCTCTTCCTTGGTGACCTCGCGGGAGAGCTCGACGACCAGGTCGGTGACCGAGCCGGTCGGGACAGGGACGCGCATGGCGATGCCGTCCAGCTTGCCCTTCAGCTGCGGCAGGACCAGGGCGGTGGCCTTGGCGGCACCGGTGGTGGTCGGGATGATGTTCTCGGCGGCGGCACGGGCGCGGCGCAGGTCCTTGTGCGGGAAGTCCAGGATGCGCTGGTCGTTCGTGTACGCGTGCACCGTGGTCATCAGACCCTTGACGATGCCGAAGTTCTCGTCGAGGACCTTCGCCATCGGCGCCACACAGTTGGTGGTGCAGGAGGCGTTGGAGATGACGTGGTGGTTCGCCGGGTCGTAGACGTCCTGGTTGACGCCCATGACGATGGTGACGTCCTCGTTCTTGGCCGGAGCCGAGATGATGACCTTCTTCGCGCCACCGGCGATGTGCTTCTCGGCGTCTTCCTTCTTGGTGAAGATGCCGGTCGACTCGATGACGATGTCGACGCCCAGCTCGCCCCAGGGGATGTCGGCCGGGTTGCGCTCGGACAGGACCTTGATGGTCTTGCCTCCGACGGTGATGGTGTCCTCGGTGTGGGACACCTCCTCCTTGAGGCGGCCGAGGATGGTGTCGTACTTCAGCAGGTGAGCCGTGGTCGCGGTGTCACCCAGGTCGTTGACAGCCACGATCTCGATGTCTGCACCCTGCTCCAGCAGCGCGCGGAAGTAGTTACGACCGATGCGGCCGAAGCCGTTGATTCCTACGCGGATCGTCACGAACCGATCTCCTCGTGGTACGCCGGCTTTCGACGCCGGCGAGCTTTATTTGGGATGTCCCCGACCGCCTACGACCCTACCTCCCTGAGGACCCCGGAGTGACATCGAGATGGCTCATACACGGCAGTGTGGTCCGTACCCGCCAGTAGGGGTACGGACCGCCCTGCCCCGAAGGCCCCATCACCCCTTCCGGCGATACGGAACCAACTGCCGTTGACTACAGGAGGTCAGCCGTCGAGCGCGGCGAGTGCCTTGCCGATCAACGCGGTCCGGTCGGCCGCCGAGACGATGTGTTCCAGGCCGAAGCCGAGAAGCACGGTGCGGTCCGTGGTGACCGCGCCGTAGGTCCGGAACAGCGCCCCGGTGCGCGCCCAGTCCCTGAGGACGGCGGGGCTGCCCGCGGGCGGGCCGGGCGCGCTCCAGGCGCCGAGGGACGTCTCGAAGCCCTCGGTCTCGGCGGCGCTGCCGCCGACGACGAGCGAGGCTTCGTCGGCGAGGACGCCTCGGCCGCCGGTGCTCGGGTCGGTGATATAGCTCAGCGAGACCTCGACCGTCCTGCCGGCGTAGGCGCTCAGGTCGAAGGCCACCTGCTGCCAGCCGTTCGAGGCGCCGGTGAGGCTGTGCCAGGCGCCGGTGGTGCCGGTCGCGGCGCAACCCCCTGCCGTCACGGTCAGATAGTGCTTCAGCCAGGGATGCTCGCCCACGAGGTACCCGGCCCCGCAGTCCGCCGGAACGGCGTCGCTCGTGGCGCCCCCGGCCTCCGGCAGCGTGGTCCAGTCGTCGGCCCCGAGGGTGTGGATCTCGGCCACGGCGTGGTCGTAGCCGGGCTCGGTGTCCCACAGCAGCCGGGTGCGCAGCGCGGGCCGGTCGGCGGCGGTCACCTTCGTGAGGTCGAGGGTGCGGGTGAGGCGCTTGTACGCGTCGTCGGTGTGGACGGCCGCCGCCATGGACGAGCCGGCGTAGGGCCCGTACGGGTTGACGGTGCCGGCGAACTGGCCCGCCCCGGCGCTCGCGAACTGGGGGTAGGTCCCGGCGGGCAGCTGGTCCGAGGTGATGCCGTAGGTGCCCGCCCTGTCCAGGGGGTTGCCGGGCGCTTCGCCGAGCGTCCCCGTGAATCCGTCGAGCGCGCCGGAGCCGGTGAATCCGGTGGCCCCCGGGGTCGAGGTGCGCGAGTAGGCGCCCAGGTAGTACTGGCTGAAGTCGTCCGAGAGAGTGCCGTCGCCGAGGTCGACGGCGCCACCCGCCTGCTCGCCCGCCTCGATCAGCCTGCCGCCCTCGTTGAGGAAGGCACGCAGCTGGAGCTGGGTGGCGTTGCCCGGGATGCCCGCGCCCGTGTAGTGGACGACCGTCCCGAAGTGGCCCAGCACGCCGAGCGCGTCGGGGGCGCCTTGGGTGGCGACGTCCCAGACGAGCGCCGTGCGGCCGCTCGCCCTCAGGGCGCCGACGTAGGTCCGCGCCCGAGTGGCCTTCGCGCCCTCCTCGGCGACCACGAGGACGTCCGCCTTCGGCCGGTCGGCCACGGTGTAGGTGAAGTGCGGGCTGGATGTCTTCCTGCCGCTCGCGGTCTCGCCGGTGAACCACACCTCGACCCGGTCGCCCCGGCCGCCGTCCTTCACCTCGGCCCGGTACTCGTCGAAGTAGAGGTTGTCCTCGCCGCCGTACGTCTCGCCGCCCTTCCAGGGCCGGAGTGCCATGTCCCGTGTACGGCCGCCGTTCACGCGGTACTTCAGTTCCTTGTCGCGCACCGACTTGCGGACGACGACGGAGACCTCCTGCTCCGCGCCGCGCGCGTAGGACGTGGGGAACGGGGCCGGGGTGAAGTCCGGCGCGTCGATGCCGACCGACGAGGAGGGCCGGTCGGGGTGGGAGGCGGTCTCGGCGACGGAGAGCGCGAACGGGACGTTCTTCTCGAACTCCTGCTGGATCAGCTTCTCGTCGTCGGGGAAGTTGAAGACCGACGCGCAGTCGGCCGCGTTCCAGGCGTCGTCCGGATCGGCGTTCGAGGCGGTCTGGCAGGTCGACATCTCGGGGGTGAACATCGCCATGCCGTTGACGTTGGCGGCATGGCCGTCCGCCTCGCCGTTCGTGGTGTACAACTCCGAGGAGACCTGGGAGTGGTAGCCGGGAATCGCCGGGTTGTCCGGGGTGCCGGCGAGCGCCTTGTACAGGACGTCGTCCGGGGTCGGCGTGGCCACCTGCCAGCCCACTCCGTACAGGAGCAGCTCGGCCGCCGAGTGGTAGTTGATGCCGTAGGTGAACCCGATGCGCTTCTCCAAGGCGTCCAGCGCACGGGTCTCGGGCTCCGAGGCGGGGCTCGGTCCGCGATAGGTCTGGCTGGTGGGGTTGGGGGACGAACCCTCGTCGTCGTAGCCCCACTTGTAGGCGAAGTTGCGGTTGAGGTCGACACCGTCGCCGACTCCGATGACGCCGTCGCCGTTGGCGTCCCGCAGGTTCTTGCGCCACAGGCGCGTGCCGGGGTCCTTGAAGGTGTAGTCGTAGCCGTCGGGGTTGGCCGAGAGCACGAACCACAGTTCCGTGGAGTCGACGATCTTCTTGATGCGCCGGTCGGTGGAGTAGTGGTCCAGGTAGTAGTGCATCAGCCGGCGGGTCATCTCCGGAGTGATCCACTCACGCGCGTGCTGGCCGGCCACGTAGAGCACGGAGTGCCGGGAGCCGTCCCGGGAGGTCTTCGCGTTCTTCGTCAGCTTGAGCGCGAGGATGTCCTGCCCGCGTACGGTCTTGCCGATGGAGACGACCTTCGTCAGACCGGGATGGCCCAGGCCGGTCGCGACGATCTCCTCCCCCAGGCCGCCCTTGCCGCTGTACGGGCGGAACACGCCCTGGGAGGCATCCTCGACCCGCTTCTCCGACTGGGCGGACAAGGTGTGCTCGGTGAGCGACACGCCCTGCTTCCTGAGCTTTCGGGCCTGCCGGCCGGTGAGGTAGACCTCGACGACGCTCCGCCCGTTCGCGGTCGTCCGCTGCCCGAGTTCACGGCCGTCCTGTCCGGCCTGGAGCAGCAGGGGTATCTGCTTCCGGGTGATGTCGGCCCGGTAGACCCCGACCTCGTCCGGGTCGGGCGCCGGGGACGTACCGGTCTGCGCCTGGGCTATGGGTGCGAGACCCGCTCCGCCGAGCAGGAGTGCGCCGACGGCGAGGATCGATCTCGCTCTCTGTCTCATGGACCCCCCTAGCAGTGGCTCGCCACGGCGGCGAGCACGTGCCAGGCTCATGACAATTCATGATCGAGTCAAGAGCGCCCCAAGGACACATAAACAGACCGGTGCCGACGCCCCGAGCGGGCGTCGGCACCGGTCTGCCGGGGGCGTGTACGTCAGCCCGCCAGGTTGTCCGCCATCTCCTCGCTGAGGTTGGACTCCGTCCCCGGGATCCCCAGGTCCGCGGCGCGCTTGTCGGCCATCGCCAGCAGTCGGCGGATACGCCCCGCGACCGCGTCCTTGGTCAGCGGCGGGTCGGCAAGGGCGCCCAGCTCCTCCAGGGAGGCCTGCTTGTGCTCCATGCGCAGACGCCCCGCCGCCGCGAGATGCTCGGGAACCTCCTCGGCGAGGATCTCCAGGGCACGGGCGACACGCGCGCCGGCGGCGACGGCGGCACGGGCCGAGCGGCGCAGATTGGCGTCGTCGAAGTTGGCGAGGCGGTTCGCCGTGGCCCTGACTTCGCGGCGCATCCGCCGCTCCTCCCAGGCCAGCACGGACTCGTGCGCGCCGAGCCGGGTCAACAGCGCACCGATCGCGTCACCGTCCCGGACGACGACGCGGTCCACACCCCGTACCTCCCGGGCCTTGGCGGCGATCGACAGCCGACGGGCGGCGCCGACCAGTGCGAGAGCGGCCTCCGGGCCGGGGCAGGTCACCTCCAGGGACGACGAGCGGCCGGGCTCCGTCAGCGAGCCGTGCGCCAGGAACGCGCCGCGCCAGGCCGCCTCGGCGTCACAGGTGGCCCCCGAGACCACCTGCGGGGGCAGGCCGCGGATCGGGCGGCCGCGGCCGTCCACCAGGCCGGTCTGCCGGGCCAGCTGGTCGCCGCCGCCCACCACGCGCACCACGTAGCGGGAACCGCGGCGCAGGCCGCCGGGTGCCATCACGATCAGTTCGGAACTGTGGCCGAAGATCTCCAGGATGTCCCGCTTGAGACGCCGGGCCGCCATCGCCGTGTCCAGCTCCGCCTCGATCACGATGCGTCCGCTGACCAGGTGCAGTCCTCCCGCGAACCGCAGGATCGCCGAGACCTCCGCTTTTCTGCAGCAGGTCCGGGTGACGGGAAGCCGGGAGATCTCGTCCTTCACCGCTGCCGTCATCGCCATGGGCCGATCCTTCCATGCATCCGAAAAATACGGTCGTACGCGGCGGCCAGCAGCTCCGGGTCGTGCCGCGGGGTTCCGTCGGTACGAGCGACCGGCGCCAGCTCGACCGCTGCGCCGAACCGCTTGGCGGCCTCGGTCAACGAGGCGCGGTCGGGCACCGCGGCCTGGTCGGCCAGCACCACGTCCAGGGCGAGTTTAGGGGCGTGTCGTCCCAAAACCTCCAAATGACGCTGCGGGGAGAACCCTTCGGTCTCACCCGGCTGCGGCGCGAGGTTCAAGGAGAGCACCCGACGAGCCTTGGTCTCCATGAGCGCGTCCAGGAGCTCGGGCACGAGCAGATGCGGGATCACGGAGGAGAACCAGGAGCCGGGACCGAGCACCACCCAGTCCGCGTCCAGGACCGCGGCGACGGCCTCCGGGACGGCCGGCGGGTCGGGCGGCACGAGGTGCACCGACTGCACCTCTCCCCGGGTGAGCGCGACGGTCGCCTGTCCCCGTACGGTGCCGACCTCGTCCGGGTGCTCCGGGTCGTGGCCCTTGACCAGGGCCTCGAGTTCCAGGGGGACGGCGGACATGGGCAGGACCCGGCCGTGGGCGCCGAGGAGCCTGCCGACCAGGTCGAGGGCCTGCACATGGTCGCCGAGCTGCTCCCACAGGGCGACGATCAGCAGATTGCCGACCGCGTGGTCGTGCAGATCGCCCCGGGAGTGGAAGCGGTGCTGGATGACACGGGCCCAGGTCTGGCCCCAGTCGTCGTCGCCGCACAGGGCGGCCAGCGCCTTGCGCAGGTCGCCCGGCGGCAGCACGCCCAGCTCGTCGCGCAGGCGCCCGCTGGAGCCGCCGTCGTCGGCGACGGTGACGACGGCGGTGAGGTCGCCGGTGATCCGGCGCAGAGCGGCGAGCGAGGCGGACAGGCCCATGCCGCCGCCGAGGGCGACCACCTTGGGCTGGGTGCCGCGGCGGCGCGCCCGGCCGCCGCGTCCCTCGGGCGCCACTCGGCGCAGCCTGCTCAGCCGCAGAGTACGTCCGGTCACTCGCGCCCCATGTCCCGGTGCACGACCACGGTCTCCACGCCCTCGGAGGCCAGACGAGCGGCCAGCTTCTCGGACATGGCGACGGAACGGTGCTTGCCCCCCGTGCAGCCGATGGCGATCGTCACATAGCGCTTGCCCTCACGCCGGTACCCGGCCGCAATGAGCCGGAGCAACTCGGCGTACCGGTCGAGGAACTCCTTGGCGCCGGGCTGGTTGAAGACATACGCGGCGACCTCCTCGTTGAGGCCGGTGTAGGGGCGCAGCTCCGGGACCCAGTGCGGGTTGGGCAGGAAGCGCATGTCCGCGACCAGGTCGGCGTCGACCGGCAGGCCGTACTTGAACCCGAAGGACATGACGGTGGCCCGCAGCTCGGGCTCCTCGTCGCCGGCGAACTGGGCGTCCATCTTGGCGCGCAGCTCGTGCACGTTCAGGCTGGAGGTGTCGATCACCAGGTCGGCGTCGCCGCGCAGCTCGCGCAGCAGCTCGCGCTCGGCGGCGATCCCGTCGACGATGCGGCCGTCCCCTTGCAGCGGATGCGGCCTGCGAACCGACTCGAAGCGGCGGACCAGGGCCTCGTCGGAGGACTCCAGGAAGACGATTCGCCGGGTGACGTGCTTGGCCTCCAGGTCGGCCAGGGACTCGCGGAGGTTGTCGAAGAAACGCCGGCCGCGGACATCCACGACGACCGCGATCCGGGCGACGTTGCCCTGGGAGCGGGCGCCCAGTTCCACCATGGTGGGGATCAGCGCGGGCGGCAGGTTGTCGACGACGAACCAGCCGAGATCCTCCAGACACTTGGCGGCCGTCGAACGGCCGGCGCCGGACATGCCGGAGATGATCACCAGTTCGGGGATGCCCGTGTCGGCGGCCCCGGCTGTTTCACTGCCCGTACTCACCTGTGCTCCGTTTTCCTGGACCGTCGCCTGCGTCCGGTCCTCGCTCGCCTCGCTCGGGGCGGTCTCGCCCTGGGCTGAGCGTTCTTCTGCGCGCTGGTCGTGCTCGGTCATGTCTCCTGCCCCCGTCGCTCGTCCGGGGCACCCGCGGACACGGGCTCCCCGGGGAAACCCGGCATCGTCCCGGATTCTTCCTCTTCCATGATCTCTCCAGTCGCCGTGTTCACGGCGGGTGCGGCCGGAGCCGCCTGGGCGAGGGCCACGGCGATCGTCTCGGCCGTCTTGCGGCCGATCCCGGGGACCTCCTGAATCTGGTCGATTGTCGCGGATCGCAGCTTTTTCACCGAGCCGAAATGCTTCACGAGCGCCTGTTTCCGGGTCTCGCCGAGCCCCGGCACCTCGTCCAGGGGACTCGACCGGACACGTTTGGCCCGCTTGGTGCGCTGATAGGTGATCGCGAAGCGATGGGCCTCGTCCCGGACGCGCTGGAGCAGATACAGACCCTCGCTGGTACGGGGCAGGACCACCGGGTCGTCCTCGTCCGGCAGCCAGACCTCCTCCAGGCGCTTGGCGAGACCGCACACGGCGATGTCGTCGATGCCCAGGTCGTCCAGGGCCCGCCGGGCGGCGGCGACCTGCGGCTGTCCGCCGTCGACCACCACGAGCTGCGGCGGGTAGGCGAACCGCCTCGGCCGCCCGTCGTCCTCGGTCAGGGCGATCTCACCGTCCGCCCACTCCCCGGTCTTCTCCTTCTCCGCCAGGTAGCGCCTGAAGCGGCGGGTGATGACCTCGTGCATGGAGCGGACGTCGTCCTGGCCCTCGAAGCCCTTGATCTGGAAGCGGCGGTACTCGCTCTTGCGCTGGAGTCCGTCCTCGAAGACGACCATGGAGGCCACCACGTCCTCACCCTGGAGGTGCGAGATGTCGTAGCACTCGATCCGCAGCGGGGCGCTGTCCAGGCCCAGGGCCTCGGCGATCTCCTCCAGGGCGCGGGAGCGGGTGGTCAGGTCGGAGGCACGCTTGGTCTTGTGCAGGACGAGCGCCTGCTGGGCGTTGCGCTCCACGGTCTCCATGAGCGCCTTCTTGTCGCCGCGCTGGGGGATGCGCAGCGACACGTTGGAGCCGCGGCGGCCGGTGAGCCAGTCCTGGACCGGCTCTATGGGGTCGGGCAGCGCGGGGACGAGGACCTCCTTGGGCACGGAGTCGCCCGTCTCCTCGCCGTAGAGCTGCTGGAGGGCGTGCTCGACGAGGGCGCCGGTGGTGACGTCCTCCACCTTGTCGGTGACCCAGCCCCGCTGACCGCGCACGCGCCCGCCGCGCACATGGAAGATCTGCACGGCCGCCTCCAGCTCGTCCTCGGCGACCGCGATGAGATCGGCGTCGGTCGCGTCGGTGAGCACGACCGCGTTCTTCTCCATGGCCTTCTTCAGGGCCTCGATGTCGTCGCGCAGCCGGGCGGCCCGCTCGTACTCCATGTCCTCGGCGGCCTCCGTCATCTGCTTCTCCAGACGGCGGAGGTACGCGCCCGTACGGCCGGCCATGAAGTCGCAGAACTCCTCGGCCAGTTCGGTGTGGTCCTCGGGCGAGATCCGGCCGACGCAGGGCGCGGAGCACTTGCCGATGTAGCCGAGCAGACAGGGGCGGCCGGTGCGGGCGGCGTTCTTGAAGACGCCCGCCGAGCAGGTACGCACGGGGAACACGCGCAGCAGCAGGTCCACGGTGTCGCGGATCGCCCACGCGTGGGAGTACGGTCCGAAGTAGCGCACGCCCTTGCGCTTCTGGCCGCGCATCACCTGCACGCGCGGGAACTCCTCGTTCATCGTCACCGCGAGGTAGGGGTAGCTCTTGTCGTCGCGGTACTTGACGTTGAACCGGGGGTCGAACTCCTTGATCCAGGTGTACTCCAGCTGCAGGGCCTCGACCTCGGTGGACACCACGGTCCACTCCACGGACGCGGCCGTGGTGACCATGGTGCGGGTGCGCGGGTGGAGGCCCGCCAGGTCCTGGAAGTAGTTCGCCAGGCGCTGGCGCAGGCTCTTCGCCTTTCCGACGTAGATCACCCGGCGGTGCTCGTCCCGGAACCTGTAGACCCCGGGAGAGTCCGGGATCTCGCCCGGCTTGGGTCGGTAGCTGGAGGGGTCGGCCATGTCTCACACCCTACTGGCGGGGGCCGACAGCGCGGCGCCCCTGTGGACAACCACCGGCGGGATCCCGCCCCGGCCTCGCGAGGCCGTCCGGCCCGCCCGGTCGCCCTCTTCAAGGCGGCGCGCCGGCGCGGAGTCGCCGTCCGGCCGGATCGCGGGGGCCGGCCTTGTCGGCCACACGCGCGCAGAGCCCCCGGCAGTCCGTTCTCGACACCTCCGCACAGCAGTCGGTGATCGCTCCACCGCAGCGGGTACAGCCTTCGGCCATGGTCCGCCGTCCATCGGGGCTCAGGTGTTGTCGGGGCTTGGTCAACACGCTTCAATGCGGGAAAACTTCGGGCCGCCGCCGGAGAGGTTCGCTTGTGAACGGACCTCACACGCCTCCGGCGCGGCCCGGTACGACCCCGCGCGCGGTCCGACCAGCCGCCGCGCACCTTCACAGAAAGGCCCCCTGTATGCGGCACGGCACACAGCACGCGGACGTCGTTCCGATCGTTCCGGCGGAGTTGGCGGCAGCCCTGCGCGGCGGCCCCTTCCATGTCGCGCTGCGCGCCGCGATCGCCGCCCGCGGACTGCCACTGCAGCGCGTGCAACACCATCTGTCGCGGTACGGGGTCAGGGTCGGGGTGACGAGCCTGAGCTACTGGCAGCAAGGGGCGCGCCGCCCCCAGCGCCCCGAGTCCCTGCGCGCCGTACGGGCCCTGGAGGAGATCCTCCAGCTGCCCGACGAGTCGCTCATCCGGCTGCTCGTCGAGTCCGCCGAGCCCACCGGCCCCGACCGTCCCACGGGCCGGTCCTACCGCTCCCTGGTGGAGGCCTCGGACGTACTGGAGCGGCTCCTCGCCGAGCTGGAGGCGCCGCTCGACAGCGGACTGCACATCATCGGCCATCAGGACCACGTCCGTATCGGCGCGCGCCGCGAGCTGCTCGCCAGGGAGTCCCAGCACATCGTGCGTGCCCATACGGACGGTGTGGACCGCTATCTCGCCGTCCACCACGGCGACCCGGGGTGCGCCCCCGAACGGATCGCGGTGCACGCGCTGGAGAACTGCCGCACCGGCCGGGTGCGCTGGCACCGCGACACCGGCATCCTCGTCGCCGAACTGCTCTTCGACACCCGGCTGCACACTGGCGATACGTTTCTCTTCCGCTACGCCTTCGAGGACGGCACCGCCGGCGCGTCCTGTGAATACGTCCGCGGGTTCGGCCTGGCGGGCGGGCAGTACGCACTTCAGGTGCGCTTCGACGAGGAGGCGCTGCCGGTGCGCTGTCACCGGTTCAGCCAGCACAACCCCGCCGCCCCCCGCAGCGGCCGCCAGGAGCTGCGGCTGAGCGGCAGCCACCGCTCGGTGCACCTGGTGGAGCCGAGGGTGCGGTCGGGGATGGTGGGGATCGGGTGGGACTGGGAATGATACGAAGCCGCTGAGCCCTCGGGCCCGGTGAGCCTGCTGGACCGTCGGGCGGGCGGGGGCGCTGGCCCCTCGGCCGCGCAGGCGCGCTGGACCGTCGGCCGGGCAGGCGCGCTGGCCCTTCGGCCGGCCAGGGGCGGACCTTGGGCGAGCGGGCGGGCGCGTCGTGACCTCGGTCGGGGGCGGGCCCGTCCGCTGGTCAGGCCGTCGGGCCTGCCACGATCCGGCCGTTCTTCACCTCGACGGACAGCTCGTGCAGCGGCTCGGTGGCCGGGTCCTGCACCACCTTGCCCGTGACGGCGTCGAACCGGCTTCCGTGGCAGGGACAGACCAGCGTCGTGCCCGCCAGCTTGTTGATGGCGCATCCCGCGTGCGTGCAGATGGTGCTGTACGCCTTCAAAGAGCCGTTCGCGGCGCGGCTCACGACGACGTTCTCGTCCCGGTACAGCTTCGCGCCTCCCACGGGGACCTCGCTCTCGGGTCCGAGCGCGACCGGGGCGGTGGGCGTGGCCGGCGTCGCGCCGGAGTCACCGCCGGGCGAACAGGCCGCGAGTCCCAGCCCGGCGACCGGGGTGAGCGCCGCCCCGCGCAGGACGGTACGACGGCTCGCGGAGGGACGGGCGGCCATGAGATCTCCACTGGTCAGGGGGCGCTGCACACCGGACGGGTGACGGGCCGACGATACCGGTGGCGGACATTCCACCCACGACCGGGGCGGCGGGCTCGGCGCCGAGTGCCGAGTGCCGAGTGCCGAGTCAAACGCTCGCGTAAGCGTTTACGTCGGGCCGCCGAATGGGATACGTTCCCGCCCTGACGGCCTGAGAAGGGGGACACGTTGGCAACGATGGCCGATGTCGCACGGAGCGCGGGTGTGTCCGTCGCGACCGTCTCCCACGTTCTGAACGACACCCGCCCGGTTCTGCCCCACACCCGCCAGGCGGTGCTGGACGCCATCGACGAGCTGGGCTACACCCCGAACACGCTCGCCCGCTCCCTGGTGACCTCCCGTACCCGGTCCATCGGGCTCGCGGTGTCGGCCATCAGCAACCCGTACTTCACGGAGATCCTCCAGGGTGTCGAGGCCCGCGCCCGGGAGCACGGCTACGGTCTGCTCATCGCCGATCCGCACGACGACCCGGAGCACGAGCGCGATGTCGTCCGGCTCCTGCACGAGCGCCGGGTCGACGGTGTGATCGTCGCCCCCTCCGCGGACCCGCGCGGCGTCCTCGCCCTTCTCGCACGCCACCGCGTCCCGACGGTGTTCCTCGACCGCCTGGTCTCTCCTGCCCCTGCTCCTGCGCCTGCGCCTGCGCAGGAGGACACCGCGGGCATCCCCACAGGGGACGAGGACACCCACGGCCCCTTCCGCTTCGACCAGATCTGCGCCGAGAACGCCGCCCCCATGGCCCGCCTGGTCACCCATCTCGCCGGACTCGGCCACCGGCGGATCGGCCTGGTCGCGGGTCTGCCCGGCTTCAGCACCACGACCGAGCGGATCAACGGGTACCGGCACGGACTCGCGGCCGCCGCACTCCCCCACGACGAGCGGCTGATCGTTCATGGCGACTCCGCGGCGGAGGGCGCTCAGCGCGCCACGGCCGCCCTGCTGTCGCTCGCCGCACCGCCCACGGCCCTGGTCACCGCCAACAACGCGATGACCATCGGAGCGCTGCGGGCGCTGCGGGATCACGGACTGTCCGTACCGGACGACCTGGCGCTCGTCTGTTTCGACGACTTCGCCTGGGCCGATCTGTTCTCGCCCCGGCTCACCGCCGTCGCCCAGCCCAGCACAGAGATCGGCGCGGAGGCCGTACGGCTTCTGCTGGAGCGTCTCGACGCGCCGGACCGCCCCTCCCGCACCGTGCGGCTCCCCTGCGCCTTCGTACACCGCACCTCGTGCGGATGCCCCGACACCCATTCCGCGAAGGGAACCGTCTCGTGATCGTCGTCGCCGGTGAGGCCCTGATCGACCTGGTCCCGCAGCATGCGGGCGCCCTCGCACCGCTGCGGCCGGCGCTCGGCGGCGGCCCCTACAACACCGCCGTGGCCCTCGGCCGGCTCGGCTCCCCGGCAGCCTTCTGCTCCCGTCTGTCCTCCGACTCCTTCGGAGAGGCCCTGCTCGACGGGCTGCGCGCGGCGGGCGTGGACGTGTCGGCGGTGCGGCGGGGCCCGGAGCCGACCACCCTGGCCGTCGCCACGATCGACGACCACGGCTCGGCCGCGTACTCCTTCTACGTCGACGGCAGTGCCGACCGGCTGTTCACGGCACCGGAACGCCTGCCGCACGACACGCGGGCGGTCTCGTTCGGCACCTGTTCCCTGGTTCTGGAACCGGGGGCGAGCGCCTACGAGGAGCTGATGCGCCGCGCCGCCGCCCAGGGCGTCTTCACCGCTCTCGACCCGAACATCCGCGCGGGCCTGATCCCGGACCCCGACGCCTACCGGGCCCGCTTCAAGAGCTGGCTGCCGTCGGTGTCCCTGCTCAAGCTCTCCGCCGAGGACGCTCAGTGGCTGGGCGGCACCCCGCGGGAATGGCTGGCCTCCGGGCCGTCCGCGGTGGTGATCACCCACGGGGGCGACGGGATGACGGCCTTCACCCGCGACGGAGCGGAGCATTCGGTGCCAGGGGTGCCGGTCGAGGTCGTGGACACCATCGGTGCCGGTGACACGGTGAACGCGGCGCTGCTGCACGGCTTGGCCGCGCGCGACGCCCTTTCCCCGGAGGCGGCGGCCGCCCTGGACGCCGACGACTGGCGTGAGCTGCTGCGCTTCGCAGCCCGTGCCGCGGCGGTCACCTGCTCGCGGGCCGGCGCGGAACCGCCGTACGCGTCCGAGCTGACCGCCCCGTAGCGCGCACGTCCAACGCGCGGCGCCCCGCGGGGAGTTCCGCGGGGCGCCGGGTTTCCTACGGGGTTCAGGCCTTGCGTGCCCGCGTGGTCTTCTTCGCGGGTGCCGCCTTCTTCGTGGCGCCGACGGCCTTCTTGGCCGCCGTGTTGTTGACGGTCTTCACAGTCTTGGCCGGCGCGGTCTTCTTCACCGTCCGGGCCGTCGCCGTCTTCCTGGCCGTCGACGTGGCCGCGACCGCCTTGGCCGCCGTCGCCTTGCGCGGCGCCTTCACCGAGGCCGCGTCGCTGACGCGGTCCGCGCCGAGGACCTCGCGCAGGAACTTGCCGGTGTGGCTGGCCGACTCCCCCGCGACCTCTTCGGGCGTGCCCTCGGCGACCACGAGACCGCCGCCCGCACCGCCCTCGGGACCCATGTCGACGATCCAGTCGGCGGTCTTGATGACGTCGAGGTTGTGCTCGATGACGATGACCGTGTTGCCCTTGTCGACCAGTCCGCCGAGCACCGTGAGCAGCTTGCTGATGTCCTCGAAGTGCAGACCGGTGGTCGGCTCGTCCAGCACATAGACCGTGCGTCCGGTGGACCGCTTCTGCAGCTCGCTGGCGAGCTTCACACGCTGGGCCTCACCACCGGACAGGGTGGTCGCGGACTGGCCGAGGCGGACGTAGCCGAGACCGACGTCGTGCAGCGTCTTCAGATGGCGGGAGATCGCCGGCACCGCCTCGAAGAAGTGCATGGCCTCCTCGATCGGCATGTTCAGGACCTCGGCGATGGACTTGCCCTTGTAGTGGACCTCCAGGGTCTCCCGGTTGTAACGGGCGCCGTGGCAGACCTCGCACGGGACGTAGACGTCCGGGAGGAAGTTCATCTCGATCTTGATGGTGCCGTCGCCCGCGCAGTTCTCGCAGCGGCCGCCCTTGACGTTGAAGGAGAAGCGGCCCGGCTGGTAACCGCGGACCTTCGCCTCCGTGGTCTCGGCGAACAGCTTGCGGATGTGGTCGAAGACGCCGGTGTACGTCGCCGGATTGGACCGCGGGGTGCGGCCGATGGGCGACTGGTCGACATGTACGACCTTGTCGACGAGGTCGTCGCCGTCCACGCGCGTGTGCCGCCCGGGAACGTTCCTCGCGCCGTTCAGCTCACGGGCGAGGTGGGTGTAGAGGATGTCGTTGACCAGCGTCGACTTTCCGGAGCCGGACACACCGGTGACGGCCGTGAACACGCCCAGCGGGAAGGACACGTCGATGTCCTGGAGGTTGTTCTCCCGGGCGCCGTGCACCGTGAGCTGCCGGGACGGGTCGCGCGGGCGTCGGATGTCGGGCAGCGGGATCGACTTCTTGCCCGAGAGGTACTGTCCGGTCTGCGACTCGTCGTTGGCGAGCAGCTCCTTCAGGGAGCCGCTGTGCACGACGTTGCCGCCGTGCTCGCCCGCGCCGGGGCCGATGTCGACGACCCAGTCGGCGACCTTGATGGTGTCCTCGTCGTGCTCGACGACGATGAGCGTGTTGCCCATGTCGCGGAGACGGACCAGGGTCTCGATCAGCCGGTGGTTATCGCGCTGGTGCAGGCCGATGGAGGGCTCGTCGAGGACGTACAGGACGCCGACGAGTCCGGAGCCGATCTGGGTGGCCAGGCGGATGCGCTGGGCCTCGCCGCCGGAGAGGGTGCCGGCCGCGCGGTTCAGCGACAGATAGTCCAGGCCGACGTCGACCAGGAACCGCAGCCGTTCGTTGACCTCCTTGAGGACCCGCTCGGCGATCTTCTTGTCACGGGCGTCGAGCCTGAGCTTGCCCAGGAAGTCCGCGCAGTCGCTGATCGACATCGCGGAGATCTCGGCGATCGACCTGTCCATGATCGTGACCGCGAGGACGATCGGCTTGAGCCGGGTGCCCTCACAGGTGGGGCAGGGCACCTCGCGCATATAGCCCTCGAAGCGCTCCCGGCTGGCGTCGCTCTCGGCCTCGCTGTGGCGGCGCTTCACAAAGGGGACGGCGCCTTCGAACGGCGTCGTGTACACGCGCTCGCGGCCGTACCGGTTGCGGTAGCGGACCTCGATCTGCGTCTTGTGGCCGTAGAGCAGCGCCTTCTTGGCGCGCTGCGGCAGGCCCGCGAAGGGGATGTCGGTCCGGAAGCCGAGGGCGTCCGCGAGGGCGCCGATGAGACGGCCGAAGTAGTCCTTGGTGTGCCCGTGCGACCAGGGGTGGATGGCGCCCTCGTCGAGGGTCTTCTCCTCGTCCGGGACGATCAGCTCGGGGTCGACCTCCATCCGCGTGCCGATGCCGGAGCACTCGGGACAGGCGCCGAAGGGCGAGTTGAAGGAGAAGGAGCGGGGCTCCAGCTCCTCGAAGGACAGGTCGTCGTACGGGCAGTACAGGTGCTCCGAGTACATGCGCTCGCGCTCGGGGTCGTCCTCGGGGAGGTCGACGAAGTCGAGCACGACCATGCCGCCGGACAGTCCGAGCGCGGTCTCCACGGAGTCGGTGAGACGGCGCTTGGCGGAGTCCTTGACCGTGAGGCGGTCGACGACCACCTCGATCGTATGCTTCTCCTGCTTCTTCAGCGTGGGCGGATTCGTCAGCTGGACCGTCTCGCCGTCCACCCGGGCACGGCTGTAACCCTTGGTCTGGAGGTCGGCGAACAGATCGACGAACTCTCCCTTGCGCTCGCGCACCAGCGGCGACAGCACCTGGAAGCGGCTGCCCTCCGGCAGCTCCAGGACCCTGTCGACGATGGCCTGCGGCGACTGGCGGGAGATCGGGCGGCGGCACTCCGGGCAGTGCGGCTTGCCGATGCGCGCGAACAGCAGCCGCAGGTAGTCGTAGACCTCGGTGATCGTGCCGACCGTGGAGCGCGGGTTGCGCGAGGTCGACTTCTGGTCGATCGACACCGCCGGCGAGAGGCCCTCGATGAAGTCGACGTCCGGCTTGTCCATCTGGCCGAGGAACTGCCGGGCGTACGAGGACAGCGACTCCACGTAGCGCCGCTGCCCCTCGGCGAAGATCGTGTCGAAGGCCAGCGAGGACTTGCCCGACCCCGACAGGCCCGTGAAGACGATGAGCGAGTCGCGCGGCAGGTCGAGCGAGACATTCTTCAGATTGTGCTCGCGCGCGCCACGGACGATGAGACGGTCGGCCACGCCGGTCCGCACCTTTCTTGAGAGAAGCGACAGGAGCCGGGGCCCCCGTGCTTTCTCAGACTAGGGGGAGCCACTGACAACGCCGGTCGGATTCCTGGGTTCATAACAATCCCCGGCCATCCAGCATGCCCGACGCCGCACTCGACCATATAGCACGTGCATTCGATTTGCGGCCGGAGTCCACCTCCTTCACCCGAAGGAGTGGGCGGACTAGGGTCGGGCCCATGATGGATCACGCGCGCGACCTGGCGTCTGTACGTGACGCTACCGAGCGACTTCTCACCGCAGTCGGCAAACTGGACAACGCGGCGGTGGCCGAGTCGTCACGGCTGCCCGGCTGGACTCGGGGCCATGTCCTCGCCCATGTCTCCCGCAATGCCGACGCCCTCGTGAACGTGCTGGAGGGACGTCCGATGTACGCCTCCGCCGAGGTACGGGACGCCGACATCGAGCGGGACGCCCCGCGCCCCCTGGACGCCCAGCTCGCCGACCTGCGCGCGAGCGGGGCCCGGTTCCAGAGGACCGGGGACGCGCCGGCGGACTGGTCCCGCACGGTGGAGCTGCGCAACGGCGTCACCGACGCGGCGGCCCGGGTGCCGTTCCGGCGGTGGGTCGAGGTCGAGCTGCACCATGTGGACCTCGGGATCGGCTACGAGCTTCAGGACCTGTCGGCGGAGTTCGTCGAGCGCGAGATCGTCTTCCTCACCGAACGGTTCACCGGGCTCACAGAGGTGCCGCACACCCGCGTCACGGACGGCACGCGCGCGTGGCGCACGGGCCGGGAGGCGGCGGAGCCCGAGGTCACGGTGCACGGACCCGCGCCGGTGCTGCTCGGGTGGCTCGCGGGCCGTCACGACGGTTCCCCGCTGCACGTCGAGGGCGGGCCGCTGCCGACGCTCCCGCCGTTGTAGGCCGACGCCTCCTTCGGCCCCGTCACCGCTATAGGCTGCCGCCATGACGTACAGCGGACAGGTGACGGTCGGCGGCCCGGCGGATGTGCACGAGCTCAAGGACCTGATGATCACCAAGATCGCGGTCGGCCCGATGGACAACAACGCCTATCTGCTGCGCTGCCGGGCCACGGACGAGCAACTGCTGATCGACGCGGCCAACGACGCCAGGGCGCTCCTCGGCATGATCGGTGACGACGGCATCGCGTCCGTCGTCACCACGCACCGGCACGGGGACCACTGGCAGGCGCTCGCCGAGGTCGTGGCGGCCACGGGCGCGCGGACGTACGCGGGCCGGGACGACGCCGAGGGCATCCCCGTGCCGACGAACGTGCCGGTCGCCGACGGCGACACGATCCGGGTGGGACACGTGGAACTGACCGCGCGCCACCTTGTGGGCCACACACCGGGCTCGATCGCCCTCGTCTACGACGACCCGCACGGACACCCCCATGTGTTCACCGGGGACTGCCTCTTCCCGGGCGGCGTGGGCAACACACACAAGGACCCGAAGGCCTTCGCCAGCCTGATCCACGACGTCGAGACGAAGATCTTCGACGTGCTTCCCGACGAGACCTGGGTCTACCCCGGGCACGGCAACGACACCACGCTGGGCGACGAGCGTCCGCACCTGCCGGAGTGGCACGCGCGGGGGTGGTGAGCGCCGTCCTCGCAACGCGCCCGGCGCACAAGGCCGGGCGCACGCGCCCCGTGTGAACCGTTCGCACACGCCGGTCCCCCACGCGCGCTCCCGGCACACACGTCGGCGCGGTCAACTGGAGGCAGCCCCGCTCAGGAAGACGGCTCCTGCGCGGCAACGGGCCGCCGGTCCCTCGTCTCCCGCCCTCGGCCGGCGGCCCCGGCGCGCGCCCACCGCCGGAGCGTTCACAAAGTTGCAACACCCGTTCCCACCATACGGACAGTTGCCCACGTGACCTCGACAAACAGTGTGCGGCGCTGTCACTCTCCCGCCATGCAACGTGTCCAACGCGCTCTGCGCCGCGCCGCGTCCGGCGCCACCGTCGCTCTGCTCGCCCTCGCCGTGGGGTGCGCCCCGCAGCCGGAGGGCAACGCTTCCGCCACGGCTTCCGGGACGGCCGCAGGCACCTGTGCGCAGGGCAAGTTGGCCACGAAGACCTCGGGAAAGCTGACCATCGCAACCGACGAGCCCGCCTACGAACCCTGGTTCAAGGACGACAAACCGTCCAACGGCAAGGGCTTCGAGTCGGCGGTGGCCTACGCGGTGGCGGGGCAGCTCGGCTACGGCAAGAGCGCCGTGGTCTGGCAGTCCGTCCCCTTCAACAAGGCCTTCGCGCCCGGTGAGAAGACCTTCGACTTCGACATCAACCAAGTCTCGATCAGCACCGAACGCAAGAAGGCCGTGGACTTCTCCTCCGGCTACTACGACGTCCGCCAGGCCGTCATCGCCCTGAAGGGGTCCAAGGCCGCGCAGGCGAAGAGCATCGCGGATCTGAGGGGTCTCAGGCTGGGCGCCCAGGTCGGCACCACCAGCCTCGACTACATCACCGACGTGGTGAAGCCGACCCGGCAGCCGGCCGCGTACGCCAAGAACGACCAGGCCAAGTCCGCCCTGAAGAACGGTCAGGTCGACGCCGTCGTCACCGACCTGCCGACCGCCTTCTACATCACCGCGGCCGAGGTGACCGACGCGCGGATCGTCGGTCAGTTCGAGAACCAGGGCGGTGCCCCGGAGCAGTTCGGGCTCGTTCTGGACAAGGGCAGTGCGCTCACCCCGTGCGTGACCTCCGCCGTGGACGCCTTGCGCAAGGACGGCACCCTGGCGAGGCTCGAGAAGCAGTGGCTGTCCGACGCCGTCGACGCCCCGGTGCTCAAGTGACCGTCACCGAGGAGGAGTCCGGGGACGGATCCGGCGAACACGGCAGGGCGGTCGCGGACGACGCGGCGGGCAGGGCCGGCGGGGACGACGCATACGCCCCCTCCCCGCGGCGGATCGAGCGCGAGCGGTACAAGCGTGTCCGCGCCCGCCGCGCCACCGCCGTCGCCGCCGTGTCGACCCTGGTCACCGGTGCCGTCCTCTACCTGATCGTCGTCAACGCGCCGGGCTGGCCGCGTACCAAGGAGACGTTCTTCAGCGCGCGTTACGCGCGCGAGGCCCTCCCGAAGGTCCTCGACGGTCTGTGGCTCAACGTCCGTCTGCTGCTGGTGTGCGGGGCCGCCGTCCTGGTCCTCGGCATGCTGATCGCGGTCGCCCGCACCCTGCGCGGGCCGGTGTTCTTCCCGCTGCGCGTGCTGGCCGCCACCTACACGGACTTCTTCCGCGGACTGCCCCTGATCGTCAACCTCATGATCGTGGTGCTGGGCGTGCCCGCGCTGCGTCTGCAGGGCGTGACCGTCGACCCGGTCCTCCTCGGCGGCACGGCGCTCACCCTGACGTATTCCGCGTATGTCGCCGAGGTGTTCCGCGCCGGTATCGAGTCGGTCCATCCCTCGCAGCGCGCCGCGGCCCGCTCCCTCGGGCTCACCAACCGTCAGGCGCTGCGCTACGTCGTGCTCCCGCAGGCCGTACGGCGTCAGGTGCCGCCCCTGCTCAACGACCTGGTGTCGTTGCAGAAGGACACCGGGCTCGTCTCGATCGGCGGTGCGGTGGATGCGGTGCGGGCCGCGGACATCATCGTGGGCCGCAGTCTCAACTACACGCCGTACATCGTCGCGGGGCTCGTCTTCGTGGCGCTGACCATTCCCATGACCCGCTTCGCGGACTGGGTGACCGCCCGGATGGACCGGCAGCGGGCGCAGGGAGGGAACCTGTGAACGACATCCTCCCCTCGGACGGCGCCGCCAAGGGCCCGGGACTGCCCGACTCCCCGGTGCTGCGTATGGAGTCGGTGCGCAAGACCTTCGGCGGTTCGGTCGTCCTGCGGGACGTCGATCTGGAGGTCGCACCGCACTCGGTGACGGCGCTGATCGGCGCCTCAGGCTCCGGCAAGTCGACACTGCTGCGCTGCGCGAACCTCCTCGAGGACATCGACGACGGGGCCATCTGGCTGGACGACGAGGAGATCACCGACCCGCGCGTCGACCAGGACGCCGTGCGCCGCCGGATCGGCGTGGTCTTCCAGGCCTACAACCTCTTCCCGCACATGACCGTCCTGGAGAACATCACCCTCGCCCCGCGCCGGGTGCACGGCGTGGACCGTGCCACCGCCGAGGAGCACGCCCATGGGTTGCTGGAGCGCCTCGGGCTCGGGACCAGGGCGGGCGAGTATCCGGACCGGCTGAGCGGCGGCCAGCAGCAACGCGTGGCGATCGCACGCGCGTTGGCCGTACGCCCCCGGCTGCTGCTCCTGGACGAGATCACCGCCGCCCTCGACCCGGAACTCGTCGGCGAGGTCCTCGCCGTCGTCCGGGACCTGAAGGACGAGGGCATGACCATGATGCTGGCCACCCATGAGATGGGCTTCGCCCGTGAGGTCGCGGACCAGGTCTGCTTCCTGGACGGCGGCGTGGTCCTGGAACGCGGCACGGCCGAGCAGGTCTTCGGCGATCCCCGGCAGGAACGCACCCTGCGCTTTCTGCACCGGATCGTGGAGGCGGGGCGGCTCTGAGGCACGGGTGCCCGAAGGCCCCGGAGGCCGGGCGTACGGCCTCACCGCCCGGCCTCAAGGCAGCAACGGGCTGCCTCGTCGTGGAAGACGGCGGCTCTGCGGTCGGCGTCCTCCTGGGCCGTGCGCTCCTCGGCGGTGAGCGGCACCGCGTTGGGCAGTCCCGCGAAGAGCGGGGCGAGTGCGGTGGTGAGCGCCAGTCTGCCGGGAGAGCGTCCGCCCAGACGCGGGCTCCAGGCGTCCGCGCCTTCGGCGAGCAGCAGTTCCACGGCCTCCCGCGCGCCGTGGCAGACCGCGTCCCACAGGGGTGTCCGGCCGTCGTCCGCGAGGGTGTCCACGTCCTCGACTCGAGGCAGAAACTCCGCGGCGACCTCGGGCGAGCCGTGCCGCGCGGCGAGGTGCAGCGGGGTCTCGCCGCTCCAGGATCCGAGCGGTGCGACGGGATCGGCGCCCCGGGCCAGCCGTGCTCCGACGACGCCGATGTCCTGTCGGCCGTGGTGGGTGATCCCCTCCCAGTCGTCGCGGTCGGGATCGGGACGCGGCGGATCGGTCGGCCCGTCGTCAGCTCCCCCGGCGGGGCCGACGACGGTGGTGATGATCTCCCCCGGCCCCGTGGCGAGGAGGAAGCCCTGCACACTCCGGGACCGCGGGCGGCCCGGGGGTTCCGGCGCGGTCGATCCGTCGAAGAAGTTCATGAGTTGAGCGTGGCACCCGCCACTGACAACCGGACTGAACCTCTCCGCTCAGACCCGGTGACGGGGCGTCACGCCTGCCTGCGTCGCGCCCCCGCGAGCGTCGCGACCCGCTCCACCGCGAAGGCGTATCCCTGCACACCGCACCCGGCGATGACGCCGTCGGCGCGCAGGGAGACGTACGAGTGGTGCCGGAACTGCTCGCGCTGGTGGATGTTGGAGATGTGGACCTCCACGACCGGCAGTCCGTCACAGGCGTTGAGCGCATCCAGGATCGCGACGGAGGTGTGCGAATAGGCGGCAGGATTGATCACGATCCCCGCGTGGTTCAGCCGCGCTTCCTGGATCCAGTCCACCAGCTCGCCCTCATGGTTGGACTGTCGGAAGTCCACCGTGCCCCCGTGGGCGGCCGCCGTCTTCACACACAGCGCCTCGACGTCCGCGAGCGTGTCGGAGCCGTAGATCTCCGGCTGACGCTGTCCGAGGAGGTTCAGGTTGGGGCCGTTGAGGACCATGATCGGGGCGTTGGCGAGGGTACGGGGCACGGTTCCTCCGGTCCGTTCGGATCTGCCGGCCCATGCAGGACCGTTGCTCAGCCCCCGGTCTATCACGATCGCCCGGCGCATCACCGTGGCGTACTGGTCCCCCTACGGCCCCGGGCGTACGCCCTCTCCCGTCACGGGGTGCACCGAGCCCCCATGCGCCCCCGTAGCCGCAGATCACGGTGGGTAATTGAGGCAGCATGCACCATGTACGCAATGTAAGGGCGCCGTCCCTGCTGCGGCTCGCGGCCGCCTCACTGGCGGGAACCGCCATCGAGTTCTACGACTTCTTCGTCTACGGCACCGCCGCCGCCCTGGTTCTGGGGCCTCTGTTCTTTCCGACCTTCTCGCCGCTCGGGGGCACGCTGGCGGCCTTCGGCACCTTCGGGGTGGGTTTTCTGGCCCGTCCGCTCGGCTCGGTGCTGTTCGGGCACCTCGGGGACCGGCGCGGAAGACGGCCGGTCCTCATCGCCTCCCTGGTACTGACCGGCGCCGCCACGGTTGCGGTCGGCTGCCTGCCGACGTACGGCACGATCGGCATGGCCGCGCCCCTGCTCCTTCTGGTGCTGCGCTTTCTTCAGGGGCTCGGGCTCGGCGGGGAGTGGGGCGGTGCGGTGCTGCTGACCCTGGAACACGCGCCACCCGGGCGGCGCGCCCTGTGGTCGAGCTTTCCGCAGATGGGCCCCTCACTGGGGTTTGTGCTGGCCAATGGCATGGTGCTCGGGCTGTCGGCGACGTTGTCGGACGCGCAGTTCGCCTCCTGGGGATGGCGCATCCCGTTCTGGGCCGCGGGGCTGCTGGCGACAGCAGGTCTGTGGCTGCGCTCCTCCGTGACGGAGAGTCCGCTCTTCCTGGAGATCGACGACCACGCGCGCGTGCCGCTCGCCGAGGTCGTGCGTGTCCACTGGAGGCTGGTACTGCTCACGGCCGGTGCGCTGGCGGTCGGGTACGCGGTCTTCTACTCCGTGACGACCTGGTCCCTGGCGTACGCGACGGAGCGGCTCGGCGTGAGCCGTCCGGTCATGCTGACGTGCGTCATGGCCACCGTCCTGGTGCAGGGCGCTCTGACGCCTCTCGCGGCCCTCCTGGGAGACCGCTACGGGCAGCGATCGCTGTGCCTCACGGGGTGCGCCGGTGTCGCCCTGTGGATGTTCCCGATGGTCGCGCTGCTGGCCACGGGTGAGCCTGTGCTGATGTTCCTGGGGTTCCTGGGAGCGATGCTCGCCTTCATCACGATGTTCGCCGTAACCGCCGCGTATCTGCCGGAGTTGTACGAGCCCCGGGTGCGGTGCACGGGCGCGGCCGTGGGCTACAACCTCGGAGGGGTGCTCGGCGGAGCCCTCACCCCGATCGTGGCCACGACGCTGGCCGGTTACGGGGGCCGGGTGCCCTGGGGGGTCGGCGCCTATCTGACGGCGGTGGCCCTGGTCAGCCTGGGGTGCTTCGCGCTGCTGCCGGAGACCGCTCCCGGGGCCGTCCCGGTGACGGAACCCGCACCCGGCTGAGCGGCCGAGAGCCCATCGGCGCCCGCGCGCCGGCCTGTCCGCCGGTCGTGGGCGCCGGGCTGTCTACGGGCTTACCGCCAGCTCCAGATACGCCCCGAACAGCACGAGGTGCACACCGCCCTGGAGCGGGGTGGCACGCCCGGGCACCACGGTCAGCGAACTCACCACCACCGTCAGGGCGAGCAGCACCATATGCAGCGGACCGAGGCCGAGGAGGAGCGGTCCGGACAGCCACACGGACGCGAGGGCGACGGCGGGAATGGTCAGGCCGATACTGGCCATAGCCGAGCCGAGAGCCAGGTTCAGACTCGTCTGGACCCGGTCGCGGCGTGCCGACCGCAGGGCGGCGATGGTCTCCGGCAGCAGCACCAGCAGTGCGATCACCACTCCGACGACGGACTGCGGCATGCCCGCCGCCGCCACGCCGGACTCGATGGCGGGCGAGACGCCCTTGGCGAGTCCGACGACACCGATGAGGGCCAGCGTGAGCAGACCCAGGCTGAGGGTGGCGGCACGGGCGGAGGGCACGCCGGCGTGGTCGTCCGCCCGGATCACCTCTCCCTGACGGGTGATCGGGAGGAAGTAGTCCCGGTGGCGCACCGTCTGGGTCGCCACGAACAGCCCGTACAGGATCAGTGAGGAGAGCGCGGCGAAGATGAGCTGGAACGAGGAGAACTGCGGACCGGGCTTGCTCGTGGTGAACGTCGGCAGAACCAGGCTGAGGGTGGCCAGGGTCGCGACGGTGGCGAGCGCCGCCCCGGTCCCCTCGGGGTTGAAGACCGCGATCCGGTGGCGCAGCGAGGCCACCAGGAGGCTCGCGCCGACCACGCCGTTGCAGGTGATCATCACGGCCGCGAAGACCGTGTCACGGGCCAGGGTCGCGCTCTTGGCGCCGCCGTCGGCCATGAGGGTGACGATCAGCGCGACCTCGATGACCGTGACCGCGATGGCAAGGACGAGTGACCCGAAGGGCTCACCGACCCGGTGAGCGACCACTTCGGCGTGGTGGACCGCGGCCAGGACGGAGCCCGCGAGGATCACC
This sequence comes from Streptomyces sp. NPDC052036, assembly GCF_040680495.1. NCBI lineage: Bacteria > Bacillati > Actinomycetota > Actinomycetes > Kitasatosporales > Streptomycetaceae > Streptomyces > Streptomyces sp. NPDC052036. The sequence goes on along the minus strand of NZ_JBFAWW010000004.1, from coordinate 161,239 downwards.
GTCACCAGGACGACGATCCCGCCGGGCAGAGCGCGTCCCCAGGTGAGGGCCAGCAGCACCACCGCGGCCACCGGCACGACGGCCGTCCATCGCGTCGCGAGTGATCGGAGCCGGACGACCATGCTAATGATCGTCGCAGACCCGTGCGGGCCCCGCATTCCAGGTCAGGCCGCCACCGAACCGCCCGGCGCTCGCCCTGGGGATGCGTGGCGCCGCGTCGCGCATCCCTTCCGGCCGCCTGGCTCGGTGCCGTGCCCTCGTCACGTCTCGACGCCGTCCTTTCGTGCCCCCTCGCCGACCTGGTGCGCCGTCTCGACCGCCTCCCGCTTCCTGGAGGCCGTCAGGCTGGTGATCGTCGTGACGACCAGTACGGCGGAGATGACGCCCAGAGAGACCGGTATGGAGATCTCGGGGACCTGCACACCGGACTCGTGGAGCGCGTGCAGCACCAGCTTGACCCCGATGAAGCCGAGGATGATCGACAGGCCGTAGGAGAGGTGGACCAGCTTCCTGAGCAGGCCGCCGATGAGGAAGTACAGCTGCCTCAGGCCCATCAGCGCGAACGCGTTGGCCGTGAAGACGATGTACGGATCCTGGGTCAGGCCGAAGATGGCGGGGATGGAGTCGAGGGCGAAGAGCACGTCCGTGGTGCCGATCGCCAGCATCACGACCAGCATCGGCGTCATGACCCGCTTGCCGTTCTGCTGGATCCACAACTTGGTGCCGTGGTACCGGTCGGCCACCCCGAAGCGGCGCTCGGCTGCCTTCAGCAGCTTGTTCTCCTCGTACTCCTCCTCTTCCTCCTTTCCGGACCTGGCCTCCTGGATCAGCTTCCAGGCGGTCCAGATCAGGAACGCGCCGAAGAGGAAGAAGACCCAGGAGAAGGACGCGAGGATCGCGGCGCCCGCGGCGATGAAGGCCGCCCGCAGGACCAGGGCTATGAGCACGCCGACGAGGAGCACACGCTGCTGGTACTGCGAGGGCACCGCGAACTTCGCCATGATCAGGACGAAGACGAAGAGATTGTCGACGCTGAGCGACTTCTCGGTGATGAAGCCCGCGAAGAATTCTCCGGCCGGCTGTCCGCCTCCGAAGACGAACAGGCCCAGGCCGAACAGTCCGGCCAAGGCGATCCAGACGATCGTCCAGATGCCGGCTTCCTTGATCGACACGTCGTGCGGTTTACGGCCGATGAAGAAGTCGACCGCGATGAGGGCAGCGAGGCCCACGATCGTGAAGACCCACAGGGTCAGGGAAACATTCACTGCGCCTCCGGCAGTACGTCACGGCGGATATCAGCGTCGTCGCTGCCGGAGGTCTCTTCCACCCGAGGATCCCGGGGCGCGTGCTGCGTCCGGTGCCTTTGGGCCGACGCCCCGGGATCTGGCCTGATCCGTATTGACGGGTGCGCCGCAGCAGATAGGGAGTACTCCCCTCCGTGGGAAAAACAGTACCCCAATCACCAAGGAAAGGTAAAGAACAAAGTAAAAATAGATCCAAATCCCCAGTTCACGGGGCCTTTACTTATCTTTGGCCAACAGGGGTCCGGTCAGTGGTCCCAGGCGCTGCGGGACTCCGCGACCCGGCTGAGCACCTGGGTGAGCACCTGGCTGCCCCGGGGCACCCGCGGGGGCTCGTAGGTCCACGCATGGCCGACCCAGGGGTCCGCGAGGTGGTCGTCGGGAACCGGGGTGAGCCGCAGCAGTGAGCGCCATAGCGGGTCGAGCAGCGGACCGTAGGAGGTGGCGTCCTCCCGGTCGGCGACCATCATCAGCTGCACGCCGACGGACGGGCCCTCGTCCGCGAGATAGCGCAGCTGGGTCACCGCCCGGTCGTCGAAGCCGTGCGGGAAGTCATGGACGATCAGCAGACGCCCTGCGATGTCGAGGCCCGGCGGCAGAGCCTCCGAGGCGCCGCCGCGCACGGCCATCTGCAGCAGGTCGACGTGCTGGGTCAGCCGGGTGAGCACATCGGAGACGCCCGCACCGCCGACCGCGGGCGGCTCGACGAGCACCCCGGACTGCACCAGGGGCGCGAGTGCCGGAGCGCCCGAGCCCGCCGGGTCGATCACCTGCACCGCGAACTCGCCGGGCGGGTACACCGCCAGCAGCCGTGCCGCGTGCACCACCGCCGCTTCCATGGCGAGCCGACGCAGTTCGTCGGAGTCCACCAGCGGGTCCAGGGATCCGGAGCGGCCGCTGTCGATCCACAGCCCGCGCTGCAACGGCAGCCTGACCAGCATGGGGATGCGCAAGGTCTCGCTCTCGGGGAGGTGCAGATCTCCGAGGCGCACAGCCATGGGGATCTCCGTCGGCGCCCGGTACCCGTGCCAGACCGGGCTGTCCCAGCCCGCGAACGCCGGGGGCAGCGCGGGCTCGACGACGTCCGACTCCGCGTTGAGCTGAGTGAGGTCGCGGTCGAGCGAGGCCCTGGCCTGAGTGACGAGTCCGGTGTGCTTGCTCCGGGCCGCCTCGCGCGCCGCGTCGCCCTGGCCGCCGATCCGGTTGCGTGGATCCGCCAGCGTATGGTCCAGCTCCCGCTCCAGGCGGGAGTCGGCGAAGTCGACGGCGCTGCGGTACGCGGCGGCCGCGCGCGCCAGGTCCTCGAACATGCCCCACACCTGGTTGTAGAGCCGCTCCTCCATGGTCCAGCCGGTGGCGTCGCCCGCGACGGGCTGCGCGGGCTGCCCCGGCGGGGTCGCAGGCGCGGTCGGCGGGGGCGTCTGCGGTGCCGCGCCACGCCGACGGGGGTGCACATAGTCGATCGAGCCGCCGGAGGCTGGTTGCGGGACCGGGTCGGGCGAGCCGGTGGCGTCGTACGGGGATCCCTGCCGGGGCACGCCGGGCGGATCCTGGTGGGGCTGTACGGCGCCGGAGGCCCCCTGGGGAGCCGCCGGGGCGGCCGTCTGCCGGGTGCGGTCGCCGTCCGGGAGGCGCGGCGGTGGCGGTGCGATCGAGCGGGCCAGGCCATGGGCCACCGCCTCGTTGATCCCGCCGGCGAGCGGCTCGGCCTCGGACAGGCCCTGGTCCGCGAGGAGCGCGGAGAGTCCGCCCGCATAGCCCTGGCCGATCGCGCGGACCTTCCAGGCACCCTGCCTGCGGTAGAGCTCCAGCGCGATGACCGCAGACTCGGAGTCCAGGCCGCTCATGGTGTAGTGCGCGACCCCTGAGCCGTCGATCCCGGTGACGGTGGCGACGGGGGCGGCGAGGCCCCCGAACCGCGCGGGGCCGCCGGTCCCCGTGGGCAGGGCGAGCAGCACGCTGACCCGGTGCACGCTCTCCGGCAGCGCATCCAGATCGAACGCCAGCCGGTGGTCTGCCGCGGCCTGCCGGGAGACCTCCAGGCCGGGCAGCGCGGGCGCGCCCGGGTGGGCCACCCACTCGACGCCGGGCACCCTGCCCTGTGCGTCAGCGAGCGTGGCCCCGGCCACGACCGGCGTGCAGGCCGACACCCGGACTTCGAGGCGGGCCTGCGGAAGCGGATGGTTCTGCCCCCGGACCAGCTCGGCCGTCATCGCCTCGTCCCCCTGTGTCGCTTTGTGTGTCCGGTGTCCGGACGTCTACAGGTGCGGCAGGATCGCCGGCATCAGGTCCTGGAAGGTACGGCCGTTGGCCGCAGTGCCCAGGGCCGTCATGGTCCAGTCCTCGCCCTGGCGGTGGACCTTGGCCATGATCTGCGCCGTGTACGCGCCCCCGCCGGCCAGTGTGTAACGGGCCAGCTCCTGGCCGTTGGTCTCGTCGACCAGACGGCAGAACGCGTTCTGCACCTCCTGGAACGTCTGGCCCGTGAACGAGTTCACGGTGAAGACGATCTGGTCGATGTGGACCGGAACACGCTGGAGATCGACAAGGATCGCCTCGTCGTCGCCGCCCTGTCCCGCTCCGCCGACGAGGTTGTCACCCGTGTGCCGCACGGATCCGTCGTCGCTCACCAGGTGGCGGAAGAAGACCACGTCGACGGGCTGCTTGTCCGCGAAGAGCACGGCGGACGCGTCGAGGTCGACCTCCCGGGTGCGCGAACCGAACAGCCCGCGCCGGGGAGCGGCCTGCCAGCCGAGCCCCATACGCACCGCGGTCAGCGTGCCTCCGTCGTTCTTCTGCAGGCTGATGGCCTGCCCCTTGGTCATATTGACGGTCACGCCGTTCCCCTCTCGAGCCATCCCCTGTGGCCGCGGACTCCGCGGCTGCCAAAACCCTACGCAGCGGCACTGACAGTGACGAACCCCGGACCGCGCTTTGTGTCGGTCTTGCAACACATCGCGCACATTCCGGGGTCCGCCAACGGGTGGCGGGGCCGTCAGGCCAGGCCCGCCTCCCTCATCTGACGCAGTTCCTTCTTCATCTCGGAGACCTCGTCGCGCAGCCGGGCCGCGATCTCGAACTGCAGATCCGCGGCCGCGGCCCGCATCCGCGCCGTCAGCTCCTCGATCTGCTCGGCGAGTTCGGCCGCGGGACGGTCGGTCGGGACCGTCTCCTTGGCCTTGCCCTTGGCGGGCTTGGCACCCTTCGCCGTCTGGCCGCCGAGCGAGGGGACGGGGGCCTTGGCGCCCTTGCCGTCCTTCGCCTTGCGGTACCCGCTGCCGAGCAGCTGCTCCGTGTCCACGTCCTCGCGGGCGATCTGCGCCACGATGTCGTTGATCTTCTTGCGGAGCGGCTGCGGGTCGATGCCTCTCGCCTTGTTGTACGCGATCTGCTTCTCACGGCGGCGGTTGGTCTCCTCGATGGCCTTCTCCATCGCCGGAGTGATCTTGTCCGCATACATATGGACCTGGCCCGAGACATTGCGCGCGGCACGGCCGATGGTCTGGATGAGGGAGGTCCCCGAGCGCAGGAAGCCCTCCTTGTCGGCGTCGAGGATCGCCACCAGCGAGACCTCGGGCAGGTCGAGGCCCTCCCTCAGGAGGTTGATGCCGACCAGGACGTCGTACTCACCGGCCCGCAGTTCGCGCAGCAGCTCGACCCGGCGCAGAGTGTCCACGTCGCTGTGCAGATAGCGCACCTGGATGCCGAGCTCCAGGAAGTAGTCGGTGAGGTCCTCGGCCATCTTCTTGGTGAGCGTGGTGACCAGGACGCGCTCGTCCTTCTCGGTGCGCTTGCGGATCTCGTGCACCAGGTCGTCGATCTGGCCCTCGGTGGGCTTGACCACGACCTCCGGGTCCACCAGTCCGGTGGGGCGGATGATCTGCTCGACCTGGCCGTCGGACCGGGACAGCTCGTACTGCCCGGGGGTCGCCGAGAGATAGACCGTCTGGCCGATGCGCTGCTGGAACTCCTCCCACTTCAGCGGGCGGTTGTCCAGGGCCGAGGGCAGGCGGAAGCCGTGCTCGACCAGGGTGCGCTTGCGGGAGGCGTCGCCCTCGTACATGGCACCGATCTGCGGCACCGTGACGTGTGACTCGTCGATGACGAGCAGGAAGTCCTCCGGGAAGTAGTCGAGCAGGGTGTTCGGCGCGGAGCCGGGCTCTCGGGCGTCGAAGTGCATCGAATAGTTCTCCACGCCGGAGCAGGTGCCGATCTGGCGGAGCATCTCGATGTCGTACGTCGTGCGCATGCGCAGCCGCTGGGCCTCCAGGAGCTTGCCCTGCTTCTCCAGCTCGGCCAGACGCACCTCCAGCTCCTTCTCGATGCCGTTGATCGCCCGCTCCATGCGCTCGGGTCCCGCGATGTAGTGGGAGGCGGGGAAGACGTACAACTGCTCGTCGTCGCTGATGACCTCGCCGGTGAGCGGGTGGAGGGTGGAGAGGGCCTCGATCTCGTCGCCGAACATCTCGATGCGGACGGCCAGCTCCTCGTAGACCGGGAAGATCTCGATGGTGTCGCCGCGCACCCGGAAGGTGCCGCGGGTGAACGCCATGTCGTTACGCGTGTACTGGATGTCGACGAAGCGGCGCAGCAGCTGGTCGCGGTCGATCTCGTCGCCGACCTTGAGGTTGACCATCCGGTCCACGTACTCCTGCGGGGTGCCGAGGCCGTAGATGCAGGAGACCGAGGCGACCACGATGACGTCACGTCGGGTGAGCAGCGAGTTGGTCGCGGAGTGGCGCAGGCGCTCCACCTCCTCGTTGATCGAGGAGTCCTTCTCGATGTAGGTGTCCGACTGCGGGACGTACGCCTCGGGCTGGTAGTAGTCGTAGTACGAGACGAAGTATTCGACCGCGTTGTTCGGCAACAGCTCGCGGAACTCGTTGGCCAGCTGGGCAGCCAGCGTCTTGTTCGGGGCCATCACCAGGGTGGGGCGCTGGAGCTTCTCGATCATCCACGCGGTGGTCGCGGACTTACCGGTACCGGTCGCGCCCAGCAGGACGACGTCCTTCTCACCTGCGCGGATGCGCTTGTCCAGTTCAGCGATGGCCGTGGGCTGGTCACCGCTGGGCTGGTAGGGGCTGACGACCTCGAGGGGCGCCACCGAGCGTTCGATCTGGGAAACGGGCCGCATGTTCTCCACCGTACGACCCCGCACTGACAACGGGGGCGGTCACCGGTTCTGCGGGGTCCGGAAGTTCCGCTGTGCGGTGCGCCGTCGGGGGCGGTAGGACGGATGCCCTCCGGTGTGGGTCACCTGCGGGTGCGCCGGGATCCCGGGCTTGCGCTCGACCGGGGTCCAGTCGGGCTTGCCCATGACCATCAGCGGGTCGAACATCACGACGACGCCGGCCAGGCAGAGGAAGGCGAGCGGACCGATCATCATCGGGGCGAGCAGGGCGGCGGCCTTCTCACCGTCCGGGCTTCCCCCGATGCCGTGCAGATGGACGCTGAGGGCGGCCATACCCGTGTAGTGCATGCCGGTGACGGCGAGTCCCATGACGAGGCTCGCTCCGACGCTCCAGAGGAAGCCGCGTATCTGTCCGGCCGCCCAGAGGGCGGTGGTCGCCGCGACGACCGCTATGACGACGGACGCGGCGACGGTGAGGGTGTTGTACTCCAGCACGCCGTTGAGACGCATCCCCGCCATACCGAGGTAGTGCATCGAGGCGATGCCCAGACCGGTGATGGTGCCTCCGGTGAACAGCGCCACTCCGGTCGCGCCCCGGTAGCCGACGATGAAGACGCCGACTCCGACCATGACGATGGCGACGGCAAGGCTCGCGAACGTGGTCGCTTTGTCGTAGTGGATCGGGGTCTGCTGGACGGTGAACCCCATCATCGCGATGAAGTGCATGGTCCAGATGCCGGACCCGATGGCGGCCGACCCCAGGGCGAGCCATCCGGCTCGCCAGGACTGGGCCATCATCATCGATCTCGTGGTGCAGCGCAGACCGAGCGCGCCGCCGAGGCAGGCCATGAGGTATGCCACCACCGGGGTGACCAATCCGTAGCTGAAGCCGTCGACGGTGCCCTGCATACGCGGCGGCCCTCCTCACCCTGTACGTCCCTGAAAATCCGGAAATGCCCCCCATCCCCAAGACCGCGACGACGGTCAGGGCTGTGGCAGAGAGTATGACTCCCACCGGAACGAACGAACGATTTTCCGGCAAAGAAGCACGACGCTGCCGCACTTGTGCGGCGCTTGTGAGCACTTCTGGGTAACGCCCGCCCAACTGTGCCTGTCTCGTTGCGTCACTTACTTGACTCCCTGCTGCCACTCTGATGCTGTGAGTGATCACCTCGATGCGGGAGTACGTATGCACGCGCGCGTTGCAGTCACCGCCACGGCCATCGCGTTCTTCGGAATCGGCATCGCCATACTGCCGACGCCGCACGCCGGTGCCGCCGGCAGCGACCGACTGGTCGTCGTGGCCCACCGCGGGGCCTCCGGCTATGCGCCCGAGAACACCCTGGCCGCCATCGACAGAGCGGCCGCCATGGGCTTCGGCTGGGTCGAGAACGACGTGCAGCGCACGAAGGACGGCCGGCTCGTCGTGATCCACGACGCCACGCTGGACCGGACGACCGACGTCAAGAAGCTGTTCCCGCACCGGGCGCCCTGGCGGGTGAAGGACTTCACCGCGAAGGAGATCGCGCGCCTGGACGCGGGCAGCTGGTACGGCCGTCGGTACGCGGGTGTGCGCGTACCGACACTGCAGCAGTACATGGAGCGCCTGTCGCACAACCACCAGAGCCTGATCCTGGAGATCAAGAATCCCGAGCTGTACCCGGGCATCGAGCGGCAGACCCTCGCCCTGCTGGACAAGGACGGCTGGCTCGACCCCGGCCATCTGAGGAACCGGCTGATCGTCCAGAGCTTCAGCGCGGCGAGTGTGCGCACGGTCCACGGCCTGCGACCGGAGATCAGGACCGCGTACCTGGGCACACCGCCGGTGTCGGAGCTACAGGCGTACTCCCGGTTCGCCGACCAGATCAACGGGGAGTACACCAAGCTCTCGTCCGGCTATGTCTCCGCGGTGCACTCGCTCAAGGGGCCGCACGACAAGCCGATGAGGGTCTTCGCCTGGACCGTCAACGGAGCGGACGAGGCTGAGCGGGTGGACGGCTTCGGCGTGGACGGCGTCATCACGAACGTCCCCGATGTGGTGCGGCGGGCGGTCACGGCCAGCTGACCTCGTGGCGCGCGTGCGCCGCCGTGGCCGGGCGCCCGCCCACGGCGGCGCTGTCGGTGGCGGGTCGTACGGTGGGCGCATGAACAGTGACGGGCAGGACGAGCAGTATCTGGTGTGGACCGTGGTCGCCACGGACATCGGACCCCTGCTGCTGGCCGCGACGCACGACGGCCTGGTGAACGTGGTGTTCCACGCGACGGAGGCCGTGCGCGACACGGCCCTGGCGCGACTGGCGTCCCGGTTCGGCACGGAGCCTGTCGAGGCGCCGGACGCTCCGCTCCTGACCGAGGCGAGACGCCAGCTGGCGGCCTACTTCACGGGTGAGCTGCGCGACTTCACACTGCCGTTGGACTGGTCCCTGATCACCGGCTTCAACCGGCAGGTGCTGCGCGCGCTGGCCTCGGGAGTGCCGTACGGCGCCGTGGTGGGGTACGGCGACCTGGCCCGCCGGGTCGGTCAGCCGGGCGCGGCCCAGGCCGTGGGGACGGCGATGGGTGCGAACCCGCTGCCGGTGGTCGTGCCGTGCCACCGCGTGGTCGAGAGCGACGGCGGCCTCGGCGGGTTCGGGGGCGGGCGGGAGACCAAACGCCAGTTGCTCGCCCTCGAAGGGGTGCTGCCGGAGCCACTCTTCTGACCCGCGCTGCGGGCTGCTCGTAGCGCCGCGCCTCGAAGACGCTCCCGAGCGCTTCCGGGCCGGCCGCCTCCTCGTGGAAGCCGGCGGCTGCGTCGGGGTCCCTGACGCACAGGACGACATGGTCGAAACATGGCGAATCGTCCGTCATGCGCCCAGGCTGGTGTTCTCCCCCCGCGGCTCGCTCGTGTTTGGTCCCGGGCGCCGCCCGCCAGAGATGAGGGAAGACCGAGAGACAGGAGGCACGCACGTGCTGATGGTGTCCGAAGAGGTGCGGGAGGCCCTCGCCGCCCGCCGACCGGTGGTGGCCCTGGAGTCGACGATCATCGCGCACGGGCTGCCCCGTCCGCGGAACCTCCAGATCGCGCTGGACCTGGAGGAGCTCGTACGACAGGAGGGCGCCGTACCGGCGACGATCGCCGTCCTGGACGGCCAGGCCCATGTCGGGCTGGGCAAGGAGCAGGTCGAGCGGATCGCGAACGAGGAGGGGATCCGCAAACTGGGCCATCGCGACCTGCCGCTCGCGGCCGCAGCGGGCGTGAGCGGGGCGACGACGGTGTCCGCGACGGCCCTGCTGGCCTCCCTCGCCGGGGTACGGGTCTTCGCGACGGGCGGCCTCGGCGGAGTGCACCGGCAGTGGACCGCGACCCAGGACGAGTCCGCCGACCTGGGGCTGCTGGCCAGGACGAGGATCACCGTGGTGTGCGCGGGCGTGAAGTCGATCCTGGACGTGCCGGCGACGCTGCAGCGTCTGGAGACTCTGGGCGTGGCGGTGGCCGGCTACCGCACCGACCGCTTCCCGGGCTTCTATCTCTCCGACTCGGGGCATCCGGTCGACTGGACCCTCGAGTCCCCGGAGGAGGTGGCGGACGTCATGCGGGCACAGGACGCGCTCGGCGGCCCGGAGTCGGCACTCGTCGTCGCCCATCCTGTTCCGCAGGAGGAGCAGCTCGATCCGCAGCTCCACGCGCGTGTGCTCTCCGCCGCGCTGCAGGCGTGCGAGGACGAGGGGGTCACCGGTCAGGCGGTCACACCGTTCCTGCTCGACTATCTGGTACGGCAGACCGAGGGGGCCTCGCTGAGCGCCAACCTGGCGGCGGTGCGCGGCAACGTACGCCTCGCCGCACGGATCGCGGCGGCCTGGGCGAAGGCGTGAGCGGGGCTCTGCTCGTCATCGGGGACGTCGTCACGGATGTCGTCGCCCGCCACCGCGGCCCGCTCGCCTCGGGCACGGACACGGCCGCCGTCATCCGTACGCTTCCCGGCGGCGCCGGTGCGAACGTGGCCTGCTGGGCGGCCCATTGGGGCTGCCCGGATGTGCGGCTGCTCGGGCGCGTCGGGGCCGACACGGCAGCCTGGCACGAACGGGAACTGACCGGGTCGGGTGTACGGCCCCACCTGGTCGTCGACGCCGAGGCGGCCACGGGAACGGTCATCTGTCTGGTGGACCGAAGCGCCTCGGCGGAGCGCACCTTCCTCACGGACAGCGGAGCCTGTCTGCGGCTGGACCCCGAGGACTGGTCGGACGCACTGCTCGACGGGGTCGCACGACTGCATCTGTCGGGCTATCTGCTGTTCTCCGAGCCGAGCCGGGCGCTGGTGAGGGTGGCCCTGGCGGCGGCACGCGCGCGTGACGTGCCGGTGAGTCTGGATCCGGCGTCGGCCGGGTTCCTCACCGAGCTGGGCGTGGGCCGGTTCCTGACGCTCGCCGAAGGCGTCGACGTGCTGCTGCCCAGCCGGGACGAGGCGCGTCTGCTGACCGGGCTGCCCGACCCCATGGACGCGGCCGCCAAACTGAGCCGCCATCTGCCCCTGGTCGTCGCCAAGCAGGGTGCGGAGGGGGCGCTGGTGGCCGTGTCGGGGACGGTCCGTGCCCGGATCCCGGCGGTGCCCGCCACCCCTCGGGACACGACAGGCGCGGGCGACGCCTTCACCGGCGCCTTTCTGGCTGCCCTCCTGTCGGGGGCGGAGCCGGAGGAGGCGACGGCGCAAGGGTGCAGGGCGGGGGCCATGGCGGTGGAGAGAGTAGGAGGCAGGCCCCCGGCAGGCGTCGGGTAGGCGGCCGGGAGCCGACCGGCTGTCCGTCTACTCCTTGCGGCCCCACGCCGAGATCAAGGGGGACGTGGCCAGATCCATCGTGCCGGACGCGACATGGGACAGATGGCGGTCGATCTCCTCGTCCGTGGCGAGGCCCGCGGCGACGAGCCGGTCGCGGATCTGCCGGACCGTCGCGGATTCGAGGGCCGAGCAGGCGGGCGAGGCGATCGGGAAGTACGCGTCGGCCTCCACCCGCTCCAGTCCCGCCTCGCGCAGCAGGCGCGGAAGTCGGCGGCCGTAGGAGAGATCGGCGCCGCGTTCGGCGAGGAGCGAGCGGAAGCCCTGGCGCAGACGGTTGGCGAGCTGTTGCTCGGGGCCGTACTCATCCGGGCAGATGAGGGGCTGGAGCGCAGGGTCGGCGTCCTCGATCAGCAGCCGTCCGCCGGGACGCAGGGCCTTGATCATCCATTGCAACGCCCTTTCCCGGTCCGGTACATGGACGAGGACGAGCCGGGCGTGCACCAGGTCGAATCCCTCCCCCGGCGGCTCTTCGGTGCCGACGTCGTGGGTGCGGATCTCGATCGGGGGCCGGGCGGCCGAGTCCGCCCACGAGGTGTCGATGTCGGTGGCGAGGACCTTTCCTGTCGGACCGACCTTCTCGGCCAGCCAGGAGGCCACGGAGGTGCCCCCGGCGCCGACCTCCCAGCAGCGCCAGCCGGGGCCGATACCGAGGTCCTCGATATGGCGGAACGTGGTGGGGTCGAAGAGGGCGGAGAGCGCGTCGAAGCGCCGACCCGCCTCGGCCTGCTGGTTGTCGAGGAGATATCCGTCGCTCGGCGTCATACAACGATCATCTCAGCCGGCCGTCCGGGCTGTGCCCGACAACGCTCCGTGCGACCGGTACAGGGTGACCGCCCACCTGCCCACCGAAGCGGAACTATCCGTTTCCACAGGCTTTTTCCGGCGATCGAGCCCGGCTGGCAGACTGGCTCGCGAAGGCGCGGAATGCGCGGTGCGAGGAGATCCACGCAAGGAGATCCAGATGTCCATGGCAGGGAATCTCCGGAAGGTCACGGGCCTCGACAGGGTCAATGGCCTCCGTAGGGTGGCGCGGTTGGCGCGGCGTCGAGGGCGCGTCGATCTGAGCCACCCTGCCCGGTCACCTTTGGGCTCCGCGGTGGTCAACTGCGTGACGTACCAGAAGGGCGTCCGCGTTCCCGACGCCGGGGATCTGGTCGACTCCGTGGAGCGGGTCCGCAAGAGCGCCGACGGGTTCGTCTGGCTCGGGCTGCACGAGCCGACAGACCAGGAGTTCGCGGGCATCGCCGAACTCTTCGATCTGCATCCGCTCGCGGTCGAGGACGCGATCGAGGCGCATCAGCGCCCGAAGCTGGAGCGGTACGGGGAGACGCTGTTCGCGGTCTTCAAGACCGTCTGCTACGTGGAGCACAAGGAGTTGACCGCGACGAGCGAGGTGGTGAGCACCGGCGAGATCATGGTGTTCATCGGTCCCGCCTTCGTCATCACGGTGCGGCACGGACGGCACGGCTCGCTGGGGCCTCTGCGTGAGGAGCTGGAGGCCCACCCCCAGCAGCTCGCGAAGGGCCCCGCCGCGGTGCTGCACGCGATCGCCGACCAGGTGGTGGACGACTATCTGAGCGTCACGGACGCGGTGCAGGGGGACATCGACCAGGTCGAGACGGACGTGTTCGCGGAGAACAGCGCGCGACTGGATCCGGGCCGCATCTACCAGCTCAAGCGGGAACTCCTCGAGCTGAAGCGGGCGGTGGCGCCCCTGGACCGCCCCATCCAGGAGCTGGCCACCAGGCCGATCCGAGTGATCGACCCGGAGATACAGGCGTACTTCCGGGACGTCTCCGATCATCTGCTGCGCGCCATCGAGCAGATAGCCGCCTTCGACGAACTGCTCAACTCGATCCTGCAGGCACATCTCGCGCAGGTGAGCGTCGCTCAGAACGAGGACATGCGCAGAATCACGGCCTGGGCCGCACTGATCGCGGTGCCGACGATGGTCACCGGTGTGTACGGCATGAACTTCACGTACATGCCCGAGCTGAACTGGAGATTCGGCTATCCGGCGGTTCTGGTCGTGATAGCCGTGGGCTGTCTCGTCCTGTACCGGGGATTCAAGCGCAACGGCTGGTTGTGACCCCACAGGCCCTTCACCCAGCCACGGCAAAACCTCGGGGGCGCTCAGCACCGCCGGTCCGAGCCGGTCGACGAGTGCCGACCGGCCGGCGGACGGGCCTTGGGCGGCCTTCGCCCCGGGCGAGGACGGTCGGCGGGCAGGTGGCGCCGCGTGGTCCGGGTCGGTGGGTCCGGATCGGAGTGGTCCGGGTCAGCGCGATGTGCTCCTCGCGTAGACGTTGCCAACCCATTCGACCATCTGACCTTCCGTCAGATGTTCGGCCAGGTCGACTTCGCTGATCATGCCGACGAGGCGCTTGTTGTCGATGACGGGAAGCCGGCGGATCTGGTGTCCCTCCATCTCCTGGAGAACCTCGCTGATGTCGGCCTGCGCGTCGACCCAGCGCGGTGTGCCCCGGGCCATCTCGCCCGCAGTCACACGTGCGGGGTCGTGGCCCGCGGCCACGCAGCCGACGACGATGTCGCGGTCGGTGAGGATGCCGCAGAGCCGCTCGTTCTCGTCGCTGATGGGCAGCGCACCGACGTTGAGTTCGCGCATCAGTTGGGCGGCACGGTCCAGGGTTTCATGCGCGGGGATCCACTGGGCACCACGGTGCATGATGTCTCCGGCGGTGGTCATGTAGTACCTCCCGTTGCCGGACGGCCGGCGCGGCACGGGACGCACCGCATGTCCCGGCGCCCTCAATTCTCGCCGTGCCCGCACGGTAGTGCACCCCGAGGCACAGGACGGGCGGATGCGGCCGGGCGGGCGGCAGGGTCGCCGGGCGTGGGTTCAACCGTTCCAGGCGGGGTGGCGCGGGTCGTCCGCGCGGACCAGGACGTCGGCGACGGCGCCCGGGCCGGTCTCCGCCTCGTAGCGCTCGAAGGCGGGAAGCGTCCAGTGCTCGGGCTCGGGGGTGCGTCGACGCAGGGCGCCGGCCGACAGGAGCACATGGACCGTCAGATCGAAGGGGAACCAGTGCCGAAGGAGGAGGGGGCCATGGAGCAACAGCAGGCCGCCGGGCGGAAGTTGGACGTAGGGGCTCCGAGTGGCACGGTCGGCGACCGGGTCCCACAGATCGGGCAGGACGTTGCCGTCGCCGCCGGGTTCGAGGGGGCCGAAGACCTCGCGCCACAGGGCGCGGGTGTCGAGCCATCCGTCGTAGTAGGACGCCGGGTCCCGGTGGCCGTACTCCAGGCGGACGGACGCGGGGCGCAGGAAGCCCTCCGCGCCGACGACGAGCGAGGAGCGGCCGCGTATCCGCAGGGCGTCGGACACGCGCTGGGCGAGGTCGCGGGGGCGCGCGGCCGGGGCTCCGTCGAAGGCGACGCGCGGCCAGGGGCTGCCGTCGACGGGCTTCAGATCGAGCAGCCGGTCGGCGAGGAGATCGCCGAGCCGTTCCCAGGTGATCGCTTCGAGTCGCACAGGGCCCATGATGCCGCGCCACCAGGGTGGAACCACGACACGGCCGGTGACCGCCCGCAGGGGCGGAGCGCGGCGAAGCCGACGCCGGGCGGGGGCGCGTCGAGGCCGGCGCCGGGCCGGCGTCCCTCGGGGTCGCCGCCGGGCAGGGTGGGGAATGACACGGGTATGGCACCGAGTGCAACTCCCTCGCCTGGTGGCGGGCTTCTGGTCTTCCAGTCGCTGAGACGGCGGCATTGCGCTGGGTGCCGCCGCGGGCCGTTGTCGTTGCTGGTGCTGGAGGAGGGAGCACCCCGGTGCCTGGACTGCGCGGATCTCGGGCATCTGGTGTTCCTGCCGCGCGGCGACACGGCACTGACCCGGCGGTCCCGGGAGGCGAGTGCGCTCTCGGCCGTGGTGGTGCGCTTCAACCGACGGCAGGGCCGGTACGAGCGGCAGGGGGTGCTCGTCGAGGAGGAGGCGCTCGCGCTCGCCGAGGAACGGTGCCTGGCGGATGCGGAGGCCCGGCGCAGACGCCGGGCGCGGGACGCACGACGGCGGGCGGCCGAGGACCTGCGGTTCACGGGGGCTTTCGCGCGGGAGATCCGTCGGTTGTTCCCCGGGTGCCCGGCCGGGCGCGCGGAGGAGATCGCGGCGCATGCCTCCCTGCGCGGGAGCGGACGCGTCGGCCGCAGTGCGGCGGGGCGGGCGCTGTCACCGGAGGCGGTTGCGGCAGCGGTGCGGGCGTCGATACGGCACCTGGAGACGCCGTACGACCAGCTGCTGATGAGCGGGGTGCCGAGACCCGAGGCACGTCGGCGCATCGCGGCGAGCGTGGAGGCGGTGTTGCGGGAGTGGGGGCTTCGAGAGGCGGCGTGACGGCGGGACAGGGGCGGCCAGAGGAGCCGGGGCGGGGGGCGAGACAGGGCGGGACAGGGCGGGCCCTGCCAGGAAAGGCCCCGACGGACCCCGAGGGGCCGTTGTCAGGCGCTCGGACAGGACGGGCCGGGGGCGTCGGGGGATCGTCGGGCCCTGTGGGAGGTCGGCTGGGCCTCGCGTAAGTCGTCCGCTGGGGCGAACACGTGGTCACTGGTCACTGGACTCATACGCGGTGTGACGTACGGCGACCGTAGGCCCTGAAGGTCAGCGGGTTCGTCCTCGCCGCCGCCCGGGCGGCGTCCTCGCCCCTGCCTGAGCGGCCCGCGCCCTGGTCAGGGGCCCTGATGACGAGGGGCGGAGCGGCGTAGGGAGTCGTACCCTGGCACGAAGCGACCCCGTACGCGTGAGCAAGGGGGAGGGCCATGGCCGATCCCAAGGGCTTTATGAGCACCCCCCGGGAGGAGTGGCCCCGCAGGCCCGTGGAGGAACGGGTGCGGGACTGGAACGAGGTGTACGTCCCGGGTGCGCTGCTGCCGATCATCAGCCGTCAGGCGAACCGGTGCATGGACTGCGGGATCCCGTTCTGCCACGAGGCCTGCCCCCTCGGCAACCTGATCCCCGAGTGGAACGGCCTCGTCTCGCGCGAGGACTGGCGCGCGGCCAGCGACCGGCTGCACGCCACCAACAACTTCCCGGAGTTCACGGGACGGCTGTGTCCGGCGCCGTGCGAGGCGGGGTGTGTACTTGCCATCAACCAGCCCGCGGTCACCATCAAGAACGTGGAGGCGGCCATCGCCGACCGGGCCTGGGCGGAGGGGTTCGTCCCGCCGTGTCCGCCGGAGCGGCTGTCCGGGCGGACGGTCGCGGTCGTGGGGTCGGGACCGGCCGGGCTCGCGGCGGCCCAGCAGCTCACCCGCGCCGGGCACACGGTGGCGGTGTACGAGCGGGCGGACCGGATCGGGGGGCTGCTGCGGTACGGGATACCGGCGTTCAAGATGGAGAAACGGCATCTCGACCAGCGCCTGGGGCAGATGCGGGCGGAGGGGACGAAGTTCCGTACGTCGACGGTCATAGGGAAGGACATCGGGGCCGTGGAGCTGCGGGCGCGTTACGACGCCGTGGTGATCGCGACGGGCGCCACCGCATGGCGGGATCTGGAGGTACCTGGGCGGGAGCTGGCCGGGATCCATCAGGCGATGGAGTACCTGCCGCTGGCGGACCGGGTGTGCGAGGGAGACCTGGAGGTCTCGCCGCTGTCGGCGGCGGGGAAGCACGTCGTGATCGTCGGCGGCGGGGACACGGGGGCGGACTGTCTGGGCACCGCGGTCCGCGAAGGGGCGGCGTCCGTGACCCAGCTCGACATCTACCCGCAGCCGGAACCGGGCCGGGACGAGGACACCGAGCCCTGGCCGACGTACCCGAAGATCTACCGGCTGTCCGCCGCGCACGAGGAGGCACGCGATCTGCGGACGGCGCCCGCAGCGGACGCGGACGCGCGCCTGTTCGCGGCGTCCACCCTGAGTTTCACGGGGGACGCCGAGGGGCACGTGCGCGCGCTGCATCTGACCGAGGTGGACGAGCGGCGGCGACCGGTGTCGGGCACCGGGCGAACGCTGCCCGCGGACCTCGTACTGCTCGCACTGGGGTTCTCCGGGCCCGACCGCGAGGACGGCCTGATCGACCAGCTCGGGATCGCGCTCGACGCGCGCGGGACCATCGCGCGGGACGAGGACTTCGCCACGAACGTCCCGGGGGTGTACGCCGCGGGGGACGCCGCGCGCGGACAGTCGCTGATCGTGTGGGCGATCGCTGAGGGGCGGGCCGCGGCGGCGGCGGTCGACCGACGACTGACGGGCGGCGCGTCGCGCCTGCCGGCCCCGATCGGGCCGTACGACCGGCCGATGACGGCGTAGAGCCGATGACGACGTAGAGCCGATGACGACGTAGAAGCGATGACGACGTAGAGCCGGTGACGGCGTAGAAGCGCGGCCGATGACGGGTGACCGGGCGGAGCCGGTGGGGAGCGGGCCGCGACGATGCCCGCTCCCCGAAGTGCGACGAACGACTGATGCCGGGGATCCCCAAGATCCCCGGCCCCCGGGGTTACAGCTTGCGGGCCACCGCGCCGTAACCGGGGATGACCCCGTCGTCCTGGCCCGGGATCGGCTCGCCCAGCTCCGGGTGCCACTTGTGGACCACCTCCACCCCGGGTTCGACGAGGTCGAGCCCGTGGAAGAAGCGGCCGAACTCGTCGCGGGAGCGAAGCGCGAGGGTGACCCCGGCCGCCTTGAGCTTCTCGGTGGCCGCCGCGGACTCCTCCGGGGTGAAGTCGGCGGTGGCGTGGGTCATCATCAGATAACTGCCGGAGGGAAGTACGGACAGCAGCCGGTGCACCAGGGCGTGCGCGCCGTCCTCGTCGGAGACGAAGTGCAGCAGCGCGACGAGGGACAGCGCGACGGGCTGGTCGAAGTTCAGAACCCGCTTGGCGCCTTCGATGATGGCGTCCGGGTCCCGCACGTCGGCCTGCAGGTACTCGGTGACTCCCCCGGACGTGCTGCGCAGCAGGGCCGCCGCGTGGGCCAGCACGATGGGGTCGTTGTCGCAGTAGACGACGCGCGCGTCCGGCGCGATCTCCTGCGCGACCTGATGCAGGTTCGGCTCGGTCGGAATGCCCGTGCCGATGTCCAGGAACTGCCGTACGCCGTGGTGTGCCAGCCAGCGCGTGGCACGGTGCATGAACGCACGGTTGACCCGCGCCATCACCGGCACCCTCGGGTCGAGGGCGAGCATCTGCCGGCCCATCTCCTCGTCGACGGGATAGTTGTCCTTCCCGCCGAGGTACCAGTCGTACATCCGTGCCGGGTGCGGCTTGCTCGTGTCGACGACGACGGCGTCCGGTGCGGGGTTCTGCCCGGTCATGAAGGAACTCCGTAATTCCATGGGAACGTCAATGATCAACTGAACTGAAAGGCTGAACGACAAGTCAGTGGCGCTGAGGACTCAGGAGCGCTGAGGACTCAGGAGCGCTGAGGACTCAGGAGCGCTGAGGACTCAGGAGTGCAGAGGGCTCAGTGGTGTCGACGACTCAGATGACTCAGATGACTCAGTGGTACAGACAACAACGTCGTGGAGCGACGGGCCGGTCACGAGAGCAGGAAGTCGGCCACCCCCGCCTTGGCCCCCTCGATGAACGCCGTCATCTCGTCGGAGGTGTAGATCAGCGCGGGCCCGTCCGGGTCGGTGGACTGACGGACGGCGATCCGGCCGTCGGCGAGCTTCATCGCCTCCAGACAGTTGCCGCCGTTGCCTCCGCTCCACGGCTTGTGCCAGCCCTCGCTGCCGAGTTCACGGGCGGGCATGCCGTTGTAGACGCGTTCGCGCGGCGTGATGCGGTCCATTCACAGCTCCTTGCGGAGATCCTCGAGGATCTCCTTCGTGCGTTGTGCCGTAGCGGCCTGGGCCGCCATGCGGTCCATGACCTCGAGGTGGGTCGCCACCTCGGTGCGCGCGTCGAGGTAGACCGCGCCGGTCAGGTACTCGCTGTAGACCATGTCCGGCAGTTCTGACATGGCAAATCGGAACAGGACGAAGGGTCCGTACGTGCCGGGATGCGGTCCCGAGGAGAACTCCAGTACCTGGAGCGTCACATGGGGCAGCTGCGTGATCTCCAGCAGCCTCTCGACCTGGGCACGCATGACGGCGGGCCCCACGACCGGTCGACGCAGCGCGGTCTCCTCCATCACGACCCAGATCCGGGGCGCGTCCTTGCGCGTGAGCAGTTCCTGGCGTTGCATACGCAACGCCACATGACGCTCGATGTCCTCGGGACTGGCCTGTCCGACGGCCCCCGACCTCAGGACACCCTGGGCGTACGCCTCGGTCTGCATGATGCCGGGCACGAAGTGCGGTTCGTACTGGCGGATGAGCGCGGCCGCGCCCTCGAGGCTGACGTACATCGAGAACCAGCCCGGCAAAATGTCGTGAAAACGCTGCCACCAGCCCGGTTTGTTGGCATCCTCGGCGAGTTGGACGAAGGCCTCGGCCTCCTCGTCGCTCACTCCGTACGCCTTCAGCAGGAGCTGAAGGTACGGGATCTTCAGGGCGACCTCGGCCGTCTCCATGCGGCGGACGGTGGTGGGCGCGACGCGCAGAATGCGTCCGGCCTCCTCCCGTTTGAGGCCCGCGCGTTCACGCAGGTCCAGCAGGCGCCGACCGAGGACGACCTGACCGACCGTCGGTGCTGACCGCGGCTCGCTCACCTCGCGCTCCTCCTGTCCCGATGTGTCCTGACAGCCCGGACGGCACCGTTCGGGGACCGTGCGGCGCTCCCGCCGCGCGCCCGTGTTCGGCTTCGATCCGTCACTGCCGGTTCGATCCGTTTCCCGTACTGGTGCGATCCGTTTTCGGTGTTGGTTCGATCCGCTTCGGTACTGGTTCGTTCCGTTCCCTACGGTTCGATCCGTTCGCAGCCGGTGTGGGTACCGCACTCGGCTGTCCGTGCTTCGGATCCCAACTGGCTCCGCTTCGCGGGCCGTTGCGAGCAGTGTGCCATGGCCTTTCGCCGAGTCACACTGCACTCTGCATTTTTCAGAGTGACCCTTGCCAAGTGTTCATGGCACAGCGATAGTGGCAGACGTGATTCCGTCCGCGCCGTTAGGAACAGACGCCGCCGCAGACCGGTTCGGCCGGGGCGGCGCCTCAGTGCCACGCCCTGCCGCGGCCGCCGAGCGCCGTTTCCGCTTCGAGCTGGTCGCACACCCAGGATCCGTCGGGCAGGCCCGGCGGTTGGCACGCGCCCGGCTGTCCGGCTGGGCCGTGTGCGAGGACACATGCGACACGGCTGCCCTGGTCGTCTCCGAACTCGTCACCAACGCGATCGTGCACACCGCCGGAGAACACGTCGTGTGTGAACTGCACGACACCGGCGACCTGGTGCGCATAGCCGTCCAGGACGAGGGATGCGCTCCGGGTGAGCCGCACACGGGTCCACAGCGCCCCGATGAGGAGCATGGGAGGGGACTGCTTCTCGTCGCGGCGCTGTGCCGGGCCTGGGGAGCCCAGGAGGCGGGGCCCGGGTTGCTGGTCTGGGCGGAGCTGGCACGGGATGCCGAACAATCGGCGTCCGGTGAGCCGTCCGGGCCCGAGCAGTCGCCCCGGGACCTGTCGTGTTCCGGCGACAGGTCCCGGGCGACCGAGGACACAGAGAACACAGAGGACACAGAGAACACAACGGCCCGGTCCGACCTCGGCTGGGGCGCCAAGAAGCCGTCGGCGGACGGCCAGACCCGGTGCGACCCGGGCTGGGGCTCGAAGCGCCCTCCGGCCGACGGCCGGGGTTCCGGGGCGGAGGCGTCCAGGGGAACGGGGACCGCGTGGGCGTGAGGGGCACTGAGGCCCTGGGGCAGGGAGCCGGAGGGCTGCTGTCCCTGGACTCACTGGTCCGCCTGGAGCGGGCACGGCGGACGTCCGGGGCGATGCCCAGAAGGCTTGCCCTGCCCGAGGACATGACGGCGCCGCTGGGCTGCGACGCGGTGACCGTACCCGCGTCCTACGGCCCGCTGTTGCTGTCCAGGCTGCCGAGGGTGGGCTGTGTCTACGCCGACCGCACCGACTGGTGGTGGATCGTGCCGACGGACTCCGACGTCGCACTGAGCTGGCCCGCGCCCGCGCGCTACGCGAAGGAAGCGCTCGTCCCGGAGGCGTCGGACGGCCCGGGGCTCATCCACCGGCCGGACGACACCGTGCCGTACACCCCGCCCATCCCGCTGTACCTGGCGCTGTGTCAGGTCACGGGCACGGCCCCGGCGTGGTCACGGCCGCTCACCGCCTGACCACAGGGGCGTCACTCGGCGGCGTCGGCCCCCCGCACGATCACCAGGAACGCGTCTGTGGCGAGGTCCATGACGACCTCCGCGGGCTGCCCCTCCAGCCGGCGCGCCTGCGCGTACTCCTCCGCGGGCCACGAGCCGCGCGGACCGCCTGCGGGAAAGCGCTCCAGAACCGTTCGCCCCATCACCCTGCACCTCCTTGCAACGCCGAGTCTCGGCGGCCGATCCCGATCGGCTCGTAGAGTTAAACGCCAATCCCCCGGTGAACGGCTCGTGAAGTGACGGTACTGAGACGTATTCGACACTCAGTCACGGTCCCCTGGTGAGGAAATTCCCGGAGCGCTCCGATTTGCCCGGCCACAGGAACATCTCAAGTCCCCCACGTCACCGGCGAACACGGACGGGCACCGGACCACGGCCTCACGCATCGGACCCATGGACGCACGGCATCACCCATGGACTTACGGCATCGGGCCCACGGGCTTACGCATCGGCTCCACGGACTCACCGGCTCGCGCACGCACCGGCGCACGAGACTGGCCGGAATACGGTCCTCCGGCCACCGCCGTCAGGCTGCCAAAGGCAGCCGCGGCGGTCGTGTCGCGCCGAGTCCCGCCTGCACGCGCCGCTCGGCGAGTTCGTCGAGGAGTCCGATGAGTCGTTCGCGATGACGGGGCGACAGCTGCCCGCTGTCGTCCAGGTGCACGGCGCACGCGGTGGTCGTGTCGACCAGCCGTTCGAGCGTGGCGGCCACCTCCGCCGCGCCCCGTGCGGGCCGGGCGAGAGCGGGCAGCTCGGCGGCGGCCAGATCGATCACGGCACAGGCCTCAGCGAGCGCACGATAGGCCTCGCGGCGCAACGCCCAGCGCCCGGCATGGTCGTCCGCGTGGGCCAGTACGTGCGCGAGATAGGCGTGTGCCGCCTCCACCGCCCGGACCAGCCGCGCCCGTACGGTGCCGCCGCGTTGCCCCGGAGCCGGCAGATGCCCGACGAGCAGCACGATCCCACAGGCCAGCAGCGTCTCCCCGATCCGGCTCCAGGAGGCCGCCGGCTCCCCGCCCGTCATGGCCAGGGCGAGGACAAGGACGGTCACTACGGCGGTCTGGGCGGCGAAGTGGCGTGTGGCGACGGGGATCAGCGCTCCGCACAGTGCGACGAGGGCGATGAGTCCTGCGGGCCGGGGCAGCACGGCGGCCGGCAGGGCGAAGACGACGGCGCCCAGCACCGTTCCGGCCGCCCGGGACAGCACCCGCGAGACGAGCGGCCCGAGATCGGGCTTGACCAGGAAGACGATGGTGACCGGCAGCCAGTACCAGTGCGTGTGCTGTCCGTGCCAGTGAGCGCGGTGGAGGAACTGTGCGACGGCCGCGCCCGCTCCGAAGCACAGGGCGACACGCAGTCCGTACTCGCGTCCGCCCTCGCCGAGGGCGGTGCGTACCGCGGATGCGGCGGTACGACGACGGGTGTGCAGGTCCCGTCCGTCGCCGCCCCGGTCGAAGGCGTCGGCGGCGTGCAGCAGTGCGTCGTCGAGGGCGCGCAGCGCGGGTACGTCGCGGGCGGGGGCGGGCAGCGGTCCGGCGGGCGTGTTCTCGCGCACCGCCGCGGCGAGCAGGCGCGGTCCCTCCTCGGTCCGCGCGGGCAGGGGGTCCCCGGCCCAGGCCAGCGCGGTGGCGGCCTCGGCGAGGGGCAGGGCCGCGGCGTACTGCGCGTGCAGGCGCCGCTCCACGGCGGAGGACGCGTACCGACGCAACCGGGGCCCGGCAAGGGCGTCCTGGGCATGGTCGAGGGCGGCGGTGAGCGCGGCCCTGCGCGCCGGGGCCTGCGGAGTGCCGGTGGCGACGAGGAGGTCGGTGATGGCGTCGTACACCCCGGCGACGGCATCGCGTTCCCCGTCGAAGCGGAAGTCGAAGCGGGAGTTGAAACGGGAGTCGGACCGGTAGCCGAGGCGGGAGTCGGACCGGTAGCCGAGGCGGGAGTCGGACCGGTAGCCGAGGCGGTGCTCGCGCGCGCTGGTGCCGCACGTCGGCAGCGCGAGCCGCAGCACGAGCAGCCAGCCGGCCCCGGCGAGAAAGAAGAGGACACGCTGCCATCCGGGCTCGGGCAGCGGCATCCCCGCACCGACGGCGGAGACGACCAGCAGCTGGGTACCGGCCGCGGACGCGACGGGCCCTACGGCGCTGACGGCACCGGCGACGAGGCCCAGTCCGGTGAGGACGAGGGTGAGGAGCACGGCTCCGGTGTGCTGCCCGGCATATGTGCCGACGAGGAGCCCGCCCGCTCCGGCGAGCGCGGGCACCCCGAGCCGCTGGACGGCGGCCCGTCGGCTGCCGGGCCGGTCGTTGATCCCCGCGAACATCGCGCCGAGGGCGGCGACGACACCGACCGAGGCGCGTTCGGCGAGCACAGCGGCGACCAGCAGGGGTCCGGCGGCGAGCGCGCCCCGGACGACGGCGCTCCAGGGCACCGGCCCGCGCTGGGCACGCAGGGCGTGGGCGAGCCAGGGAGGCGGGGAGAACGCGGGACGCGACACGGGGCTCCTGTCGGACGAGGGCGGTCCGCCTTCGGACGTCGGTGGCCGAGCGTGGGGGATCCACGGTAGATCGCGGCGTGGGGACGAAAGGGGCATAAACGTTTCCGCAATGTGAAAAGACGGGGCGCGACCGCGATCTTTATGAACGCAAGCGCCCGGGGCGGACAGGGGCGAGCGCAGTCGCGGGGCGCGGAGCCGTACGCCCCACACGGGCTACCCGGCCGCTGGTCCCCGTGCGGCGGCGAGGGCGTCCTCGAAGAGCTTCCCGGCTGCCACGACGGCCGCCACGAGCTCCTGGGCATCGGCCCGCAGCCCTGCCACGATCCCGTCCACGTCCCGCAGCCCCGCCCGCTCCAGCAGCCGCTTCTCGTTGGTCACCCATTCCCCGCGTGCCGCTAGCACCGCGTGCGCGGTGTGCGCGGCGGCGAGGGCGAGGGCGCCGGCGACCTCGGTGAGGCGGCCCTTCGGGGCGTGGTTGGCCTTCGCGTACGCGAGGGTGGCGCCGGCCGTGTCGTGCCAGCGGTCGGCGGCGGAGGCGCGCAGCTTCTGCGGGTACGACGCGGGGCGCGGAAGGGTACCCCGCAGCACCCGGTTGACGGCCAGTTCGGCGACCACCAGGTAGCTGGGGACGCCTGCGAGGTGGAAGAGCAGCGGCTCCACGCGGAAGCGGCCTTCCCCGGCCTCCGCCAGCTGACGTTCCACGACATCGAGGTCGCGGTAGTGCACGTCGACCCGGCGGCCCTCGACGGTCAGCCGGGCGCCGCCGTTGAACACGCCCCCGCCCCAGCCGCCGATCTCGGAGACCTCCCCCGGCCAGCCGATCGCCCGGAGGTCGGCCGGATCGAATCCGGGAGCCCGGTAGTAGACGGCCAGATCCCAGTCACTGTCCGGGCCGTGGACGCCCTGTGCGCGGGAGCCGCCGAGCGCGACGGCCCGCACGGCGGGCAGCGCGGCCAGACGGTCCGCCACGCCGTCGAGAAACGTCTCGTCTTCCGTGGGCTTCGGGGTCGTCGTGTTCATCGTGGCCGTCCGAGGGTGTTCTCGAGAACCGGGTTGCTCGCTGCCGGTGCCACGAGCGCGGTCGCTCCGGCCCTCGCCACCTCCGCCAACGCATCCATCAGGCCCCCTTGTTGAGGGGACGGAACCTACCTCAGTTCCGCGGCGGACCGGTGTGCGTCCGCGGGGACGTGACGACGTGGGGACGTGGCAACCGGAAATTCGGATGCACGGGCCGTGCCGCCCCTGCATGATCGGGGGTTGGCGTCGGACGGCGGATTGCCGCCGATCGACGGGTTGCCGCTCGGCCCGGCGCTCGGCCGGGCCGATACGAGGGATGTTTCCAGGAGGCCCGATGCTCAAGCGCGTCACCGTTCCCACCCTGTTCCCGCCGCCCCGCTACGCGCACGCGTCCGTCGTGGAGGCGGGGACCCGGCTGGCGTTTCTGGCCGGAGCCGTGCCCCTCGACGCCGACGGGAAGCTCATCGGCGAGGGCGATCCCGTACGGCAGGCGCAGCAGGTGCTCGCCAACCTCGACGAGCAGTTGCACGCGGTCGGCAGCGACATGGCGCATGTGGTGTCCACGGATGTGTATGTGGTGAGCGCCGAGCCGGCGGTGCTCTCGGCCGTGTGGGACGTCGTCGAGGCGTCAGGGCTCAGCACCGGGCCGCATTCCTCCACGCTGATCGGAGTGGCCTGCCTCGGCTACACCGGCCAGCTCGTGGAGATCACCGCGACCGCCGTCGTCCCCACGGAGCGCTGAACCGGCGGTGGACCGCGCCGGTCCGTCGCTACGATCCGGTCGGCAACCCCGCCACCCGTGCCGCCGTACGCAGCACGTCCCGCAGCATCTCGGGGGTGAGCCGTCCGGTGAACGTGTTGCGCTGGCTGACGTGGAAGCAGCCGAAGAGCTCCAGCCCGTCGAGCGGCACCCGGGCGCCGTGCCCGAATGCGGGCCGTGGCCGGGGCAGCGCCCAGCCCGCCTCGGCGAGCGCGGTCAGCGCGGCCTGCCAGCCGAAGCCGCCGAGCGCGACCACGGCGCGCAGTGAAGGGCGCAGCAGCCGCAGTTCCTGGACGAGCCAGGGCCGGCAGGTGTCCCGCTCCTCGGGGGTCGGCTTGTTGGCCGGCGGGGCGCAGTGGACGGGCGCGGTGACGCGTACACCGTAGAGTTCGAGCCCGTCGTCGGCGGACACCGACGTGGGCTGCGACGCCAGCCCGACAGCGTGCAGAGCCTCGTAGAGCACGTCCCCGGACCGGTCGCCGGTGAACATCCGTCCGGTCCGGTTCCCGCCGTGCGCCGCGGGTGCGAGTCCTACGACGAGCAGCCTCGCGTCGGGCGGCCCGAAGCCTGGTACCGGCCGTCCCCAGTACGTCCAGTCGGCGAACGCGGCGCGCTTGGTACGGGCCACCTCCTCACGCCAGGCGACCAGGCGGGGACAGGCACAGCACCCGGTGATCCGCTCGTCCAGCCTGGCGAGGCTGCTGTCTTCCATGCCTCCACGGTAGGTCTGGACGGCCAGGGCCCGGGCGGTCGGGGCCCGGCGGAAATGGCATCGGGGGCACGGGGCTCGGCGGGCTAAGGTCGGGGGCATGGCTTCCGAAGGCACGGACGACGAGAAGGCGGGCGGGACCGGGGGAACCCGCGCGACGGCGACGGACCAGGAGCCCGGGGCGCGCCGGGACGGCGAGACGGACTCCCGGGATTCCGGTGCGGGCGCGCCGGACCCCGATGGCGCCGCCCAGGGCTTGGACCCGAAGGCCGCCGCCGCGATGGCCGCCGCCGAGGCGGCCGGCCCGTCGCACGGCGAGAGCGTGCGCATCGACAGCTGGATCTGGTCCGTGCGGCTCATCAAGACCCGCTCGGCCGGCGCCACCGCCTGCAAGGGCGGCCACGTCCGGGTGAACGGCGAGCGTGTGAAGCCCGCGTACGCCGTGCGGATCGGCGACGAGGTACGGCTGCGGCACGAGGGCCGGGAGCGGGTCGTCGTCGTGAAGCGTCTGATCCGCAAGCGGGTGGGGGCCCCGGTGGCGGTTCAGTGCTACGTCGACAACAGCCCGCCTCCGCCGCCCCGCGAGGCCGTGGCCCCGGCGGGCGTCCGCGACCGCGGTGCCGGCCGTCCCACCAAGCGCGACCGCCGCGAGATGGAACGCCTCCGCGGTCTGGGCACGGCACCGGGAACGCCGTACGGCGGCTACGCCGAGGCACTCGGCACCCAGAGCCGGGCCGAAGGCCGGGACCGAGCGGAGGTCCGGGACCGGACCGGCGGCAAGGGCGGGTCCGACGGCCGGGACCGTTCCGGTGCCCAGGGCGGGTCCGGTGCCCAAGGCGGGTCCGGTGCCCAAGGCGGGTCCGGTGGCCGTAGCCGGCCTCAGGGGCGGAGGGGCGCCGGCGGTCGCTGAGGAGGCGACTGAGCCCCGGGCAGAGACAGGGCCCGATGCCGAGGCGTCGCAAGTGACTCGGCCGGCAGCGGGTCCTATCGCTCCCGGGCCGGCCGCAGCACCCGGCTCACAGGGCGAACCAGCCGTGACCCGTGTACCAGTGCCCGCCCGCGCGCAGATGGTCCACCACCGCCCGCTCGACGCCGGAGCGCCGCGGTAGGTTCTCCACCGGCAGATCGGGATCGCCGAAGACGAAGCCGATGGGCACCCCGTCGTCGGGGGTCGCTTCCTCGTACGCGAGCTCAAAGCGGTCCTGGAAGCGGATGATGTTGGAGTCGGCGGGCAGGTACCGCTTGAGCTGCGGATCCAGCAACCACGAGTGGCACACGGCGATCTCATGGCGTTCGTCGGGGTAGTGACGCGCGAAGAACTCCCGTGCCAGGGCCAGGGACCGCTCGCAGGCGCACGGTGACAGCGGGCCCCGGAAGTCGGGTATGTGCAGTTCCAGGCAGGGATCGCCGGGCCCCAGCCCGTGGCCCGCCGCCGCGACGGCCCGGCCCGTGCGCTCGCTCAGCCGTCCGCGCTGGAACTGCAGCCGCCCCAGCTGGAACAGCTCCCCGTGGAAGTGCAGGGCCGGCCACCACGGGAACAGCAGTCCCCCGGTGCCGCGTCGTCTTCGGTGCACCGCGACCTGGCGTCCGAGATCCGCGAGCGTACGACGGGTCACCTCCTCCGGAACACCGCGCTCCCGGTGGTAGGCGCGCACATACGGGAGCGAGGCGACAAAGACGTAGAGATGGAAGAACCGCCCGAGCGCCCCGGCCGAGTCCGGGAACGGGGGCGGCTCACAGGCCTTGCCGATCTCCCCCATGTCCCGCACGAAGCGGGTGACGCATCGCGCCAGCAGCGTCATCGCCTCGGCATCCCGAGCCAGCCGGACGCGCAACGCGACCGCTTCGTTGATGTCCTCATGGGGTACGGCCAGGTCGAGCAGGACGTCAGGCAGCTCGTCCGCATCGGGCAGGACGACAGCCACCCACGCGCCGTCCTCGCGCTCCAGGTCTTTCAGCCATTCGGCGAGCCTCGCGTCCGCCCGCACCGCGTCCAGCAGCACCATCGCCTCCCCGGGTGACCTCGGCCGCGCCCCCGCGCCACCGGATTCTGGTCGCCGTTCCATGGTGAACATGCACCACGAAGGGTACGTGTCGTGTCGGAAGTGGGTGATGGCGATGCGTACAGGCAGTGAACCGGCGACGGCACGCAGTGCACTGCGGATGCGCTTCTGGCTGAGCCTCTGGGGCCTGGCTTGGGCGACCTTCGGAACGGTCGTCTTCGCGCTCGTGGGACGACCGGGCTGGGCGGCGGCGTGCGGCGTGCTGTGGCTGGTGATCGGCGCGGACCTGACGATGATCGTGCGGCACATCCGGCAGGGGCCCCACTGGCAGCCGGGCCGCGACGTCCCGCCGTATCCGCCGTCGGACCGGCGCCGCTGGTAGCGACCGCCGCGCATCCGCACCATCCTGACACGAACCGAAGCCCGAGCCCGCCGTATCGGGACTACGAGCCGAAGCCCGAGCCCGCCGCATCCGACCACGAACCGAAGCCCCGCCCCGCCGCGTTCCGACCACGCCCCGCAGCCCGCCGCATCCGCGCTACGAGTCGAAGCCCGCCGCCTTCAGATACTGCGGTTTCGGGTCCAGCGCAGCCGCCAGCCGGAAGTGCCGCTTCGCCTCCTCGGGCCGCGCCTGGCGTTCATAGGTGCGGGCCAGCGCGAAGTGCGCGAACGCGTTGTCCGGCTCGCGCTCCAGCACGATGCTGAACTCCAGCTCGGCAGGGCGCAGTTGCGCGGCGGCGAAGAAGGCACGCGCGCGCAGCAGCCGCGCGGCCGTGTTCTCGGGGTGCGCGGCGATCACACGGTCCAGCAGTTTGACCGCGCCCCTCGGATCCCGTGCGGCGAGCAACTGCTCGGCGGCACGGAAGTCGATCACATGGGTCTCCGGAGTACGTCCGGTCGGATCGCTGATCTCGGGCACGGCTGAGTCCTTCCCTCACTGGAGCGATTCAACGCTCCTCACTGCGATCGCTATTCCGGCGAACGCCCGGCCCTGCGTACGAGATCCGCCCATACCTCCCCCACCCGGCGCCGCAGCTCTTCCAGGGGGACGTCGTTGTCGATGACGATGTCCGCGATCTCCCGGCGCTTCTCGCGCGGCGCCTGGGCGGCCATCCGGGCCCGTGCGTCCCCTTCCGTCATACCGCGCAGCCGGACGAGCCGGTCGAGCTGGGTGCCGGGGCTCGCGTCGACGACGACCACCACGTCGTAGAGCGGGGCGAGTCCGTTCTCCGTGAGGAGGGGCACGTCGTGGACGACTACGGCGTCCTCGGACGCGGCGGTCTCCAGCTCACGGGAGCGGGCGCCGACCAGCGGGTGCACGATCGAGTTGAGGACGGCGAGCTTCTCGGGATCGGCGAAGACGAGGGAGCCCAGTCCGGGGCGGTCCAGGGTGCCGTCCGGCGTGAGGACGTCCTCCCCGAAGGCCTCGACGATCGCCGCGAGCCCGGGAGTGCCGGGCGCGACGACCTCGCGCGCGATACGGTCCGCGTCGATCAGCACGGCCCCGCGCTCCACGAGCAGCCGCGACACCTCGCTCTTGCCGGCGCCGATACCGCCGGTCAGGCCCACCTTCAGCATGACGGGAAGCCTACGGCCTGCCACTGACAGTCTCGGTGGCAGGCCCGTGCGCTCAGCCCTCGCCCTCGCGCTCCGCCAGGAAACGCTCGAATTCCTGCCCGATCTCGTCCGCGGACGGGATCTCGACGGGCTCCGCGAGCATGTTGCCGCGCGTCTCGGCACCCGCGGCGGCGTCGTACTGGTGCTCAAGACCCTGGACGAGAGCGACCAGTTCCTCGTCGCCCTCCTGGATCTGGCGTTCGATCTCCGTCTGGGTGCGGTGCGCCTCCGTGCGCAGCGAGTGCGCGATCCCCGGGAGGACGAGCCCCGTCGCGGCCGTGATGGACTCCAGAACGGTCAGCGCGGCGTCCGGGTACGGGGAGCGGGCGATGTAGTGCGGGACATGCGCAGCGACGCCCAGGACGTCGTGTCCGCCCTCCATGAGCCGGTACTCGACCAGGGACTCGGCGCTGCCGGGGACCTGCGCCTCCTCGAAGGGGCTGCGGTGGCCCGGCACCAGGTCGGTGCGGTTGCCGTGCGGGGTGAGCCCCACCGGGCGGGTGTGCGGCACGCCCATGGGGATGCCGTGGAAGTTGACGGCCAGACGCACCCCGAGCCGCTCCACGATCTGCCCGACGGCCGCGGCGAACCGCTCCCACTCCACGTCCGGTTCGGGGCCGGACAGCACCAGGAAGGGCGCCCCGGTCGCGTCCTGGACAAGGCGCACCTCGATGGACGGGACCTCGTAGTCCGTCCATCGGTCCCGCTTGAAGGTGAGCAGCGGACGGCGCGCGCGGTAGTCCACGAGCCGGTCGTGGTCGAAGCGGGCCACCACCTGGTGAGGCAGCGAGTCGAGGAGCCGGTCGACGATCTGGTCGCCGGTCTCGCCCGCGTCGATGTATCCGTCGAAGTGGTAGAGCATCACCAGGCCCGCCGACTCCTGGGCGAGCGCCATGTCGACCACGGCGAGCCCCTTCGGCTCCCATGCGTACAAACCCTGCGGATCAAGCACTGTGACCGCTCCTCCTCGTGTTCTTTCAGGCACAACGCGCTCCGGGGCGCGGGCATTCCCGGACCGCGCCCTTCCGCCTGCCTCTCCTGCCGGTTCGGGCGGTCGCCTCGGGGTCACGGGGTCTGTACGAGGTCTGTCACGCGCGCGTGGAGGGGGCCGTCACCGCCCGGGGAAGGGCAGACATGCCGAGGGCCCGCCCCCCAGGTGGGGGACGGGCCCTCGGTCAGCGGCTAATGCCTAGCGACGCGCGCTCAGCTCTGGCCGCCGGCCAGCTTCTCGCGCAGGGCAGCCAGCGCCTCGTCCGACGCCAGGGCGCCGGAGGTGTCGCCACCCTCGGAGGAGTACGAACCGCCGGTCGCGGCCGGAGCGGCGGCCTCGCCACCCTCCTCGGCAGCGGCAGCGTCGGCCTCGCGGGACTTGATGACCTGCTGCTGGTGCTGCTCGAAGCGGGACTGCGCCTCGGCGTACTGGCGCTCCCACTCCTCGCGCTGCTTCTCGTAGCCCTCGAGCCAGTCGTTGGTCTCGGGGTCGAAGCCCTCGGGGTAGATGTAGTTGCCCTGGTCGTCGTAGGACGCGGCCATGCCGTACAGGGTCGGGTCGAACTCGACCGAGGCCGGGTCGGCACCAAAGGACTCGTTGGCCTGCTTCAGCGAGAGGCTGATGCGACGGCGCTCGAGGTCGATGTCGATGACCTTGACGAAGATCTCGTCGTTGACCTGGACGACCTGCTCCGGGATCTCCACGTGGCGCTCGGCCAGCTCGGAGATGTGGACCAGACCCTCGATGCCCTCGTCCACGCGGACGAACGCACCGAACGGAACCAGCTTCGTGACCTTGCCGGGCACGACCTGGCCGATCTGGTGGGTGCGGGCGAACTGCTGCCACGGGTCTTCCTGGGTCGCCTTCAGCGACAGGGAGACGCGCTCGCGGTCCATGTCGACGTCGAGAACCTCGACGGTGACCTCCTGGCCGACCTCGACAACCTCGGACGGGTGGTCGATGTGCTTCCAGGACAGCTCGGAGACGTGGACCAGACCGTCGACGCCACCCAGGTCCACGAAGGCACCGAAGTTGACGATCGAGGAGACCACACCGGAACGGACCTGACCCTTCTGGAGGGTCGTGAGGAACGTCTGGCGGACCTCGGACTGGGTCTGCTCCAGCCAGGCGCGACGGGACAGGACCACGTTGTTGCGGTTCTTGTCCAGCTCGATGATCTTGGCCTCGAGCTCCTTGCCCACGTAGGGCTGGAGGTCGCGGACACGGCGCATCTCGACCAGGGAGGCCGGGAGGAAGCCGCGGAGGCCGATGTCGAGGATGAGACCACCCTTGACGACCTCGATGACGGTACCGGTGACGATGCCGTCCTCTTCCTTGATCTTCTCGATGGTGCCCCAGGCACGCTCGTACTGGGCGCGCTTCTTCGAGAGGATCAGGCGGCCTTCCTTGTCCTCCTTCTGGAGGACGAGGGCCTCGATCTCGTCACCGACGGCGACGACCTCGTTCGGGTCGACGTCGTGCTTGATCGAGAGCTCGCGGCTCGGGATAACACCTTCGGTCTTGTAACCGATGTCGAGCAGGACCTCGTCCCGGTCGACCTTCACGATGACGCCGTCGACGATGTCGCCGTCGTTGAAGTACTTGATCGTCTCGTCGATCGCGGCGAGGAAGGCTTCCTCGTTACCGATGTCGTTGACCGCAACCTGCGGGGTGGTGGCGGTGGTCTCGGTGCTGCTCGTCATGTGGGAAAGGGCTCCGGTACGGACATTGAAGTCGTAGGTACTGCTTACGCCGGGAGCCCGTTTCGCTCTGTAGAAGCCGGACAGCCAAGGAAGCGCCCCACCATTCACTGGTGATGGCGCCTCGAGAACCGAGGGGACATACAACAGATGCGAGCGCAGCCTGCTACGTCTGAGGTGCGCAGGCCCGCAGCGCAACTTGTAGCATACGGGGGCAGCCGGACGGGGTCAATGCGCGAAGGCGCACACCCGGGGCGGATCGCCGCATTCCAGGCACAAGACGGCGTGTGACACCACCCATATACCGGACACGCCGCGAGGCCGCGCAGGCCTGAGAGACCTCTTCCGTGACTCCGCCGAAGCGAGATGGACGGAAGAGTACGACGAGGGAGCCGATCATCCAAGAGCCCGAGCAGTCCGAACCGGAAGCCACCCGACGCACGGCGGGCACCACGGAGAGTTCCCGGGCCAACCGGGGCTGGTGGGACCGGAACGCGGACGAGTACCAGGTCGAGCACGGCACGTTCCTCGGCGACGACCGCTTCGTCTGGGGCCCGGAGGGGCTCGACGAGGTCGAGGCCGAGTTGCTCGGCCCGCCGGAGGACCTCAAGGGCAAGGACGTCCTGGAGATCGGAGCCGGCGCGGCCCAGTGCTCCCGCTGGCTGGCCGGACAGGGCGCCCGACCGGTGGCCCTGGACCTCTCTCACCGCCAGCTCCAGCACGCCCTGCGCATCGGCGGAAGCTTCCCCCTGGTCCAGGCCGACGCGGGCGTGCTGCCCTTCCGGGACGGCTCCTTCGACCTCGCGTGCTCCGCGTACGGCGCGCTGCCCTTCGTCGCGGACCCGGGCCTGGTCCTGCGCGAGGTGCACCGGGTGCTGCGTCCCGGCGGCCGCTTCGTCTTCTCGGCGACGCACCCGATCCGCTGGGCGTTCCCCGACGAGCCGGGTCCCGAGGGTCTGACGGTGTCGGCCTCGTACTTCGACCGCACGCCGTACGTCGAGCAGGACGAGCAGGGCCGGGCGGTCTACGTGGAGCACCACCGCACGCTCGGCGACCGGGTGCGGGACATCGCGTCCTCCGGCTTCCGGCTGGTCGATCTGGTCGAGCCCGAGTGGCCCGCCTGGAACAGCTCGGAGTGGGGCGGCTGGTCACCGCTGCGCGGCGGCCTGATCCCGGGCACGGCGATCTTCGTGTGCGAGCGGGACTGAGGGAGCGGGTTCGAGGGCCGGCGCGGGGGGCGGTTCCGGTCAATCAGCGGTGCGGGCCGCCGTCCGCGTGTGCCCGCCGTACGGGCCGGGCACAACCGATGAGTCGACAAGTCGTCGCCCTCAGGGCTGCGGTCAGCAGTGCCACGCGGTGGGGGGTACGCGCATGCACGTCTGTCATGTCTGTCCGGTCTGCGGGCGAGGCGACAGGACCACGAAGCTCAGCGCGCACTGGAGGGCGCTGTCGGCCGGCCAGCGGGCCGGGGCACCGCACCTGGCGCGCCCCGCGCTCCGCGACGAGCGCTGGAGCGCACCGCTGGGCCTGCTCACCCTGGGCTGCGCCCTCCTCGTCTCCGAGGCGTGGCTGGGGTTCGTCGGGGTGGCCGGCGGGGGCGTCTGGCTGGTGTCGCTGCGCGACGAGGTGGCCCAGGCGGCCAGGCTACGGGCCGACTGGCACCGCAAGCAGTTCTGCCGTCGCTGCCATCACGCCTTCCTCCCGTGACAGCTCCCGTGACGTGGCCACCACGTCGGTGACATCCCGCGGCTTCTCCCACGACAGCGCGCCGGCGTCGCCTGGAACACTGGTGCGGTGATCCGCCACGACGCCCTCGACCGCCTTCCCGTCCGCTCCGCCGTGCCCGCGCTCGGGAACGCGCTCGACGAGCACGGGGTCGCGGTGCTGTGCGCTCCGCCCGGTACCGGCAAGACGACCCTCGTGCCGCTGGTCCTCGCCGGGCTCGTCGGCGGCGGCCCGGCCCGCCGTGTGGTGGTCGCCGAGCCGCGCCGGATCGCCGCGCGGGCCGCGGCCCGGCGGATGGCGTGGCTGCTCGGGGAACAGCCCGGCCACAGCGTCGGCTACACGGTGCGCGGGGAGCGGGTGACGGGGCGGCACGCGCGCGTGGAGGTCGTCACGACCGGTGTGCTGCTGCAGCGGCTGCAGCGGGACCAGGAGCTCGCGGGCGTCGACGTGGTCGTGCTCGACGAGTGCCACGAACGACACCTGGACGCGGACACGGTCGCCGCCTTTCTGCTCGACGTACGGGAGGCCCTGCGGCCCGAGCTGCGGCTCGTGGCGGCCTCGGCGACGACGGACGCGGAGGGCTGGGCCCGGCTGCTGGGCGGGGCCCCGGTCGTCCAGGCGGAGGGCGTGTCGCACCCCGTGGAGGTGGTGTGGGCACCGCCTCCGCGTCCGGTGCGGCCACCGCACGGGTTGCGCGTGGACCCGGCGCTGCTCGCGCATGTGGCGTCGGTGGTGCGGCGGGCGCTCGCCGAGTGCGAGGGCGACGTCCTCTGCTTCCTGCCCGGGGTCGGGGAGATCGCGCGGGTGGCGGGACAGCTCGGGAACCTGGGGGACGTCGGAGTGCTCCAGGTCCACGGGCGGTCTCCGGCGGCCGTGCAGGACGCGGTGCTGTCCCCCGGTGCCGGACGGCGGGTGGTGCTGGCGACGGCCGTCGCGGAGTCGTCGCTGACGGTGCCCGGGGTGCGGGTGGTCGTCGACTCCGGGCTCGCGCGGGAGCCGCGGGTGGACCACGCGCGCGGGCTGAGCGCGCTGACGACGGTACGGGCCTCGCAGGCGGCGGGGCGGCAGCGAGCGGGCCGGGCGGGGCGTGAGGCACCGGGCCGGGTCTACCGCTGCTGGTCCGAGGCGGAGGACGCGCGACTGCCCCGTTTCCCGGCGCCCGAGATCAGGCTCGCCGATCTGACGGGGTTCGCGTTGCAGACGGCGTGCTGGGGCGACCCGGACGCGTCCGGGCTGGCACTCCTGGATCCGCCGCCGGGCGGGGCGATGGCGGCGGCGCGGTCGGTGCTGACGGCGGTCGGCGCCGTGGACGCGACGGGACGGGCCACGGAACGGGGCGTGCGGATGTCCCGGCTCGGTGTGCATCCACGGCTGGCCCGGGCCCTGCTGGACGCGGCGCCGGAGGCCGGCGCGGACCGGGCCGCCGAGGTGGTCGCCCTGCTGAGCGAGGAGCCGCCGCGGGAGTACGGGGACGATCTGGCGGCGGCCCGGCGGGCGGCCCGGCGCGGGAACGACGCGTACGCGGCCCGCTGGCGGGACGAGGTGCGCCGGCTGCGGTCGGCGGCGGACAGCCTC
Organism: Streptomyces sp. NPDC052036; assembly: GCF_040680495.1. Classification (NCBI taxonomy): domain Bacteria; kingdom Bacillati; phylum Actinomycetota; class Actinomycetes; order Kitasatosporales; family Streptomycetaceae; genus Streptomyces; species Streptomyces sp. NPDC052036. The sequence goes on along the minus strand of NZ_JBFAWW010000004.1, from coordinate 125,190 downwards.
CCCGCACGGGCGGACGGAGCCCGGCCCCACGACACGGAGCGGCCGACGAGGCCCACGGACGATCAGGTGGCCGGTCTCGTCGCCGCCCTCGCCTTCCCCGAGCGGGTCGCGCACACCGACGGCGGCTCCTACCTCATGGTGAACGGCACCCGTGCCGCACCGGCGGACGGGTCGGGACTGCGCGGGGCTCCCTGGCTGGCGGTCGCCGTGGCCGACCGGCCCGTCGGCGCGGTCCACGCGCGCGTGGGGCTCGCCGCGGTGGTGGACGAGGACGTGGCGCGACGGGCCGCCGCCACCCTGCACGCCGAGGGCGAGGAGGTCCGCTGGGCCGACGGGGACGTCGTGGCCCACCGTGTCGAGCGGCTCGGGGCCGTGGAGCTGGCGGTGCGGCCGCTGCGGGACCCGGACCCTGACCTCGTACGGGATGCGCTGCTCGCGGGACTCCGGGAGGAGGGCTTCGGTCTGCTGCGGTGGTCACCGGGGGCGCATGTGCTGCGGCAGCGGCTCGCCTTCCTGCGGCTGCACCTGGCCGGTCCCTGGCCGGACGTCTGCGACGATGCGCTCCACGCGCGCGTGGAGGAGTGGCTGGAGCCCGAGCTGAGCCGTGCGCGGCGGCGCACCGATCTCGCGCGGATCGACGCGGGACAGGCGCTCTCCCGGCTGCTGCCCTGGTCCACCGGGGACGCGGCCCGGCTCGACGAGCTGGCGCCCGAGCGGATCACCGTCCCGAGCGGGTCCGCCGTCCGGGTCGACTACGGCGACCCCGAGCGGCCCGTCCTCGCCGTGAAGCTCCAGGAGATGTTCGGACTCCAGGAGTCGCCCACGATCGCCGGTGTGCCCGTGCTGGTCCATCTGCTGTCCCCGGCCGGTCGGCCGGTCGCCGTCACCGCCGATCTCGCCTCCTTCTGGCGGGACGGCTACCGGACCGTACGGGCCGAGCTGCGCGGCCGGTACCCCAAGCACCCCTGGCCCGAGGACCCCGCCTCCGCGGAGCCGACCCGGCACACCAACGCGCGGCTCAGGCGGTGACCGGCTCGGGCTCGGCGGGCGCCGGGCCGGCCGGACGGCGGCCGCGCGCCTCCAGGTGGAGCGACAGCGCCAGCAGACAGAGGCCCAGGGAGAGGAAGCCCCAGGGCAGATACGACGTCAGCAGCAGGATGGGCAGGCGGTTGTGCTTGACGAGCGCGACGGTCGACCTGATGTAGTCCTCGCGCATCTTCACATCGCCCGCGAACGCCGTGACCTTGGCGCGGCCCCCGAGGAGCGTGCCGCCGCGCAGTTCCTCCTTGTGGATCTCCTCCCCGTAGATCGGCGCCCCGGTCAGGGGTTCGACCCAGAACCTGCGGACCGTGGTGTACCAGCGGGTGGTGCCGGTCTTCGCGACCCACTCGGGGGTGATGCCCTTGACGGGCATGACCTTCGGGAAGGGAACCCTGGTCCAGGGGATGGTCTGTTCGAAGTAGTAGACCGTCACTCCGCGGAAGGTCCGGGTGTCCTTGTAGTGGATGGGAGCGGTGACGCGCGCCTGGGCGTCGAAGTACTCGTAGTCCCTCTTCTGGGTCAGAAACGGCCACTTGAACTCGATGCCGTCGCGCCGGACGGGGTCCTGGTCGACCGACTCGCCGGCGGCGTGGACGGGTTGCTGGCTGTGCGCGTCGAAGATGTAGCGCTCGGGGATGCGGGAGACCATCTGCCCGTCGGGGCCCTGGGCGTAGGACAGGCCGTCCCAGACCACCACGTCCCGGCCTGTCGTCTTCCGAGCCTTCCGCGCGGCCTCCACGTTGCCCTTGATGGTCTGCACCACGGTGACCTCGGGGACGGTGCGGGAGGTCATGGTGGCGTAGTCGAGGAGGGTGGCGTTCTTCGCCTGGAGGACCATGGTCTGGTACTGGTTCGCGGGGACCTTGACCAGGCGCGGGAAGACATACCAGCGCAGCAGGGGCGACAGCGCCGTGAAGAACACGGCGAGGGCGAGCAGGATCAGACCGGCCTTGCGTCGCATGTCGGCGTCCTCCCTGTGCGCGCGGTGCGGGCGTCCGGGGCCCGCTCGTCCGTCACGGATGGCTGGGGACGGTCGTCAGCAGCGGTTTCGGGGACGTACTGCCCGAGGGCGGACCCAGGGCCGACAGCGCGAACACCAGGGCGAGCGCCGCGGCGAGACCGATCGCGGCGGCGACGAGGGCGCGCATACGGGCCTCCCCGGGCTGAGCTGACAACCCATCAGGTCCGGCACCGTAGCAACGGGCGCGCGAGATGAGAACACGTTCTGCAAGAAGGCGGCGGCGCCCCTCCGTGACGGAAGGGCGCCGCCGTCGTACACGGGCCGGTGCGGTGCTACGCGCTGGGGCTCGGCGACGGGCTGTCCGAGGAACTCGGGCTGGGCGACGGCGAGGCCTGCGCGACGTTCAGCTCGACCGTGAGGGTCGCGCCGCCCGCGGTGGTGATGCGGAGCAGGAACGTGCCGGTGGTGTCGTCGGCGTACAGCTTCGGGAGCTTCAGCAGACCCTTGGCGTCGGTCCGCAGACCCGTGAGGGTGCGTACGGTCTTGCCGTCGGCGTCCTTGAAGTAGGGGCCCTTGTCGTTCTCGGTCGGGTCGTCGGCCGACTTGACGAGGGTCGCGGTGGCGGCGACACCGTCCGCGACGGCGCCCTTGTACGTGGCCTTCACCTCGACCTGGTCCGCGAACTCGCCTCCCGGGGTGCAGGTCAGCGCAGTGTCGCCGGTGCGGGCGAGGGTGTCGGCCTGGCGTTCGGTGACGGTGGCCGTGTACTCGGTGGCCACGGTGCGGCCCACGAGGAGGGCACGGACCTTGAAGTCGCCGGTCTTCTGGCCGGCCACGAGCGCCGGTGCGGTGGCCTTGCCCGATGCGTCGGTGATGACGGTCGCCACGGTCTCGCCGCCCGTGAAGGTGGCGTCCGTGCCGTCCTCGATGGTGAACCGCACACGGACCTTCGGCACCGCCTTGCCGGCCTTCGTCACGGCCGTCACCGCGATCTTCCGGTCGAACGTGTCGCCCGTCCTGGCCGAGAGCGTGCCGGTGGCGGCGTCCGCCAGACGGTCCACCGTGTCGCTCGCGGTGGGCGGCTCGGACGGGGGCTTGCTCGGCGTCGACGGGTCCGAGGGCGGGGTGGTCGGGCCGCCGGGCTTGTGGGGTCGGCCGGGCTTGTGCGGGCGGCTCGGCTGGTGGGTGCCGGAGTTCCCGGTGCCCCCCGGCTTCGGGTCGTGGTTCGCACCGGAGTCGCTGCGGTGCCTGGGCACCGTCCCCGCGCCGTCCGGGACCGAGTGGGTGCCCTTGAGGTAGTACTCGTACCAGGACAGAACGGTGTGCAGATAGTCCTGCGAGGCGTTGTAGCCGAGGATCGCCTCGTTCATGTCGGCCTGGACCGACAGATCACGGCCGGAACGGCACAGATAGTGACCGGCGGCGAGGGCGGCGTCGTAGATGTTGTTGGGGTCCTTGACGCCGTCGCCGTTGCCGTCGCGGCCGGCCCATGCCCAGGTGGACGGGATGAACTGCATCGGGCCGACGGCGCGGTCGTAGGTGGCGTCGCCGTCGTAGGCACCGTGGTCGGTGTCCTTGATGTTCGCGAAGCCGTTGCCGTCCAGGAGCGGGCCGAGGATCTTCGAGAACGTCGTGCCCTCCGCGTCGACCTCGCCGCCGCGGGCCTGGCCGGACTCGACCTGGCCGACGGCGGCGAGCAGTTGCCAGGGCAGATTGCAGCCCGGCTTGGACTGCTGGAGCTCCGCGGCCGCCTTCTTGTAGGCGTCCAGGACGGTGGCCGGAATACCGGCCTCCGCTGTGCCCGCGGGGCCCCCGGGCGTGGGCCCGGCGGTCGGACCGGGCGACTCGGTGGGGCTGTTGAGCGGCGGGAGGTCGGTGTAGTAGCCGCCGTTGCCGGTGGCGGTGCCGTCACCGCCGTCGGGGGCGGTGGCGTCCGCCTCGGGTGTGGCCTGGGCACCGGTGGTCTGTCTGCCCTGGTCGTCGGTGGTCACTCCCGGAGCCTGGGACGCGGCCAGAGCCGCGACCGCGGCCGCGGCCACAGCTGTGGTGGCTGCCCCCTTGCGCAGCCTCCTGCCGAAATGCGCCGCCATTGAGTGAACCCCTCCTGTCGACGACCTTATGTAGTGGTGCGTCCGTGTGTACGACCGTGTCCCCCGGCACAGCGACCAAGTGACCCTACGACAACTTCTGCCGCCCCGGCACCCGTTGGCGCCCGGTTTTCACCAGTTGGTCATGTGCCCTTGGGCTGCGACACAGGAACCGGGCAGCTCGCCTCACCCGTTTCATGCGTCCCTCATACTGGACATCAGTGATCGCCGGGTGGTTGTGCCCGGTCCACCTCTGCCGAGGGAGCCGACTTGCCGTTCACCCTCAGCCATGCCGCGGCGGTACTGCCCGCCGTACGCGGGGACGGATCCGGGCGCGGACGCCTGGTGCCCGCGGTCCTCGTCGCGGGTTCGTTCGCGCCCGACATGACCTATTTCGCGGCGAGCGTGGTGTCCGGGGCGATGGACTTCGGTGCCGTCACCCATTCCGTCGCCGGGGTGTTCACGGTGGACGTGCTCATCGCGTGGGCGCTGGTGGGGGCATGGCTGCTGCTGCGGGAGCCGGTGGTGGCGCTGCTGCCGGCGGCGGCCCAGGGACGGGTGGCGGCCCTGGTGCGCTGTGGCGCACCGCGCCGTAAGGTCTCGTTCACGCTGTTCGTGCAGTGGTACGTGTCCGCGGCACTGGGTGCGCTGACCCATGTCGTCTGGGACGCGTTCACCCATCTCGACCGGTGGGGGACGCGGTTGTTCCCGGTGCTGCTGAGGCCGGTCGCGGGAACGCCCCTGTACACGTATGTGCAGTACGGCAGCTCCGCGGTGGCGGCGGTGGTGATCGCGGTGTTCGTGACGGTCCTGCTCCGGCGGATGCCGGCCGCTCCGGCCGCGGGGTCGGGGGTGCCGGTGCTGTCCTGGGCCGACCGGTGGCTGGCGGGTGCGGTGATCGGCGGCTGCGCGGCGGTGGGTGCGGTGCAGCGGGCCTCCCGGTGGTGGGCCTACTGGGGGGCGGCGGCGAAGCCGTGGGACATGATCCCCCCGGTGTGCTTCGGGGCGGGCGCCGGGCTCGCCGTCGGGCTGGCGGTGTATGTGGCGGGGGTCAGGGCGCTCCGCCCGGCCCCCGCCGACCCGTCGGCCCCCCGACCGGAACGCAGCCGGCCCACCGCCCGCTGACCCCGGCCGCCGACGCGGACCGGGGCCATGACGGCCGAGCCCGGGGGGGGCGCGGGCGCCCGGCGGGCTAGTGCGCCGCCGACTCCCAGTCCGCTCCGTCCCCCACCGACACATCCAGCGGCGCCCTCAGCTGGACCGCGCCCGCCATCTCGCGGCGGACCAGTTCCTCCGCCTTGCGGCGCTCGCCGGGAGCGATCTCCAGCACGATCTCGTCGTGCACCTGGAGGAGCATGCGGGAGGCGAGGCCCTCCTCGTGCAGAGCCCGGCCCACGTTCAGCATGGCGATCTTGACGATGTCCGCCGCCGTGCCCTGGATCGGGGCGTTCAACGCCATGCGTTCGGCCATCTCCCGGCGCTGACGGTTGTCGCTGTTCAGGTCCGGCAGGTAGCGACGACGGCCGAAGAGCGTCTCGGTGTAGCCGGTGGCCCGGGCCTCGTCCACCACCCGGCGCAGATAGTCCCGCACTCCGCCGAAGCGCTCGAAGTACGTGTCCATGAGGACCCGGGCCTCCGCCGCCTCGATGTTCAGCTGCTGGGACAGACCGAAGGCCGACAGACCGTAGGCCAGACCGTACGACATGGCCTTGATCTTGCGCCGCATCTCCGCGTCGACCGCGTCCCGGGCCACCCCGAACACCTGGGAGGCCACTGTGGTGTGCAGATCCTCACCGGAGGTGAACGCCTGGATCAGGCCCTCGTCCTCCGACAGGTGCGCCATCACACGCAGCTCGATCTGGCTGTAGTCCGCCGTCATCAGGGACTCGAACCCCTCGCCCACCACGAAGCCGCGGCGGATCGCCCTGCCCTCGTCCGTGCGCACCGGGATGTTCTGCAGGTTCGGGTCCGTCGACGACAGCCGGCCGGTCGCCGCGACCGTCTGGTTGAACGTCGTGTGGATCCGGCCGTCCGCGGCGATCGTCTTGATGAGACCCTCGACGGTCACCCGCAGCTTCGCCTGCTCACGGTGGCGCAGCATGATCACCGGCAGCTCGTTGTCCGTCTGGGTGGCGAGCCACGCGAGAGCGTCCGCGTCCGTCGTGTAGCCCGTCTTGGTCTTCTTCGTCCTGGGCAGACCCAGCTCGCCGAAGAGGACCTCCTGAAGCTGCTTGGGCGAGCCCAGGTTGAACTCGTGTCCCGCCGCCGCGTGCGCCTCCTTCACCGCCTGCTGGGCGGCGGCCGCGAACAGCTGCTCCATGGCCTCCAGATGTGTGCGGTCCGCCGCGATGCCGTGCCGCTCCATGCGGGCGAGCAGCGAGGAGACGGGCAGCTCCATGTCGCGCAGCAGATCCGCCGCGCCGACCTCGCCGAGCTTCTCCTCGAACGCCTGGCCGAGGTCGAGGATCGCGCGGGCCTGGATCATCAGCGCCTCGGCCTCGGCACCCTCGTCGGCACCGAACGCGAGCTGGCCGTCCGCGGTGGCCGCGGGCGCCAGCTCCCGGCCGAGGTACTCCAGCGACAGCGCGTCCAGCGCGAACGAACGGCGGCCCGGCTTCACCAGGTACGCGGCGAGCGCCGTGTCCATGGCCACGCCCTCCAGGGGCCAGCCGTGCTCGGGGAAGACCCGCATCGCTCCCTTGGCGTTGTGCAGCACCTTGGGCCTGGCCGGGTCGGCGAGCCACTGCACGAACGCCTTCTCGTCCGCCTCATCCAGCTCCGTCGGGTCGAACCAGGCCGCCGTCCCGTCGGCCGCGGCGAGCGCGACCTCCGCCACCGAGCCCGCGCCCAGTCCCCATGAGTCGACCGTGGCCAGGCCGAGGAGCTGATCGCCGTGCTCGGCGAGCCACGGCTTCAGCTCGCCCGCGCCCAGCACCGCGCCCTCCACCTCGACGCCGGCCGCCGCGGCCGGCGTCGTCTCGGCCTCCTCGGCCCCGGGGTCGACGGCGAAGAGCCGCTCGCGCAGCGAGGGGTTCCTGATCTCCAGGGTGTCCAGGACCATCGTGACGCCCGTGCGGTCGTACGCGGCCCGCTCCAGGTCGATGACCGACTTCGGCAGCTCCACCTGCCGCTCCAGCTCCGTGAGCCGGCGGTTCAGCTTCACCGACTCCAGGTGGTCGCGCAGGTTCTGCCCGGCCTTGCCCTTGACCTCGTCGACGCGCGCCACCAGCTCCGCGAACGAGCCGAACTGGTTGATCCACTTCGCGGCCGTCTTCTCACCGACGCCCGGGATGCCCGGCAGGTTGTCCGACGGGTCGCCGCGCAGCGCCGCGAAGTCGGGGTACTGCGCGGGCGTCAGCCCGTACTTCTCGAAAACCTTCTCCGGGGTGAACCGGGTCAGCTCCGAGACACCCTTCGTCGGGTACAGCACCGTCGTGTTCTCGGTGACCAGCTGGAAGGAGTCACGGTCACCGGTGACGATCAGCACCTCGAAGCCCTCGGCCTCGGCCTGGGTGGCGAGCGTGGCGATCACGTCGTCCGCCTCGAACCCCTCGACCGCGAAACGGGGGGCCCGCATCGCGTCCAGCAGCTCGCCGATCAGCTCGACCTGGCCCTTGAACTCGTCCGGGGTCTTCGACCGGTTCGCCTTGTACTCCGTGAACTCCTCGGAGCGCCAGGTCTTGCGTGAGACGTCGAACGCCACGGCGAAGTGCGTGGGCGCCTCGTCGCGCAGCGTGTTCGCCAGCATCGACGCGAAGCCGTAGATCGCGTTCGTCGGCTGGCCCGTCGCGGTCGTGAAGTTCTCCGCGGGCAGCGCGAAGAACGCGCGGTAGGCCAGTGAGTGCCCGTCCATGAGCATCAGCCGGGGACGGCCGCCGCCGGAGGTCTTCTCGGTCTTCTTCGATGCTGTTTCTGCCACGTCCCCGATCCTGCCACGCTCCACTGACACTCGGACCCGCCCCGGCCCGAGGGCCCACCTCGCCCGAGGGGCCGCCCTCACCCGCGAGGCCGCCCCGGGTCGCCGCCCTCCGCCTCCGCACCCCGGCCCGCCGCCCTCCCGCCCGACGATGGCCGCCCTCCGCACGACCGGGCGCAGTCCTTGTCGGCGGCGCGTGCGAGGATCGGAGACGTACCTCACAGGTGGACGCGAAGGGGAGGACCGCGATGGCCAGCAAGCCGCCCACAGGTGACCCGGTTCAGGACGCGCCGCAGGTCGCCGAGCCGAAGCACGCGGCGGCGGGACTGCCCGCCATCGGTCACACCCTGCGCATCGCCCAGCAGCAGATGGGAGTGCGCCGCACCGCGCTCACCCTCCTCCGGGTCAACCAGAAGAACGGCTTCGACTGCCCGGGCTGCGCCTGGCCGGAGCCCGAGCACCGGCACACGGCGGAGTTCTGTGAGAACGGCGCGAAGGCGGTCGCGGAGGAGGCCACCCTGCGCCGGGTCACCCCGGAGTTCTTCGCCGCGCACCCCGTGGCCGACCTCGCCACCCGCAGCGGCTACTGGCTGGGCCAGCAGGGGCGCCTCACGCACCCCATGTACCTCCCCGAAGGTGCGGACCGCTACGAGCCGGTCACCTGGGAGCGCGCCTTCGACATCATCGCCGAGGAGATCGCCGCGCTGGGCTCCCCCGACGAGGCCGTCTTCTACACCTCGGGCCGCACCAGCAACGAGGCCGCGTTCCTCTACCAGCTCTTCGCCCGCGAGCTGGGCACCAACAACCTGCCCGACTGCTCCAACATGTGCCACGAGTCGTCCGGTTCCGCGCTCTCCGAGACGATCGGCATCGGCAAGGGCAGTGTTCTGCTTGAGGACCTCTACCAGGCGGACCTGATCATCGTCGCCGGGCAGAACCCCGGCACCAACCACCCGCGCATGCTGTCGGCCCTGGAGAAGGCCAAGGCCAATGGCGCGAGGATCATCAGCGTCAACCCGCTGCCCGAGGCGGGTCTGGAGCGCTTCAAGAACCCGCAGACACCCCAGGGCATGCTCAAGGGCGCCGCCCTGACCGACCTGTTCCTGCAGATCCGCCTCGGCGGTGACCAGGCCCTCTTCCGCCTTCTGAACAAACTGGTCCTCCACACCGAGGGTGCGGTCGACGAGGAGTTCGTCCGCGAGCACACCCACGGCTTCGAGGAGTTCGCCGAGGCCGCGCGCGCCGCCGACTGGGACGAGACGCTCACCGCGACCGGGCTCACCCGCGCCGAGATCGAGCAGGCCTTGGGGATGGTCCTTGCCTCGCAGCGCACCATCGTCTGCTGGGCCATGGGCCTCACCCAGCACAAGCACGCCGTACCGACCATCCGCGAGGTCGTGAACTTCCTGCTGCTGCGCGGCAACATCGGCCGCCCGGGCGCGGGCGTGTGCCCGGTGCGCGGCCACTCGAACGTGCAGGGCGACCGCACGATGGGCATCTTCGAGCGGCCCGCGCCCGCCTTCCTGGCCGCCCTGGAGAAGGAGTTCGGGTTCACCCCGCCGCACGAGCACGGCTACGACGTCGTGCGGGCCATCCGCGCGCTGCGTGACGGCGAGGCGAAGGTCTTCTTCGCGATGGGCGGCAACTTCGTGTCCGCGTCACCCGACACCGAGGTGACCGAGGCGGCCATGCGCCGGGCCCGCCTCACCGTGCACGTGTCGACCAAGCTGAACCGCTCGCACACGGTCACCGGCGCGCGTGCCCTGATCCTGCCCGCCCTGGGCCGCACCGAGCGTGACCTCCAGGGCAGCGGTGAGCAGTTCGTGACCGTCGAGGACTCCATGGGCATGGTGCACGCCTCCCGTGGCCGGCTGGACCCCGCGAGCCCGCACCTGCTGTCCGAGCCGGCGATCGTGTGCCGCCTGGCACGCCGCGTGCTCGGTGACGGCAGCGTGGTGCCGTGGGAGGAGTTCGAGAAGGACTACGCGACCGTCCGCGACCGCATCGCCCGCGTGATCCCGGGTTTCGAGGACTTCAACGCGCGCGTGGCCCGCCCCGGGGGCTTCGCGCTCCCCCACGCGCCGCGCGATGAGCGCCGCTTCCCCACCGCCACCGGCAAGGCCAACTTCACGGCGGCCGCCGTGGAGTACCCGAGGCTGCCCGAGGGCCGGCTGCTGCTGCAGACCCTGCGCTCGCACGACCAGTACAACACCACGATCTACGGCCTCGACGACCGCTACCGGGGCATCACCAACGGCCGCCGGGTGGTGCTGGTGAACCCGGAGGACGCCCGGGCCCTGGGCGCGGCCGACGGGTCGTACGTCGACCTGGTGAGCGAGTGGAAGGACGGCGTCGAGCGGCGCGCCCCGGGCTTCCGCGTCGTCCACTACCCGACGGCCCGCGGCTGCGCGGCCGCCTACTACCCCGAGACGAACGTCCTGGTCCCGCTGGACGCCACGGCCGACACGAGCAACACCCCCGCGAGCAAGTCCGTTGTGGTGCGCCTGGAACAATCGGCGGCCGACTGAGCGTTTGCTCAGTCGGAGGCGAGTGACCGATCACCGACGAACGGAGCCATGTCCCATGGGCGAGCAGCACACCGTGAAGTTCCCGCAAGAGGTCGTCGACGAGTACGCCGCGCTCGGCGTCGACCTGCCCGCCCTCTTCTCCGCCGGACACCTCGGCACCCGTATGGGCGTCCAGATCATCGAGGCCTCACCGGAGCGGGTCGTCGGCACGATGCCCGTGGAGGGCAACACCCAGCCGTACGGACTGCTCCACGGCGGCGCCTCCGCCGTACTCGCGGAGACCCTCGGCTCGGTCGGCTCCATGCTCCACGGCGGCAGCTCCAAGATCGCCGTAGGCGTCGACCTGAACTGCACCCACCACCGGGGGGTGCGCTCCGGTCTGGTCACCGGCGTCGCCACCCCCGTCCACCGGGGCCGCTCGACGGCGACGTACGAGATCGTGATCAGCGACGAGGACGGCAAGCGGGTGTGCACGGCCCGGCTGACCTGTCTGCTGCGCGATGTGCGGCCGGGCGACGGGGACAACATCCCCAACGCGGGCTGAGAGCTCCGGCGCCCGGCTCGCGGCGTCCGCACCGACGTTGCTCCTGGGCCACCGGCCCCTTAGCGTCATGGCATGGCGACGGGCAGAGCCCCCAGGCCGGGGCTGACGGTGCGTGGGCTGTGGATCGGGCTGGCCCTGTTGACGGGTGCGACGACGGTCGCCTGCTCCCACGCAGGCGCCGCCGGCCCGACGAGCGCCGAGGCGGCCGTCTCCGCCTCGGCGTCCCCCCGGCCCACGCCTCCCGAGGAGTTGTGCGCGCGGGTCGTCGTGTACTGGTCCCGCAAGGTGCTGGACAGCGGCACCTACGGGGACTACCAGTCGATGGGGCTGTCCAACGGGCAGTACGAGATCCTGCGGACGGTGGTGGACGCGGCCCGCGATGTGAAGCAACGTCAGGGCATGTCTGCCGCAGAGCAGTTGATGGGCCGTCGGGCGCGTGAGGGCTGTGCCGACTGGTATCGCACCGGCGGCCCGAGCAAGGGCCCATGGCAGTGAGCGGGGTCGGTCCGGTCGAGCCCGGCGAGGGCACGCGCGCGGGCGACGACGACCCGGACCCCGGACCCACGCATCCCCGCGGACGCCTCGCCCGGCTGTACGGCCCGCACCGCCGGATGTTCCTCACGACGACGACGGTGGCCGCCCTCCTCGCGGGCGGCGGCTACCTCTACGCCACCCGCCCGCAGAAGCCCCCGCCACCGCCGCCCCCTCCCCCGCCGTACCCCTCCCAGGTCGTCGACATCAGCTACCTGGACGCGGAGCCCGCGCCTCCGAACGCCTCGCCTCGAAGCTTCGGCCTGTCGGTGGTGCTGAGCGTGCAGTCGGGGCCGCCTGTCACCGTGACCCGGATTGCCCAGCCCTATGCGGGCCTTTCCGTGACCTCGTCCCCGCGGCCCCCTTTCCGCACTAAGGCGGGCTCTGCCCGCAAGATCGACATCGCCATGCATGTGACCGAATGCGGAAAAGTACCCGAGAACGCCGGACTGCCTTTCCTGGACGTAACTCTGCGTAATACGCGCGCAATAGAGCCCCACAGTTACATCCTCGGATCACGCTATGCGCACGACCTCTCGGCAGCCCTGCACGTCGCCTGCGGCAACCGTTCCCGGTAATCACCAAAACGGCCGACACACCTGAACGCACCACCGCGCGTCCTGCGGATTCTCAGCATGCGGACCGGGCGAATCGGCTGGAATTCCGCTGTTCCACCCGTGCAGTACCGCTCTGCATTACCTCGTGTCATAACAAGAGCGTCACAGCCTCGGTCAGACCCTCCTCCATGTTCCCCACGCGCGCTTAGAGTCACGGCCAGTCACCGCGCGGTCTGAATGTCACTTCGGCCCAGCGCTCGACTCGGCTCCTTCCAGGGGGGAGGGGCCGTGCCAGGGAAAGGACTGATCGTGCGTCAACGTTCGCTCATCGCCATCACCGCCGCGCTGGCGGCAGGTGCACTGACCCTCACCGCCTGTGGCTCGCGCGACAACGGCAAGAGCTCGGATTCCGGCAAGGGTGGCGGCACCACCGTCACCATCGGAGTCGACGCGCCGCTGACCGGCGACCTGTCCGCGCTGGGCCTGGGCATCAAGAACTCGGCGGACCTCGCGGTCAAGACCGCCAACAAGCAGAACTACGTCAAGGGCATCACCTTCAAGCTGGAGCCGCTCGACGACCAGGCGCAGCCCTCCGCGGGCCAGCAGAACGCCACCAAGTTCGTCGCCGACAGCAGCGTCCTCGGCGCCGTGGGCCCGCTCAACTCCTCCGTGGCCGAGTCGATGCAGAAGGTCTTCGACGACGCCAAGCTGGTCGAGGTCTCCCCGGCCAACACCGGCCCCGGCCTCACCCAGGGCACGGACTGGCAGAAGAAGAAGGTTCGCCAGTACAAGTCGTACTTCCGCACCGCGACCACGGACGCCATCCAGGGCCCGTTCGCCGCGCAGTACATCTACAACGACGCCAAGAAGAAGAAGGTCTTCGTCATCGACGACAAGAAGACCTACGGCGCGGGCCTCGCCGCCACCTTCACCGAGGAGTTCAAGAAGCTCGGCGGCAGCGTCGCCGGCACCGAGCACATCAACCCCGACACCAAGGACTTCTCCGCGGTCGCCACCAAGGTGAAGAACTCCGGCGCGGACGTCGTCTACTACGGCGGCGAGTACCCGCAGGCCGGCCCGCTCAGCAAGCAGATCAAGGCCGCCGGCGCCAAGATCCCCGTGGTCGGCGGCGACGGCATCTACGACCCGACGTTCATCAAGCTGGCCGGCTCCGACAGCGCCGGCGACCTCGCCACCTCGGTCGGCGCCCCGGTCGACCAGCTCCCCTCCGCCAAGGAGTTCGTGGCCAACTACAAGGCCGGCGGATACAAGGAGGACTACGCGGCGTACGGCGGCTACTCCTACGACTCCGCGTGGGCCATCATCGAGGCCGTGAAGAAGGTCGTCGACGACAACGGCGGCAAGCTTCCCTCCGACGCTCGCGCCAAGGTCACCGCCGCGATGCAGAACGTCACCTTCGACGGTGTGACCGGCAAGGTCTCCTTCGACGAGTTCGGTGACACGACGAACAAGCAGCTCACCGTGTACGCCGTGAAGAACGGTGCCTGGGCGGCCGTCAAGTCCGGTACCTACACCGGCTGATCCCCACCCCGCACCACTCACGAGCCGCGCGGGGCGCTGTTCCACTGGCGCCCCGCGCGGACTCGCATCCGGCCACATCCGTCGAACGTCCGAAAGTCTCGGAGGACATGCGGTGAACGAACTGCCGCAGCAGCTGGTCAACGGCCTGCTACTAGGATCCATGTACGGGCTGGTCGCCATCGGCTACACGATGGTCTATGGCATCGTCCAGCTCATCAACTTCGCCCACGGCGAGATCTTCATGACCGGGGCCTTCGGCGCCCTCACGGTCTACGCATACATCCTGCCCGACGGCACCTCCATGTGGGTCGCCCTGCCACTGATGCTCATCGGCGCCGTCCTGGTCGCCGTCATCGTGGCCGTGGGAGCGGAGCGGTTCGCCTACCGGCCTCTGCGCAACGCACCCCGTCTGGCCCCTCTCATCACGGCGATCGGCCTCTCTCTCGCCCTCCAGCAGGCGGTCTGGGCCTGGTACCCCGACGCCAAGTCCGCCCGCACTTTCCCGCAGATCGGCGGAGGCCCCTTCCACCTCGGCAATGTCACCATCCAGACCGGTGACATCTTCCTCCTCGTCGCGGCCCCCATCAGCATGGCCGTCCTCGCCTACTTCGTCATGAAGACCCGCACCGGACGCGGCATGCAGGCGACCGCCCAGGACCCCGACACCGCCAAGCTCATGGGCATCAACACCGACCGCATCATCGTCGTCGCCTTCGCCCTCGGCGCCGCCTTCGCCGCCATCGGCGGTGTCGCCTACGGTCTGAAGTACGGTCAGATCGACTTCCGCATGGGCTTCATCCTCGGCCTCAAGGCCTTCACCGCGGCCGTCCTCGGTGGCATCGGCAACATCTACGGAGCCATGATCGGCGGCATCGTCCTCGGCGTCGCCGAGACCCTGGCCACCGCCTACATCGCCGACCTCCCGGGCATGGAGAAGTTCGGCAGCCAGTCCTGGGCAGACGTCTGGGCGTTCGTACTCCTCATCCTCGTGCTGCTGTTCAGGCCACAGGGCCTGCTCGGCGAGCGCGTCGCGGACAGGGCGTGACACCGATGACCACACAGACCACCGCACCCGACACCCCGAGCACCCCCGCCGCGGGCACCCCGTCCGGTCTCATCGGCATCCCGCCGCACATCGGCCGCGCCCTCGCCACCGCCGGCGGCGCCCTCACCATCATCTCCACCTTCCTCTCCTGGACCTGGACCGCCGACTTCCCCGGCGACCTCACCGTCTACGGCTACCCGGGCGGCCTCCAGGTCCTCGTCCTCATCGGCGGCGTCCTCACCACCCTGTTCGCCCTCGCCTCCTACGACATCAAGGGCCTGGGCTGGCTCGTGCCCGCCGGCGCCGACGGGGCCCTCAAGTTCGCCGCCCTCACCACCTTCGCCACCGCCTGGTACACGGTCCTGGCGATCAGCGTCGAACTCGGCGGAGTCGTCAACCTCGAACCCGGCGGCTACCTCGTGGCCGTCACCAGCCTCGCCACCCTGATCGGCGCCCTGGCCCTGCCCTTCCAGCGGCCCGTGCCCGACCCCGCCGACCCCGACGAGACCTCCGGGGAACGCTTCAGGCGCAAGGCCGCCCACCAGTGGGAGACGGTCAAGGCCGCCTTCGCCTCGGGCACTCCGCGTCCCCTCGGCACACTGCCCGCCTACGCCGAGATCCTGATCATCGTCGGGATCCTGGCCCTGGGACTGATCGTCTTCACCTACGGCATCGGCACCGAGTACGACGAACTCTTCATCGGCTTCCTGCTCACCGCCGGCTTCGGCTTCGCCGCCCTGAACAAGGCCGGCCTGATCAACCAGGCCTCCCAGCTCACCGCCCGCCACCAGAACATCACCACCTGCGGGGCGTTCGTCGCGGCGGCGCTGTTCCCCTTCACCCAGACCGACGACCAGTACGCGACCCTCGGCGTCTACATCCTCATCTTCGCCACCGTCGCCCTCGGCCTGAACATCGTCGTCGGCCTCGCCGGCCTCCTCGACCTCGGTTACGTCGCCTTCCTCGGCGTCGGCGCCTACGCCGCGGCCCTGGTCTCCGGCTCCCCCAACTCGCCGTTCCACGTCCACTTCCCCTTCTGGGCCGCCGTCCTCATCGGCGCCGCCGCCTCCCTCGTGTTCGGCGTGCTCATCGGCGCCCCCACACTGCGTCTGCGCGGCGACTACCTCGCCATCGTCACGCTCGGCTTCGGTGAGATCTTCCGGATCACAGCGAACAACCTGGACGGCACCTCCGGTCCGGACATCACCAACGGCTCCAACGGCATCGCGTCGATCCCGAACCTCGACATCCTCGGCTTCGACTTCGGCGCCCAGCACGACATCGTCGGGTTCACCATCGGCCGCTTCGCCAACTACTTCTTCCTGATGCTGATCATCACCGCCGTCGTCGTGCTCGTCTTCCGGCGCAGCGGCAACTCCCGCATCGGCCGCGCCTGGGTCGCGATCCGCGAGGACGAGACCGCCGCCCTCGCCATGGGCATCAACGGCTTCCGGGTCAAGCTGATCGCCTTCGCCGTCGGCGCCTCCCTCGCCGGCCTCGCCGGCACCGTGCAGGCACACGTCACCTACACGGTCACCCCCGAGCAGTACCTCTTCGCCGGCCCCATCCCGCCCAACTCGGCCTTCCTGCTCGCCGCGGTCGTCCTCGGCGGCATGGGCACCATCAGCGGACCCCTCATCGGCGCCGCACTGCTCTTCCTCATCCCCAACAAGCTCCAGTTCCTCGGCGACTACCAGCTCTTCGCCTTCGGTGTCGCCCTCATCCTGCTGATGCGCTTCCGTCCGGAGGGCCTCATCCCCAACCGGCGCCGCCAGCTGGAATTCCACGAAGAGGCGGAAGCGCCCACAGTCCTCAGCACGACAGGGGCCTGACCACCATGACCACCGACACCACCACCCAGGACGCCACCCCGGGCGCCACCGCCCCCGGCGAGGTCGTGCTCGACGCACGCGGCGTCACCATGCGCTTCGGCGGCCTCACCGCCGTACGAAGCGTCGACCTCACCGTCAACAGCGGCGAGATCGTCGGCCTCATCGGCCCCAACGGCGCCGGCAAGACCACCTTCTTCAACTGCCTCACGGGCCTGTACGTCCCCACCGAGGGCGAGGTCCGCTACCGGGGCAACGTCCTGCCGCCCAAGTCCTTCAAGGTCACCGCCGCCGGCATCGCCCGCACCTTCCAGAACATCCGTCTCTTCTCCAACATGACGGTCCTGGAGAACGTGCTGGTCGGCCGGCACACCCGCACCAAAGAGGGCTTCTGGTCCGCCGTGCTGCGCGGACCCGGCTTCCACCGGGCGGAGGCCGCCTCCCGCGAACGCGCCATGGAACTCCTGGAGTTCGTCGGCCTCGCCGGCAAGGCCGAACACCTCGCCCGCAACCTCCCCTACGGCGAACAGCGCAAGCTCGAGATCGCCCGCGCCCTCGCCAGCGAGCCGGGCCTGCTGCTCCTCGACGAGCCCACCGCCGGCATGAACCCGCAGGAGACCCGGGCCACCGAGGAACTCGTCTTCGCGATCCGCGACAAGGGCATCGCCGTCCTCGTCATCGAGCACGACATGCGCTTCATCTTCAACCTCTGCGACCGCGTCGCCGTCCTCGTCCAGGGCGAGAAGCTCGTCGAGGGCGACAGCGCGACCGTCCAGGGCGACGAGCGTGTCATCGCCGCCTACCTCGGCGAGCCCTTCGAGAACGCCCCCGGCGACGAGGAGGCCGCCGAGGTGGAGGCTGCCGAGGCGCAGGCCGAGGCCCAGACGGATGCCGCGCCCGGCAAGGAGAACGACCGATGACCGCACTGCTCGAAGTCGAGGACCTCCGGGTCGCCTACGGCAAGATCGAAGCCGTCAAGGGCATCTCCTTCAAGGTCGACGCCGGCGAGGTCGTCACCCTCATCGGTACCAACGGCGCCGGCAAGACCACCACCCTGCGCACGCTCTCCGGCCTGCTCAAGCCGGTCGGCGGCCAGATCAGGTTCAACGGAAGATCGCTCAAGAAGGTCCCCGCCCATCAGGTGGTCTCCCTGGGGCTCGCCCACTCCCCCGAGGGGCGGCACATCTTCCCCCGGATGGCCATCGAGGACAATCTGCGGCTCGGGGCGTTCCTGCGCAGCGACAAGCCCGGCATCGAGAAGGACATCCAGCGGGCCTACGACCTCTTCCCCATCCTCGGGGAACGCAGGAAGCAGGCCGCGGGCACCCTCTCCGGCGGCGAGCAGCAGATGCTGGCGATGGGCCGGGCCCTGATGTCCCAGCCGAAGCTGCTCATGCTCGACGAACCGTCGATGGGCCTCTCCCCCATCATGATGCAGAAGATCATGGCGACCATCGCCGAGCTGAAGTCCCAGGGCACGACGATCCTCCTGGTCGAGCAGAACGCCCAGGCGGCGCTGTCGCTCGCCGACCACGGTCATGTCATGGAGGTCGGGAACATCGTGCTCTCCGGCACCGGGCAGGACCTGCTGCACGACGAGTCGGTGCGCAAGGCGTACCTCGGCGAGGACTGACCGCAGGCCCGGACCGATACGGCGAGGCCCGCACCCCTCCTCAGGGGGTGCGGGCCTCGCCGTATGCAGTACGCGTCGTTCAGCCCTTGGAGGTCTTCTTCTCCTGGGCGTCCTGGATGACGGCCTCGGCGACCTGCTGCATCGACATCCGGCGGTCCATGGAGGTCTTCTGGATCCAGCGGAAGGCGGCGGGCTCGGTCAGCCCGTACTCCGTCTGGAGGATCGACTTCGCGCGGTCCACCAGCTTGCGGGTCTCCAGCCGCTGAGTGAGGTCCGCGACCTCCTTCTCCAGCGTCTTCAGCTCGTTGAACCGCGAGACGGCCATCTCGATCGCCGGCACGACGTCGCTCTTGCTGAACGGCTTGACGAGGTACGCCATGGCACCGGCGTCGCGCGCACGCTCGACGAGGTCGCGCTGCGAGAAGGCGGTCAGCATCAACACCGGGGCGATGCGCTCCTCGGCGATCTTCTCGGCCGCCGAGATGCCGTCGAGCTTCGGCATCTTCACATCGAGGATGACCAGGTCGGGCCGGTGCTCACGGGCCAGCTCCACGGCCTGCTCGCCGTCACCGGCCTCCCCGACGACGTCGTAGCCCTCTTCCTCGAGCATCTCTTTGAGGTCGAGCCGGATGAGCGCCTCGTCCTCCGCGATGACAACACGGGTCGTCATCGGGGGCACGTGCGACTTGTCGTCGTCGGCAACGGGCTGGGGCGACTCGGGGGCGGTCACTCGGGCTCCTTGTTCCAGGGCAGGCAATTACTGCTCCCAGAAGCCTACCTAGCTACGGTATGGTGGACAGGCAGCGGGTCGGGGTCAACCTTCGATTCGTTGGGCCCCGGTAGCCCAATCGGCAGAGGCAGTGCTCTCAAACAGCATACGGTGTGGGTTCGAATCCCACCCGGGGCACTTTTCTTAAGATTCCAAGGTCACTATCCAGAGGTGGACGTTCTCGTTCTCGTGAACGTCCACCTTTTGCTGCACACAGAGATGACCGGTCACACAGAGTGGACCCATGTACGACATGGGCACACGCGAGCTTTGGTGACTGAGGGACGCAGTCTGAACTCTGTCAGCAAGGCGACGGGGATTTCCCGGTATGCGATCCGCTCTTGGCGGACGCGCAGCGAAGCCGGCCCCCGCGCGGGCAATCCCTGCCCCAGGTGTCAGGACGTCCCGGGTTCACCGGAAACCCCTGCGACATACGCCTCCCTTCTCGGCCTCTATCTCGGCGACGGCTGCATCAGTCCTCACCGCAGAGACGTCTACCTCCTGCGCGTCGTCCTGGACAGGGCCTGGCCGGGCATCATCGACGCATGTGAGGAAGCGATGCGTGCCGTGCGCCCGTCGAACAGCGTCTTCCGTGTCGGGAGACAGGGTTGCGTAGCGGTCAGCTGCTCCAGCAAGCACTGGCCCTGCCTCTTCCCTCAGCACGGCCCCGGCAAGAAGCACGAGTGCCGGATCGTCCTGGAGTCCTGGCAGCGGGACATCGTCGATGCCCACCCCTGGGAGTTCATCCGCGGTCTCATCCACTCCGACGGCTGCCGCACCATCAAAGCCTCCGTCGCCCTCCTCGACGCCCACGTCGGCCTCAAGTTTTGACGATATGCGCAAAGGGCCCCATCAAAAAGAGGGGCCCTTCGTGTGCGCGCCGCTCATCTCGGGCCGTCGTCCTCCCCGATGTGGTGGACCCGGACCATGTTCGTCGAGCCCGACACTCCGGGCGGGGAGCCCGCCGTGATCACCACGGTGTCGCCCCGCTCGCAGCGGCCGTACTTCAGCAGCAGCTCGTCGACCTGCTCGACCATCGCGTCCGTGGAGTCGACGTGCGGCCCCAGGAAGGTCTCCACGCCCCAGGTGAGGTTCAGTTGGGAGCGCGTGGCCGGCTCGGGGGTGAAGGCGAGGAGCGGGATCGGGGAGCGGTAGCGGGACAGCCGGCGGGCGGTGTCGCCCGACTGGGTGAAGGCGACCAGGAACTTCGCACCGAGGAAGTCGCCGATCTCCGCCGCGGCGCGGGCGACGGCGCCACCCTGGGTGCGCGGCTTGCTGTTCTCGGTCAGCGGCGGCAGCCCCTTGGCGAGGATGTCCTCCTCGGCCGCCTCGACGATGCGGGCCATCGTCCGGACCGTCTCGATGGGGTGGTTGCCGATGCTGGTCTCGCCGGAGAGCATCACCGCGTCGGTGCCGTCGATGACGGCGTTCGCGACGTCCGAGGCCTCGGCGCGCGTGGGGCGCGAGTTCTCGATCATCGAGTCGAGCATCTGGGTGGCGACGATGACGGGCTTGGCGTTGCGCTTGGCGAGCTTGATCGCACGCTTCTGGACGATGGGCACCTGTTCGAGCGGCATCTCGACGCCCAGGTCGCCGCGGGCCACCATGATGCCGTCGAAGGCCGCCACGATCTCGTCGATGTTCTCGACGGCCTGCGGTTTCTCCACCTTGGCGATGACGGGGAGGCGGCGGCCCTCTTCCTCCATGATGCGGTGGACGTCCTTGGCGTCCCGGCCGCTGCGGACGAAGGAGAGCGCGATGACGTCGAAGCCGGTGCGCAGGGCCCAGCGCAGGTCGTCCTCGTCCTTCTTGGAGAGCGCGGGGACGGAGACGGCGACGCCGGGCAGGTTCAGCCCCTTGTGGTCCGAGACCATGCCGCCCTCGACGACGGTCGTGCGGACCCGGGGGCCGTCGACGGAGGTGACCTCCAGGCACACCTTGCCGTCGTCGACGAGGACGCGTTCTCCGGGGGTGACGTCGGAGGCGAGACCGGCGTAGGTGGTTCCGCAGGTCTGGCGGTCTCCTTCGACGCCTTCCTCCACGGTGATGGTGAAGGTGTCCCCGCGTTCAAGGAGTACGGGTCCTTCGGCGAATCGACCGAGTCTGATCTTCGGGCCCTGAAGGTCGGCGAGGATTCCGACGCTGCGGCCGGTCTCGTCGGAAGCCTTGCGTACGCGCTGGTAGCGCTCCTCGTGGTCGGCGTAACTGCCGTGGCTGAGGTTGAAGCGGGCGATGTCCATTCCGGCCTCGACCAGTGCCTTGATCTGGTCGTACGAGTCGGTGGCGGGCCCCAATGTACAAACGATCTTCGCTCGGCGCATGCTTCGAGCGTATGCCTTACCGGCGGGTAGAGAATTCGTTGCGCGTGACTACTCAACAACCTTTGCGTGAAGCCTTATTGACAAGTGTTGAATTGTGCGGTGGCGCGCTCCGATGAGCATCCCGGAGCGAAATACGGATGGTTTTCCCTCGCGCCTCGTATTTCGATGATCCCCGTGATGCCGGGTGGCTGCCGGGTGGTCACAGTCGCGGCGGCGCCATGATGAATCGCGCGTCGATCCGGGCGTGGACATGTTGCCGCCGGGGTTCGAGAGCGAGGGCGGCGCCCCCGTCCCCGAGGTCCGTGCCGTCGAGGGCGGTCCGGCGCGCGGACCGGGCCGCGTAGGCGGGCCGCTCGGCGTTCTCCGCGCCGATGTCGGCGAGTTCGACGAGGGCCGTGAGGGTGGTGCCGAGGGCGTCGGCGTATGCGCGGGCGCGTCGCACCGCGTCGTGCACGGCTTGCCGGCGGGCTTCGCCGTGGGCGGGTGAGTCGGGGTGGAGGTCCCACCAGGGGCCGTCCACCTGGGTGAGTTCGAGGGCGGCCAGACGGGTGGTCAGTTCGCCGAGCGCCGTGAAGTCGGTCAGCTCGGCGGTGATGTGGACGCGGCCGTGGTAGGCGTGGACGCGTTCGCCGTGGCCGCCCTCGGTCAGTTCGGGGCTGAGGGTGAAGTGCCCGGTCTCCAGCCGCCGGACGGTGTCGGAGCAGGTCCGGACGAGGTCGAGGGCCGTGGTGTTGCGCCGGGTGAGGTCGTCAAGGGTGGTGTGGCGGTCCGTGCCGCGTGCGCCGACGGTGATGCCGAGGCGGGCGATGTCGGGGTCGACCTCGAGATGCGCCTCGCCGCGGACGGCGAGGCGGGGGGCGTCCGGGGTGCCGTAGGGGACGGGGGCCGGCTGGGGTTCCACGGGGGTGGAGGTCATGCGCCCCACTCTGTCACCGGTGGCCTGACGTGGCGCCATGTAGCGGTCACCGGATCGAGACCTCCGGGGTCTGTTTCGGCTGGCCATGAACGGGTCAAAATCTACGCGCGTCGTTGACCATGTGCCGAGGAGTGCAAGAGATGCCGTTGAATCGCCGGAAGTTCCTGAAGAGATCCGCTATGACCGGGGCGGGAGCGGCGCTGGCCGGCGCCGCGGCGGCTCCGGCGGCCCAGGCGTCGCCCGCGGCCTCGGCGAGGAAGGGCCCGAAGCGGTACGCGCTGACGGTGATGGGGACGACGGATCTGCACGGTCACGTCTTCAACTGGGACTACTTCAAGGACGCGGAGTACACGGACACCGCGCGTAACGCGATGGGCCTGGCCCGGATCTCCACCTTGGTGAACCAGGTCAGGAAGGAGAAGGGCCACTGCAACACGCTGCTGCTGGACGCGGGTGACACGATCCAGGGCACTCCGCTGACGTACTACTACGCGAGGGTCGACCCGATCACGGCCAAGGGCGGCCCGGTGCACCCGATGGCGCAGGCGATGAACGCGATCGGGTACGACGCGGTGGCGCTCGGGAACCACGAGTTCAACTACGGCATCGAGACGTTGCGGAAGTTCGAGTCGCAGTGTCACTTCCCGCTGCTCGGCGCGAACGCGCTGGACGCGAGGACGCAGCGCCCGGCGTTCCCGCCGTACTTCATCAAGCGGTTCCGGGTGCCGGGCGCCCCGCCGGTGAAGGTCGCGGTGCTCGGTCTGACCAACCCGGGCATCGCGATCTGGGACAAGGCGTATGTGCAGGGGAAGCTGACCTTCCCGGGGCTGGAGGAGCAGGCGGCGAAGTGGGTGCCGAAGCTCAGGTCGATGGGCGCGGACGTGGTGGTGGTGTCGGCGCACTCCGGTGCCTCCGGGACGTCGTCGTACGGTGACCAGCTGCCGTACGTCGAGAACGCGGCCGCCGATGTGGCCCGGCGGGTGCCGGGCATCGACGCGATCCTGGTGGGCCACGCGCACGTGGAGATCCCGGAGTTGAAGGTCGTCAACGAGCGCACGGGGAAGGCGGTCGTGCTGTCCGAGCCGCTGTGCTACGGGGAGCGGCTCACCCTCTTCGACATCGAGCTGGTCTTCGAGAAGGGTAGGTGGCAGGTCGAGTCCGTCGCCGCCTCCCTGCGCAACGCGGGCACGGTCGCCGACGACCCGAAGATCACCACGCTGCTGTCCGACGAGCACGCGGCCGTGGTGAAGTACGTCAACCAGGTGGTCGGCCGGGCGACGGACACACTGACGACGGTGGTGGCGCGTTACCAGGACGCTCCGATCATCGACCTGATCGCCAAGGTGCAGGAGGACGTCGTCAGGGCGGCGCTGGCGGGCACGGAGTACGCGTCGCTGCCGGTGATCGCGCAGGCGTCGCCGTTCTCGCGCACCTCGCAGATCCCGGCGGGCGAGGTGACGATCCGGGATCTGTCGAGCCTGTACGTCTACGACAACACGCTGGTGGCGAAGCTGATGACGGGTGCGCAGATCCGGGCGTACCTGGAGTACTCGGCGGAGTACTTCGTGCAGACGGCCGCGGACGCTGCGGTCGACGTGGAGAAGCTGACCAACGCCGGCGGCCGTCCGGACTACAACTATGACTATGTGTCGGGGCTGCGCTACGACATCGACATCGCGCAGGCGGCGGGGTCCCGCATCAAGAACCTGACCTACGGCGGTGCCCCGCTGGACGACGACCGGCAGTTCGTGCTCGCGGTGAACAACTACCGTGCCAACGGCGGCGGCGCCTTCCCGTATGTGGCCTCGGCCAAGGAGTTGTGGTCCGAGTCGACCGAGATCCGGACCCGGATCGCGGAGTGGGTGACCGCGAAGGGTGTGCTGGACCCGAAGGACTTCGCGTCGGTGGACTGGCGGCTCACGCGGGGCGGCACGTCGGTCTTCTGAGGTTCGGGACTGTTCGGGTCCGCGGAGCGGGACGGATCGGCGGCGTCGGCGCGGTGGTTGCGTGTCGGCGCCGCCGGCGTTCGGGGGGTGTGGGAGGCGGGCCGGGTTCGCCGGCACCCGCGGCTTCCGGTCCGCCTACCGTCCCTCGGCGAGCGGGGTGAGGCCTCGGGCCGCGGGGACGGACGGCCTCGAAGCGGGGTGGCGCAGTCCGAAGGTGGTGAAGGCGGTGCGCCGGGGCAGCGGGTAGGGCTCCTTGCCGGTGAGGGAGTTGAGGATGGTGGCGCTGCGCCAGGCGGCGAGGCCGAGGTCCGGGGTGCCGACGCCATGGGTGTGGAGTTCGGCGTTCTGGACGTAGAGGCGGCCGGTGACCGCGGGGGCGAGGAGCATGCGGAACTGGTCGTCGATGTGAGGCCGTTCGTTGTTGTCGCGGCACAGGTGGGGGGCGAGTCCGGCGAGGATGCGGTCCAGGGGGCGTTCGCGGTAGCCCGTGGCGAGCACGACGGCGTCGGTGGTGAGGCGGGAGCGGGCGTTCTGCTGGGGGTGTTCCAGGTGCAGCTCGATCGTGCCGGTGGGAAGGCGTTGCGCGGTGCGGACATGGACGCCTGGGGTGAGGACGGCGTCGGGCCAGCCACCGTGCAGGGTGCGGCGGTACAGCTCGTCGTGGATGGCTGCGCTGGTGCCGGCGTCGATGCCCTTGTGGAGCTGCCACTGGGTGGAGACGAGGTGGTCCCGCACGGGTTCGGCGAGGGCGTGGAAGTAGCGCGTGTAGTCGGGCGTGAAGTGTTCGAGGCCCAGCTTGGAGTACTCCATGGGGGCGAACGCCTCGGTGCGGGCGAGCCAGTGGATCCTCTCGCACCCGACGGGCCGGTGGCGCAGCAGGTCGAGGAAGATCTCGGCGCCCGACTGGCCCGCGCCGACGACGGTGATGTGGCCGGCGGTGAGGAACTGCTCGCGGTGGCGCAGGTAGTCGGCGGCGTGGATGACGGGGACACCGGGTGTGTCGACGAGGGGGCCCAGCGGCTGGGGGACGTGCGGTTCGGTGCCGACGCCCAGGACGACGGCGCGCGCCCGGGTGCGGCCGAGGGCCTCGTCCTCGCCGTCCGGGCCTAGGCGGGTGAAGTCGATCTCGAAGAGCTCGTACTCCGGGTCCCAGCGGACGCTGTCGACCCGGTGGCCGAAGTGGAGTCCGGGGAGGTGGCCGGCGACCCAGCGGCAGTAGGCGTCGTACTCGGCGCGCTGGATGTGGAAGCGCTCGGCGAAATAGAAGGGGAAGAGGCGGTCGAGGCTCTTGAGGTAGTTGAGGAAGGACCAGGGGCTGGCGGGGTCGGCGAGGGTCACCAGGTCGGCGAGGAAGGGGACCTGGAGGGTGGCGCCGTCGATGAGGAGGCCGGGGTGCCAGTCGAAGCCGGGGCGCTGTTCGTAGAAGGCGGTATCGAGTTCGGCGAGGGGGTGGGCGAGGGCGGCGAGGGAGAGGTTGAACGGGCCGATGCCGATGCCGACCAGGTCGCGGGGGGCCTGGGGGTCGTGGTGCGGGAGGTGGATCATCGGGGCGTGCTTCCTTCCACCAGGTTCAGGAGCGCGGCCAGGTCGCCGGGCCGGGTGTGGGGGTTGAGGAGGGTGGCCTTGAGCCAGAGGCGGCCGTCGAACCGGGCGCGGCCGAGGACGGCGCGGCCGTCGTGGAGAAGGATGCGGCGGACGGCGGCGACGGTGTCGTCGCGGGCTCCGGCGGGCCGGAACAGGACGGTGCTGATGGTGGGCGGGGCGTACAGCTCGAAGGCGGGGTGTGCCGAGATGAGCTGTGCGAGGTCCTGTGCGCGGGTGCAGACGTGGTCGACGAGGGCGCCGAGTCCGTTGCGGCCGAGGGTCTTGAGGGTGACGGCGATCTTGAGGATGTCGGGGCGCCGGGTGGTGCGCAGGGAGCGTCCGAGGAGGTCGGGCAGGCCGGCTTCGGTGTCGTCGTCGGCGTTGAGGTAGTCCGCGCGGTGGCGCAGGGCCCGCAGGTCGTGCGGGTCGTGGACGGCGAGGAGGCCGGCGGCGACCGGCTGCCAGCCGAGTTTGTGCAGGTCGAGGGTGACCGTGTGGGCGCGGTCCAGGCCGGTGAGCTTCGGGCGGTGGCGGTCGCTGAAGAGGAGTCCGCCCCCGTACGCGGCGTCGATGTGGAGGCGGGCGCCGTGGGCGGCGCAGACGTCCGCGATGGCGGGCAGGGGGTCGATGAGTCCGGCGTCGGTGGTGCCGGCGGTGGCGGCCACGAGGACGGGTCCGCGCGGATGGGGCAGGCCGGTGAGGGCCGCGGCGAGGGCGGTGGGGTCGAGGGTGCCGCGCGGGGTGGGGAGGACGACGGGTTCGGGCAGGCCGAGGAGCCAGGCGGCGCGGGTCAGGGAGTGGTGGGCGGCTGTTCCGCAGACGAGACGGACCGTGCCGTGGGCTTCGCGGGCCAGGAGGAGGGCGAGTTGGTTGGACTCGGTGCCGCCGGTGGTGACGAGGGCGGTGGCCGCGCCGGCCTCCTGGGCGAGGGCCGCGGTGACCAGGGACTCCAGTTCGGAGGCCGCCGGGGCCTGGTCCCAGGAGTCGAGGGAGGGGTTCAGGGCGGAGGCGGCGAGGTCGGCGGC
This sequence comes from Streptomyces sp. NPDC052036, assembly GCF_040680495.1. Lineage (NCBI taxonomy): Bacteria > Bacillati > Actinomycetota > Actinomycetes > Kitasatosporales > Streptomycetaceae > Streptomyces > Streptomyces sp. NPDC052036. Next base: position 98,415 of record NZ_JBFAWW010000004.1, on the reverse strand, counting down.
GGTGGCGACGGCGAGGGGCGGGCAGTGCAGATGGGCGGCGCAGTGGGGGTCGGCGGGGTCGGCGGCGCCCTCGGCGAAGGCGCGTACGAGGGTGTGGACGGCGTCCGGGTCGCCCGTGTGCGGCAGTACGTCGCCGACGGCGTCGCGGACCCGTGCGGCGACCGCAGCGGGACCGCCCGCGGGCAGCGGCCCGCCACGCAGCCGTACGCCTTCGTGGAGGGCGTCGAGGACGGTGGCGAGCAACGGCCCGAGGGCGCTGGGGCCTTCGGGGCCTGAGGCGAGGGGTGGCAAGCTCATGGGACGTCCTCCGGGCATGGGGCGGGGGAATCAGGCCTGCATGCGAGGGAGTTCGCCCGCTCGCAGAGGACAACGATCCGGCCGGGAGGGGGTATCGCCGTGAGCGGGAAACGTCGGGTTGAGGTGCCGCGGGGTGGTGCCGGGTGGGGCGCGAGGCGGGTGTGCTCGGGCCGGCCGGCGCCCGGTGAGGGGCGCCGGCCAACCGATGCGGACTACGCCTCGCGGACGCGCAACGCGCGTGCCAGGTCGTCGAGTTCGTCGACGAGCCTGCGGTGCAGGGACGGGACGAGGTCCTTCTTGCGCAGGCACTTCTCGCCTCGGCGGAGGGTGTCCGCGTCGATGGCGTAGCGGGGGAAGGCCCAGCGGCCCGCGGCAACGGCGATGGCAGGGCCGCGACGGGCGGCGAGGGCGGGTGCGTCGGTCCAGTAGCGGTCGACGTACTCGGCGACGAGGTCGGCCTGTTCGGGCTGCCAGAAGCCCTTGGCGGTGGCCGTGAAGAGGTAGTTGGACAGATCGCTCTGCTCATCGGTCGTGAACATCGCGTCCCAGGCGCGCCGTTTGGCCTCGGGGTCGGGCCGGGCGGCGCGGCAGTGGGCGGCGCCTTCCTGGCCGGTGGCGCTGGGGTCGCGCGCCAGTTCGCCGTCGATGGTGGCCTCGTCGACGGCGCCGAGGACGGCGAGGCGCCCCAGGATGCGCCAGCGCAGCTCGGGGTCGAGTTCGGGTCCGCCGGGCACCGTGCCGTCGGCGAGCCAGGCGGCGATGGTGTCGGGATGGGCGGCGGCGTCGATGAAGTGGCGTACGGCGATCAGCCGCAGCCCGGGGTGGGAGCCGTCCTCGGTGCGGCGGATGAGGTCGCGGCACAGGCGGGTGAGGGCGGCGACGGCAGCGGGCCGCTCCTCGGGGGGCAGGTAGCGGTCGGCGACCTGGGCGGAGGCGAAGGCGAGGACTCCTTCGGCGAGGGCCAGGTCGGTTTCCTGCGGGAGGTGGGTGCGGGCGGTGTCCAGGTAGGCGGTGGCGGGGAGACGGCCGTCGCGTACGGCGTCGCGCAGGGCGTTCCACACGACCGCGCGGCTCAGCGGCTCGGGCAGGGCCGACAGGGCGCTCTGGACGGTCTGGAAGGAGTCGGGGTCGAAGCGGACCTTGGCGTAGGTCAGGTCGTTGTCGTTGAGCAGGAGCAGGGCGGGGCGTTTGCCGAGGGGCTGCGGCGCGGTCTGCGGGATGTCCAGCTCGATGCGTTCGCGCAGGGTGAGGGCCCCGTCGTCGGCGAGGTCCTGGTCGTAGAGGCCGACGGCGATGCGGTGGGGGCGGCTGCCGTCGCGGTCGACGGTGAGGGAGCAGGTGCCGTCGTCGGCCTGGGTGAGGCGCGGGGTGAGGGTGTCGACGCCGGTGGTGCGCAGCCAGGACTCGGCCCAGGCGTGCACGTCCCGTTCGGTGGCGGCGGCCAGGGAGTCGACGAAGTCGGCGAGCGTGGCATTGCCGAAGCGGTGGCGGGCGAAGTGGGTGTTGATACCGGCGAGGAAGTCCTTCTCGCCGAGCCAGGCCACCAGCTGCCGCAGCGCGGAGGCGCCCTTGGCGTAGGAGATGCCGTCGAAGTTGAGGAGCGCGGAGGCGGTGTCGTCGACCGCGTCGGGGGCCACCGGGTGGGTGGAGGGGCGCTGGTCGGCCTCGTATCCCCAGGCCTTGCGGGCGACGCCGAAGTCGGTCCAGGTGTCGGTGAAGCGGGTGGCTTCGGTGAGGGTCTGGTAGCCCATGTACTCGGCGAAGGACTCGTTCAGCCAGATGTCGTCCCACCAGCGCAGGGTGACGAGGTCGCCGAACCACATGTGGGCCATCTCGTGGGCGATGACCATGGCGCGGGTCTGGCGCTGGGCGTCGGTGACGGCGGAGCGGTAGACGAACTCGTCGCGGAAGGTGACGAGGCCGGGGTTCTCCATGGCTCCGGCGTTGAACTCGGGGACGAACGCCTGGTCGTAGGAGTCGAAGGGGTAGGGCTCCTCGAACTTCTCGTGGTAGCGGTCGAAGCACTGGCGGGTTATGTCGAGGAGCTCGTCCGCGTCGGCGTCGAGGTACGGCGCGAGGGAGCGGCGGCAGTGGATGCCGAAGGGCAGTCCGCGGTGCTCGGTGCGCACGGAGTGCCAGGGGCCGGCGGCGACGGCGACCAGGTAGGTGGAGATGAGGGGGGTCTCGGCGGCGCGCCAGATGCCGTCGCCCGCGTGGGTGGCGATGCCGTTGGCCAGGACGTTCCAGCCTTCGGGGGCCTTGACGGTCACGTCGAAGACGGCCTTGAGGTCGGGCTGGTCGAAGGCGGCGAAGACCCGCTGGATGTCGTCCAGGAACAGCTGGGTGTAGGTGTAGGTCTCGCCGTCGGTGGGGTCGGTGAAGCGGTGCATGCCCTCGCCGGTGTGCGAGTAGCGCATGGCGGTGTTGATACGCAGCTCGTGCTCGCCCGGCGCGAGGCCCCTGAGCGGCAGCCGGTTCTCGACGAGGGTCTTCGGGTCGAGGGGGTGTCCGTCCAGCGTGGCGGAGCGCAGCTCGGCGGGCTTGAGCTCGACGAAGGTGTCCGCCGCCGGCCCGTCGCCGCGCACCGTGAAGCGGATGACGGTACGGGAGTCGAAGGTCTCGTCGCCGCAGGTCAGATCGAGTTCGATCGCGTAGCGGTGGACGTCGAGGAGCCGGGCACGGGTCTGCGCTTCGTCGCGCGTCAGTACGGACATGAGGGACATGCTGCCTGATGCCGCCGACAGCGCACAGAGGCGGTCCGGTACGCGTCCTTTGTTCGCCCCCGGCACCACCTGCTTGCGTCCCTCGTACGGCGCGCACGCCCCCTCCTCGGCGTGCCGCGCGCCTCGCGCCGCCTATGCGTGCCTCTCGTGGCGGGCCGCGGTGATCTCGGGGGACGGGTCGGCCAAGGCGTCCTCGCGCTGGCCCGGCACATGTGCGTCCGGGTGGGGAAGGGCGCGGCTGGGGGGCGCGCCGGACGCCTTGAGCCGGGCGCGCAGGGCGCGCACCTCCTGTTCGAGGGCCTGGGAGCGCTGGTGGGCGCCGTAGAGGTAGCGGACCTTGGTGCGCAGGGCCCAGGGGTCGACGGGTTTCAGCAGCAGGTCGGCGACGCCGAGGCCGAAGGCGGCGGAGGTGAGTTCGGCGTCGGTGCCGAAGCCGGTGAGCAGGACGACCGGAATGTGCTGGGTCTGCTCCACGCGCCGCATGTACCGCACCACGTCGAGTCCGCTCACCCTGGGCATGCGCACATCGAGGAGGAGAAGGCCCACCTGGCCGCGCAGGACCTCCTTGAGCGCATCGTCGCCGCTGGTCGCGCAGGTCAGCCGGTAGCCCAGCGGGGCCAGTGCGCTCTCCAGGGCGTAGAGCGTGTCCTCGTGGTCGTCGACGATGAGAATCCTCGCATCAGACGGCATGGCCCGACGTCCCCTCGTTTGGGCAACCAGCTTATGCCCGATCCGTCCTACCGTGTGTTCCTTTGACCTGACAAAGAGTCACTCGGCCGAACGGGCGACCGGACGTCCGGAGGGCCTGCACGGGCGGGTGGGCGCGGGAGGCCCGACGGTGCGGGAGCCGGGTCGGCGCGGGGAGAGCCGCCCACGCGCGTGGGAACTCGCTCGGCGCAGGAAGAGCCGCCCACGCGCGGGAGGCCTCATCGGCGTCCGGCGGTCACTTCCCCGCTGTGTCGGCGGTGGACGTGGCGTCGTCGGCGATGCGTTCGTGGTGGCGGATGACCTCCGCGATGATGAAGTTGAGTAGCTTCTCGGCGAAGGCGGGGTCGAGCTTGGCGCTCTCGGCGAGCCGGCGGAGCCGGGCGATCTGGGCGGCCTCGCGAGCCGGGTCGGCGGGCGGCAGCTGATGCGCGGCCTTGAGGTGGCCGACCTGCTGGGTGCACTTGAAGCGTTCGGCGAGCATATGGACGACGGCGGCGTCGATGTTGTCGATGCTGTCGCGAAGCCGGTCGAGTTCGGCACGGACGGCCGGGTCGACATCGCCGGTGGCGGTGTTGCGGGTGGTCATGGGCGTCCACCCTACGGGGCGCGCGGGCGCCCTCCCATTCCTGTCCGGACTGCGGATCGTCTCCTCGGGGCCGCCGGAACTCCGCCGCCCGCGCGTGCACCGCGGTGCACGCGCGCGTGGGAGCCGTCCGGGGGCCTGCACGGCCGGAGAGCGGCGGTCCGCGGGAGGGCCCCCGCGGCACGGCGCGGGCCGCGGGCGCCCTCTTCAGGGAGTGCGTTATGTCATATGCCTGTCCTCCGCTAGAGGCCGGCGGCAGCCCGCGCTATGTCCGCCGCGAACGTCGAGACCTCGCTGTAGACGCCGGGGTAGCCGGCCCGGGCGCAGCCCTCGCCCCAGCTGACGATGCCGACCTGGAGGTACGCGCCCGTGGCGTCCTTGCGGAACATGGGCCCGCCGGAGTCGCCCTGGCAGGTGTCGACGCCGCCCTGCGGGAACCCGGCGCAGATCTCGTCGCCGGGCACCAGATCGTTGCCGTACGCCCGCTGACAGGTGGCGTCGTCGACGAAGGGGACCTGCGCCTTGAGCAGATAGCGCTGCTGGCCTGCGCCCTCGCGCGCCGCGCCCCAGCCGGCGACGGTGAAGTCGCCGTTGTTGTACGCGGTGCCGGTGGCGATCGGCAGCGTGGGCAGGTCGACGGCCCGGGCGAGCTTGATCAGCGCCCAGTCCTTGCCCTTGCCGTTGTAGCCCGGGGCCTGGAGCACCTTGGCCGACTTCACCTTGATCGCGCTGCTGCTCTGCAGGTCCACTACGCCGGCGGTCGCGGTGATGGAGGTGTTGGTGCCGGATCCGTTCACGCAGTGCGCGGCGGTCAGGACGATGTTCTTGGCGTAGAGGGCCCCGCCGCAGCCCATGGAGAGCCGCACCATGAACGGGAACTCCCCCTGGGCGGCGCGTGTCCCGCCGACGACGGGCCGGGGAGCCGCCTGCGCCGACAGGGGCTGGAGCGAGAGGGCTGCGAGCGCGACCGCGACGGCCGCGAGGCCTCTCCTGAGGATGCCGGTCTTCTTCAGAAGCTTCACCGTGCTTCCTTTCGTGGGGGGTTGATCGCCCGGCGGCAGCCCGCGACTATCATTTATGACATGCTCCCGCCAAGCCTTTACGGATTATTGAGAGAACCGGGCGGGGCGGCAAGAACCGCTTCCGGCCAGCTCGCGTACGCCGCGACGGCCGTCCGCCCGCGCGCGCCCCACAGCCGACAGGAAGCGCGCCTACAGTGGAGGCAGAGCTGGCGTCTTCAGGGGGTGCGGACGTGGCGAACGGCGGACCGGTGGAGCACGGCTATCCGCATCTGGACACGGTGCGGGCGGCCGTCACCGCGCTGTACAAGCGGCTCTCGTACGACACCGTCCGCACCTTCGCGACCAGCGTGGCCCCCGCCGATGTGGCCTTCTCCGACCAGGACGACCTGCATCTGGGCGCGCAGCGCGTGGCGCACGAGATGGTGCGCCACTACGGGCTGCCGGACGCCCGGATGATCGTCAGCTTCCGCGAGATGACCCACGCGGCGCATGTCGAACTCGCCGCCGGTCCCGAGTACTTCGTGGAGCTGAACGACCGCTTCCGCACCCACCGCCGGGACATCGGCGCGGCCCTCGCGCACGAGGTGATGCATGTGTATCTGCACCGCCTCGACCTGTCCTTTCCCGGCACGCGCGACAACGAGATCCTCACCGACACGGCGGCGACCTACCTGGGCGCGGGCTGGCTGCTCCTCGACGCCTTCCGCGAGGACGGCGCGTCGTCGCAGAAGCTCGGCTATCTCACCCCGGAGGAGTTCGGCTACGTCCTCGCCAAGCGCGCGCTGCTGTTCGGCGAGGACCCCGCGATCTGGTTCACCAGCCCGCAGGCGTACACGGCGTACACCAAGGGCCTGGCCCAGGCCCGCCGCGACGAGCAGCAGCCCCCGTTGACGGCGGCCGGCTGGGCGGGCCGCCGCCGCTATGCCAGGGACCGCCGGCACGCCCAGGACCACTCCGCGCCCGGCTCACATCCCGGCGTGCCCTACTCCTTCACCTCGGACGGCCGTGGCCCGCTGGGCGTCTGCTTCCCCTGCCCGACCTGCCACCAGCGGATCCGAGTGCCCGTGCGGGGTCGGGTGCGGGCCCGCTGCGGGCTGTGCCGGACCGTGCTGGAGTGCGACACCTGACCTGAGGCCCGGCCGCTGCCGCAGGGGACGGGGAAGCACCGCGGAGGTGGCACAGAACACCCGAAATGCCTTTGCCCGCGGGCCCCTTGGCGAGCGAGGGTCGAGGCATGAACACGCACCAACCGCCCGGACTGTTCGCGCCGGTGTACGCAGGGGACGAGAACGCGGTCCTACGGCTGCTGCGCTCGGGCGCCGATCCCGAGTCGGTGGACGCCGACGGCCAGACCCCCCTGTACCTGGCGGCGGTGAGCGACGCACCGGGAATCGTACGGCTGCTGCTGGCGGCGGGCGCCGACCCCGACCGCCTCAGCTCGGGCGCCGACGCGCCGCTGTGCGGGGCCGCCTGCGGGGGCCACGTTGAGGCCGTAGGGGCGCTGCTGGCCGCCGGGGCCGCGCCGGACCTGCGGGAGGAGTACGGATTCCGGGCGCTGACCTGGGCGGTGCATGGCGGACACACCGCAGTCGTACGGGCGCTGCTGGCGGCGGGCGCGGACCCGGACCTGCCCGGTCCCGGCGGCGATCCCCCGCTGGTGGCGGCCGCCCGGCGCGGCTCTCCTGGCTGCGTAGGGGAGTTGCTGGCGCACGGGGCACGGGCGCGGCAGGAGGCCCTGGCCGAGGCCCGGCGGTGGCTGACGCTGGACGTCGAGGAGGAACTCCGCGCGGGCCTGGAGGAGGCGTACGGACCCGGGTACGAGTACGTCACCAGCCGCCGGGAGGACGAGCCCGGCACGATGACCGTGGAGGTGGCGCTCCTGCGCGACGGCCGGCCGGCGGCGGGCAACAACCGTCAGACGGGGCACCGCGCGATAGTGGCGCTGCTGGAGGGGGATCCCGGCCCGCTCAGGGGTTAGCCGACCCGACCCGGCCTGGCCAGGGGGTAGCCGCCGCGACCCGGCCCGCCACTCCCTCCCGTACACGGCCCGGGCAGCTCTACTCCGCCCCGTACACCGCCCCCGGGGGCTCGGCCCGGGCCAGCAGTCTCCGGGCCGCCTCCCCGGTCTCGGCCGGTGTCCGCCGCGCCCCCGCGTCGGCGGTCGGGCCCGGCCGCCATCCCTCCATCACGGTGATCCGTCCCCCCTCGGCCTCGAAGACTCGGCCCGTGACACCGGCGCTCGCGGCGCAGCCGAGCCAGACGACCAAGGGCGAGACGTTCTCCGGGGCCATCGCGTCGAAGCCCGAGGCGGGGGCACTCATCGTCTCGGCGAATGTACGCTCGGTCATCCTTGTGCGTGCGGCGGGCGCGAGGGCGTTGACCTGTACGCCGTAGCGTCCGAGTTCCGCCGCCGCGACCAGGGTCAGGGCGACGATCCCGGCCTTGGCGGCGCTGTAGTTCCCCTGCCCGACCGAGCCCAGCAGCCCCGCGCCGCTGCTGGTGTTGACGACCCGGGCACACGGCACGCGCCCTGCCTTCGCCTCGGCCCGCCAGTGCGCCGCGGCGTGCCTCAGCGCCAGGAAGTGACCCTTGAGATGGACGCGCAGTACGGCGTCCCAGTCGTCCTCGTCGAGGTTCACCAGCATCCGGTCCCGCAGGAAACCGGCGTTGTTGACGAGGGTGTCGAGGCGTCCGTACGCCTCCAGGGCGGTCGCCACCAGGGAGGCCGACCCGGCGCCGGTCGCGATGTCGCCGCCGTGCGCGACCGCCTGGCCGCCGGCCGCGCGGATCTCCTCGACGACCCGCCCGGCCGGGCTGGCACCGGGGGCGCCGTCGAGGCCGACCCCGAGGTCGTTGACGACGACTCTCGCACCCTCGGCGGCGAACGCGAGGGCGTGCGCACGGCCCAGACCACGGCCCGCCCCGGTGACGATCACCACCCGGCCGTCGGCGATACCCGTCACGTCGTACCCCCTTCTTTTTCTGCACTTTCTCCGCCGCCCTCGTTCCTTGAGGGGCCGTGGCGAGTGCGAGTGACTCGTGGTGATGGATCGACTTGTCTCTATGTCGCTTCTACCGTCCGTTCCGTCCGTTCCGTCCGTTCCATCTGTGCCGCCTGTTCCGTCTGTTCCGTCCGCGCCGCCTGTTCCGTCCATGTCGTCGCAGCCTGCCGTCTCGATCCGCTGTCTCAACCTGGCGCCCCAAGTCCCCTGTTGACCGTCGCAGCGTCCAGGAACGCGGGCCGCTCTCCTCCCCCGTGCACGAGCAGGCTGGCGCCGGTGATGTACGCGGCGGCGTCCGAGGCGAGGAAGACTGCGGCCTCGCCGATGTCGGACGGCTCGGCTAGTCGTCCGAGCGGGACGGTCCGGGAGACGGCCGCGACACCATCCTCGTCGCCGTAGTGGAGATGGGACAGCTCGGTGCGGACCATGCCTACGACGAGGGTGTTGACCCGCACCTGCGGAGCCCACTCCACGGCCATGGAGCGGGCCAGGTTCTCAAGGCCTGCCTTGGCCGCGCCGTACGCGGCGGTGCCCGGTGAAGGGCGGCCCCCGCTCACGCTGCCGATCATGACGATCGATCCCCGCGCACGCCTGAGGTGGGGGTACGCGGCGAGGGAGACGGTCAGCGGTGCGACGAGGTTGAGTTCGAGGACCCGGACGTGCCGTTCGGGTCCGACGTCGGTGAGGAGCCGGTAGGGGGCGCCACCCGCGTTGTTGACCAGCACGTCGAGGCGGGGCAGCGCGTCGAAGAACTGCCGTACGGCGGCAGGGTCGCGAACGTCCAGCCGGGCGAACCGGCTTCCCGGCAGGAGGGTTTCGGGTGGCCGGCGGGCGCACACCAGCACATCGGCCCCGGCCGCGACGAACGACCGGGTGATCCCCGCCCCGACGCCGCGCGTGCCGCCGGTGACGACGGCGACCCTGCCCCGCAGGCTCGCGCCGGTCGCGCTGTTCGTACCAGCTGTACCGGTCTCACCGGTCATACCGGCCGTGCCGTCCGAGTTGTCCACAGGGCCTCCCGGCGGAATCCGATGGCTGCTAGCTTCGAGGCACCTAACAAATGTTTGGTGGAAAGGTAGCTGATGCGCCCATGGGTGTCTCCACCTCGTGCCCGGAAAAAGGGGTCGCCGTCGTCACGGTCGACTTCCCGCCGGTGAACGCAGTGCCGGTGACCGGCTGGTTCTCCCTGGCCGACGCGGTGCGGTCGGCTGGCCGCGACCCCCAGGTCCGCTGTGTCGTGCTGGCCGCGGAGGGACGCGGTTTCAACGCGGGTGTGGACATCAAGGAGATACGGGCGCAGGGCGGCCCCGCGCTGATCGGGGCCAACCGCGGATGCTCCGCTGCGTTCGCCGCGGTGTACGAGTGCGAGGTGCCGGTCGTGGCGGCGGTGCAGGGGTTCTGCCTGGGCGGCGGGATAGGACTCGCGGGCAACGCGGACGCCATCGTGGCGAGTGAGGACGCCGTCTTCGGGCTGCCCGAACTGGAGCGGGGTGCGCTGGGCGCGGCCACGCATCTGGCCCGCCTGGTGCCCCCGCATCTGATGCGCACCCTGTACTACACCTCGCGCACGGTGACGGCGGCCCAGCTGCGGGCGCACGGTTCGGTGTGGCGGGTCGTGCCACGGGACGGCCTGCGTGCCGCCGCGCTGGAACTGGCCCGTGAGATCGCCGCCAAGGACGGAGAGCTGCTGCGGCTCGCCAAGGAGGCCATCAACGGCATCGACCCGGTGGACGTACGCCGCAGCTACCGCTTCGAGCAGGGCTTCACCTTCGAGGCTCAGACCGGCGGCGTCGCCGACCGGGTCCGGAACGCCTTCGGGAAGGAGGGCACCTAGATGAGGGACAAGACGATGACCGCGGACGAGGTCGTCTCCCGGCTGGAGAGCGGCATGACCCTGGGCATCGGCGGCTGGGGCTCGCGCCGCAAGCCGATGGCCCTGGTGCGGGCGCTGCTCCGCTCCCGGATCACCGATCTCACGGTCGTCTCCTACGGCGGCCCGGACGTCGGCATGCTCGCCGCCGCGGGACGGATCCGCAGACTGGTCGCCGCGTTCGCGACCCTCGACTCGATCCCGCTCGAACCGCACTACCGCGCGGCGCGTGAGGGCGGCGCACTGGAGTTGGTGGAGGTCGACGAGGCGATGTTCATGTGGGGGCTGCACGCGGCGGCGAACCGGCTGCCGTTCCTGCCGGTGCGGGCGGGCGTCGGCTCGGACGTGCTGCGGGTCAACCCCGGGCTGCGGACGGTCACTTCGCCGTACGGGGACGGGTGGCTGTTCGGCGAGCAGCCGACCGGCGCGTCCGGCGGGCCGGAGCACGCCATCAGGGAAGCCGCTGGGGAGGCCACCGGCGCGGGCATGCGGGAGCCGGACGGCGGCGAGGAGTTCGTCGCCATGCCGGCGCTGCGACTGGACGCCGCCCTGGTCCATGTCAACCGCGCCGACCGGCTGGGCAACGGCCAGTATCTGGGCCCGGACCCGTACTTCGATGATCTGTTCTGCGAGGCGGCCGACGCGGCCTATGTCTCGTGCGAGCGGATCGTGGACACGGCGGAGCTGACGAAGGAGGCCGCACCGCAGACCCTGCTGATCAAACGGCACACCGTGACCGGTGTGGTCGAGGCCCCCCATGGCGCGCACTTCACGTCCTGCGCGCCCGACCACGAACGGGACGAGGCCTTTCAGCGGCACTACGCGACCACCGCTTGGCCCGAGTTCGCCGACCGGTTCCTCACCGGCGACGAACACGCCTACCAGTCGGCGGTACGGGCCTGGCACCGGGAGCGGTCATGAACGCGGTCACCCGCGCCGAGTACTGCGTCATCGCCTGCGCCGAGGCCTGGCACGGTGCGGGCGAGATCCTCGCGAGTCCCATGGGTGCCGTCCCCTCCGTCGGGGCGCGGCTCGCCCGGGGCACCTTCTCGCCGGAGCTGCTGCTCACCGACGGTGAGGCGATGCTCGTGGGCGCCGACGGGACGGTGGAGGGCTGGCTGCCGTACCGGCAGCATCTGGCGCTGGTCACCGGCGGCCGACGGCATGTGATGATGGGCGCCGCCCAGATCGACCGCTTCGGAAACCAGAACATCTCGTGCATCGGGGACTGGGCGAGGCCTCGCCGACAGCTGCTGGGGATGCGCGGGGCACCGGTCAACACCCTCAACAACCCGACCAGTTACTGGATAGCGAGGCACTCCCGGCGGGTGTTCGTGGAGCGGGTCGACCTGGTCTGCGGCGTGGGGTACGACCGCGCGGCTCGCTCGCCCGCCACGGCCCGCTTCCATGACATCCGGCGTGTGGTCTCCGACCTCGGCGTCTTCGACTTCGCCACCCCGGACCGCTCGATGCGGCTGGCCTCGCTGCACCCGGGAGTGACGGTGGAGGAGGCGCGCACGGCGACGGGTTTCGAGCTGACGGTGCCGGACGAGGTACCCCGCACGCGGGAACCGACGCCCGAGGAGCTGCGGTTGATCCGTGAAGTGATCGATCCGGAGGGGATACGGGAGCGGGAGGTCCCGGATCGCGTTGCCGAGGGCGGGGGGCGCTGATGGACACGGCGCTCACCCGGCTGGTGGGGGTGCGGCATCCGGTGGTCCAGACGGGGATGGGCTGGGTGGCGGGGCCACGTCTGGTCTCCGCCACGGCTAGCGCGGGAGCGCTGGGAATCCTGGCGTCCGCAACCATGACGGCCGACCGGTTGCGGGAGGCGATACGGGAGGTGAGGGAGCGGACGGACGCGCCGTTCGGGGTGAATCTGCGCGCGGACGCCGGGGACGCGGGCGCCCGGGTGCGGATCCTCATCGAGGAGGGCGTGCGGGTGGCGTCCTTCGCACTGGCGCCGTCCCGGGAGCTGATCGCCGAGCTGAAGGCGGCGGGGGTGGTCGTGATCCCGTCAGTGGGTGCCCGGCGGCATGCGGAGAAGGTGGCCGCCTGGGGTGCGGACGCGGTCGTCGTACAGGGCGGCGAGGGCGGCGGTCACACCGGCGAGGTGGCGACGAGCGTGCTGCTGCCGCAGGTGGTGGACGCCGTGGACATCCCGGTGGTGGCGGCGGGCGGCTTCCACGACGGGCGCGGCCTGGTCGCGGCGCTGGCGTACGGAGCGGCGGGGGTCGCGATGGGCACCCGGTTCCTGCTGACCTCGGACTCGACGGTCCCGGACGCGGTGAAGGCGCGATATCTGGCGGCGGCGGTGCAGGACATCACGGTGACGAGGGCCGTGGACGGCCTGCCGCACCGTATGCTCCGCACCCCGTTCGTCGAGTCGCTGGAGCGCGCGGGCCGGGCCCGGGCGCTGGCACGCGCGGGGCGCCGGGCGGCGCGCTTCCGGAAGCTGTCGGGGCTGACATGGACGGACATGGTCCGCGACGGCCTCGCCCTGAGACACGGCAGGCATCTGGCCTGGAGTCAGGTCCTGCTGGCCGCGAACACGCCGATGCTGCTGAAGGCCGCGATGGTGGACGGACGCACGGACCTGGGAGTGATGGCGTCGGGGCAGGTCGCCGGGGTGATCGACGATCTGCCGTCGTGCGCCGAGCTGGTGGACCGGATCATGAGTGAGGCAGAGGAGGCGCTGAAGACCTTGACGCGGTGCGACGCTCCCGGCCACTGACGGCCCGGGGAGGAGGGGGTGGGGGCAGGGGGAGGGGGGCGGGGCGGGGGAGGTTGTCGAGCCGGGCGGGGGCGGTGTCTGACCCACGGCTCCCCCATCCGCCGTCCGCCACCCGCCACCCGCCGCCCGCCGCCCGGCCGGGCTGCTCCCACCGGTCGGCCGCTCGGAGGCAGTCGGGCCGTCGGCCGCTCAGAGGCGTTCGATGATCGTCACGTTGGCCTGGCCTCCGCCCTCGCACATCGTCTGGAGGCCGAAGCGGGCGCCGGTGCGCTCCAGTTCGTGGAGCAGGGTGGTCATCAGTCTGGCGCCGGTGGCGCCCAGGGGGTGGCCGAGGGCGATCGCGCCGCCGTTGGCGTTGACCTTCCCCGGGTCGGCTCCGGTCTCCTTGAGCCAGGCCAGGACGACCGGGGCGAAGGCCTCATTGATCTCGACGAGGTCTATGTCGTCGATCGTGAGTCCGGTCTTCTTGAGGGCGTGCACGGTCGCCGGGATCGGCGCCGTCAGCATCCGGATCGGGTCCTCTCCGCGTACCGAGAGATGGTGGACCCGGGCGCGCGGGGTGAGCCCGTGTTCTCGTACCGCCCGTTCGGACGCCAGCAGGAGGGCCGCCGCGCCGTCGGAGACCTGCGAGGAGCAGGCGGCGGTGACGGTGCCGCCCTCCAGGACCGGCTTCAGCTCGGCCATCTTCTCCAGGGAGGTGTCCCGTCGGGGGCCCTCGTCGACCGCGACGTCCCCGTAGGGGACGGTCTCCCGGTCGAAGCGGCCCTCGTCGATCGCGCGGACCGCCCTGCGGTGCGAGCGCAGCGCGTACTCCTCCTGGTCGTGGCGGCTGATGCCCCATTTCGCTGCGATCAGCTCGGCGCCGTGGAACTGGTTGACGGGCAGGTCACCGTAGCGGGCCCGCCATCCCTCACTGCCCGCGAAAGGCCCCTCGGTGAGTCCCAGCGGTGCGGCGGCCTGGCGGGAGGCGAAGGCGATGGGGATCTGCGACATGTTCTGCACGCCGCCCGCGACCACGAGGTCCTGGGTTCCGGACAGCACCGCCTGCGCCGCGAAGTGCACGGCCTGCTGGGAGGATCCGCACTGCCGGTCGACCGTCACACCCGGCACCTCCTCGGGCAGCCCGGCCGCGAGCCAGCAGGTGCGGGCGATGTCCCCGGCCTGCGGCCCGACGGTGTCCAGGCAGCCGAAGACGACGTCCTCCACGGCGGCCGGGTCCACGCCGGAGCGCGCCATCAGGGCTTTGAGCACATGCGCGCCCAGATCGGCCGGATGGATCCCGCTCAGCCCGCCCCGGCGCCGTCCGACGGGCGTGCGGAGCGCTTCGACGACATAGGCCTCGGCCATGGTCAACTCCCTCACATAGGGCTAGGTGCGTACAGCGATCCCGTCGAGCACCATCGACAGGTACTGCCGGGCGATCTCCTCCGGGCTGTGCTGTCCGCCGGGCCGGTACCAGGACGCGGCGACCCACACGGTGTCGCGCACGAACCGGTAGGTGAGCCGGACGTCGAGGTCGGACCGGAAGACCCGGGCGGCGACCCCGCGCTCCAGCGTCGACAGCCACGCCTTCTCGAACTTGCGCTGTGACTCGGCGAGGAATGCGAACCGTTGCTGCGCGGCGAGTTGCCGGGACTCCTTCTGATAGATCGCGACGGCGGCGCGGTGCCGGTCGATCTCCCTGAAGGACTCGGTGACCAGCGCCTCCAGGGTTTCGCGCGGGTCGAGTTCGGAGTCCAGGACGGTGTCGTAGCCGTTCCAGAGCTCGTCGAGGAACGTGCGCAGGATCTCCTCCAGCATCGATTCCTTGGAGTCGAAGTGGTAGTAGAGGCTGCCCGCGAGCATCCCGGCGTGGTCCGCGATCGTGCGGACGGTGGTGGCGTTGTAGCCCTGTTCGGCGAAGACCTCGGCGGCGGTGTCGAGGAGTTCACGGCGGCGCGCGGGCGCGGCGGTCGCCTGAGGTTTCTTCTTGGTCGGCACGGATCCATTGTGATCCCGGGGGTGCTGGTCCATCGCACGGCGCTACGCGTGCTGGCTGCTGACGGCGACGACCTCGCCGGTCATGTAGGAGGAGTAGCCGGAGGCCAGGAAGACGATCACGTTGGCCACCTCCCATGGTTCCGCATAGCGTCCGAAGGCCTCTCGGGCGGTCAGTCCCCGCAGCAGTCCGGGTGTCGTCACCTTCGCCAGGTGGGGGTGCAGTGCCAGGCTCGGCGAGACGGCGTTGACCCGTACCCCGTACTCGGCGGCCTCGATCGCCGCGCAGCGGGTCAGGGCCATCACCCCTGCCTTCGCGGCGGCGTAGTGGGCCTGTCCGGCCTGGGCGCGCCAGCCGAGCACGGAGGCGTTGTTGACGATCACGCCGCCGCCCGTCTCCCTCATCGATCTGAGGGCCGCGCGGGTGCACCGGAAGGTGCCGTTCAGTGTCACGTCGAGCACTCTCGACCACTGCTCGTCGGTCATGTCGGCGAGTTCGGCGGTGCCGCCGAGGCCAGCGTTGTTGACGACGATGTCGAGCCGGCCGTGCAGCCGGACGGCCGTGTCGAAGAGGGCGCCCACCTGGGCCTCGTCGGTGACATCGCAGACGGCGTGGGCCACTGCCCCGGCGAACTCCCGGTCGAGTGCGGCCGCGTGCTCCTCCAGTCGGCGCGCATGGGCGTCGCTGATCAGCACGCGTGCGCCCTCCTCCAGGAACCGCCGCGCGGTCGCGCCCCCGATGCCCGCACCGGCCGCCGCCGTGATGACGGCGGCGCGGCCCTTGAGCAACCCGTGGCCGGGCACATACGCCGGACTCTCGACGCCTGTCATAGGTCCACGCTAACCTACCAAACACTTGTTAGGGAAGCCTGCAAGAGTCCGCCCGAGCCCCGCCTGAGCCGCCCAAGCCGTCCCCAGCCCGCACCGAGCTGCCCCGAGCTGCCCCGAGCCCACCCCAAACCATCCTGAGCCCATCCCGAACCGTCCCGATTCCGCCCGAGTCCGTCTTCGAAGGGTGCCGCCCGTGGATCTCACCCACTCGCCCGCCGACGAGGCCTTCCGCGCCGAGACCCGGTCCTGGCTGGCCGCACATGCCCCTTCGGTGGCGCTGCCCTCCCTGGAGACCGCCGAGGGGTTCGCGGCCCACCGCGCCTGGGAGGCCGAACTCGCCCAGGGCCGCTGGTCGGTGGTGTCCTGGCCGGCCCGTTTCGGCGGGCGGGACGCGGGGCTGGTGCGGTGGCTGATCTTCGAGGAGGAGTACTACGGGGCGGGCGCCCCGGGACGGGTCGGCCAGAACGGCATCGGCCTGCTGGCGCCGACCCTGTTCGAGCACGGCACCGAGGAACAGCGCGCCCGGGTGCTGCCGCCGATGGCCGCCGGCGAGGTGGTCTGGGCGCAGGCGTGGTCGGAGCCCGAGGCCGGCTCCGACCTGGCCGCCCTGCGGTCCAGGGCCGTGCGCACTCGAGGCGGCTGGCTGCTCAGGGGCCAGAAGACCTGGTCGTCACGGGCGGCCTTCGCGGACCGCGCGTTCGGGCTGTTCCGCAGCGATCCGGACGCCCCGAGACCGCATCAGGGCCTGACGTACGTCATGTTCGACCTGCGTGCCCCCGGGGTGACGGTCCGTCCGATGGGACGTCTCGACGGCAAGCCGGCCTTCGCCGAACTCTTCCTGGACGACGTGTTCGTGCCCGACGAGGACGTGATCGGCGAGCCGGGTCAGGGCTGGCGGATCGCCATGTCGACGGCCGCCGACGAGCGCGGGCTCACCCTCCGCTCCCCGGGCCGCTATCTGGCCGCCGCCGACCGGTTGTTCGGGCTCTGGCAGGCTCACGGCAGCCCGGCGTCGATGAGCGAGCGGGTGGCCGACGCGCTGATCGGCGCCCGCGCCTACCAGTTGTTCGCCCATGCGGCGGCCACCCGCCTCACAGAGGGCACGCCGATCGGTCCGGAGGCCAGTCTGAACAAGGTGTTCTGGTCCGAGTACGACATCGCGCTGCACGAGGCCGCACTCGATCTCCTGGGAGAGGAGGGCGAGCCGGCGGACACGAACTGGTCGCAGGGGTACGTCTTCTCCCTGGCGGGCCCTCTCTACGCGGGCACGAACGAGATCCAGCGCGACATCATCGCCGAGCGGCTGCTCGGCCTGCCGAAGGGCCGACGCTGATGCGTTTCCTGCTGACCGACGAACAGCGCGCGTTCGCCGAGTCGTTGGACGCCCTGCTGACCGCCGCCGGCACCCCGTCGGTCGCCCGCGCCTGGGGCGCGGGCGAGCACGGGGCCGGGCGGGCGCTGTGGTCGCGGATCGCCGAGGCCGGCGTGTTCGCACCGGTGGTCCCGGAGGCGTACGAGGGAATGGGCCCGCTCCCCGTGGAACTCGCCGTGGCCTTCGTGGAACTGGGGCGCCACGCGGTGCCGGGCCCGGTGGTGGAGACAGTGCTCGCGGCGGCCCTGCTGGCCGGGGTGCCCGGGCATGCCGCGCGGCTGCTGCCGTCGCTGGTCTCCGGCAAGGTCATGGCCACGGTGGGCGGGGCGTACGCGCTGGACGGGGATGTGGCGGATGTCGTCCTGGTCCTCGCGGACGGGCAGGTGCGGCTGGCGCCCGGCTGCCGTCCCGAGGTGCGGCCGTCGCTGGATCCCGCCCGTCGGCTCGCCGTCCCGCTGCCGGGCGGGGAGCTGCTGTGCTCCGCCGTCCCTTCGGGTGCTCTCGACTGGGCGCGTCTGGCCACGGCCGCGCAGGCCCTGGGGGTGGGGCTCGCCCTTCTGAGCCGGACGGTCGGGTATGTGAGGCAGCGGGTCCAGTTCGGTGTGCCCATCGGCTCGTTCCAGGCGGTCAAGCATCGGCTGGCCGACGCCGCGATCGCCCTGGAGTTCGCGCGGCCGCTGCTCTTCGGGGCCGCTCTGTCGATGGCTCCGGCGGACATCGCCGCCGCCAAGGTCGCGGCGTGCGAGGCGGCGTACGGGACGGCCCGGACCGCGCTCCAGTTGCACGGCGCGATCGGCTACACCGCCGAGTACGACCTGTCCCTCTGGCTGACGAAGGCGCGAGTGCTGCGCGGGGTGTGGGGGACGCCGACGGAGTGCCGGGCCGCCGTCCTCAGCGGCCGGCGTCCGGGCCCTTGAGACGGTGTCCGTCGGACTGTCGCGTGAGACGGTGTCCGTCGGACTGTCGCATGAGACGACGTCCGTCGAACTGTCGCAGCGGGGTTTCCCGCGTCTGAACTGCGGCGGCGAGGGTGTCTACGTCACGCCGCTGCTCCCCCTCGTCGATCACCGTTCCGATGAGTTCGCTATTTTGTTCGCCGCCGACCCCACCGGCTCATCTTCATCCATCCCCCGACCGAGGAGCCGGCCGTGGAACCCGAGTCCGCCGTCACCACCTGCTACCGCCATCCCAAGGTGGAGTCCTACGTCCGCTGCACCCGCTGCGACCGCTACATCTGCCCGGACTGTATGCGCGAGGCGGCCGTCGGCCACCAGTGCGTGGAGTGTGTCAAGGAGGGTGCGCGGTCGATCCGTCAGGCGCGCACGGCGTTCGGCGGTCGGATCACCACGGCGCCCGTGGTGACGTATGTGCTGATCGGCCTCAATGTGCTCGCCTACCTCGGCGAGTTGGTGCGTCCGGCGATCGTCGACCGGTTCGCGATGCTGGGCGCCGGTCTGCGGGGGCCGGACGGCGGCCACTATCTGTGGCAGTACCCGTACCCGCTGGAGCTGCATGCGGAGGGTGTGGTCGGCGGACAGTGGGAGCGGCTGCTGACCGGTGCGTTTCTGCATCTGCCGCCCACCCAGGGCACGTTCGGCATTCTGCACATCGTGATGAACATGGTGTCGCTGTGGAACATCGGCCGGGTGGTGGAGGCGCAGCTGGGCCGCGTCCGCTACATCACGCTCTATCTGCTGTCGGCTCTCGGCGGCTCCGTGCTCGTCCTGCTGATCGCGCCCGACAACCCCACGATCGGCGCGTCCGGCGCGATCTTCGGTCTGGGCGCCGCCTACTACGTGATGGCCCGCCGTCTCGGCGCCGACATGAGCACCGTCAACCGCTACATGGGAGGCCTGCTGCTCTGGCTGGTGATCTCGGCGGGGCTGACCTCCTGGCAGGGGCATCTCGGCGGTCTGCTGTCGGGCGGGGTGGTGACCCTCGTGTACGCGTACGTCCCGCGCGGCCCACGTAGGGGCCTGATCCAGGCCGCTGTCTGTGGGGGACTGCTGGTGCTGCTGGTGCTGCTGGCGGTCGGCAAGGTCACCCAACTGACGAGCTGAGCGGTGCGGCACGGGCGACGGCGCCCGCCCCATGGTCCGGTCGGGGACTGGGGGCAGGCGCCGTCTGTGTTCCGTACGCCTTTGTACGGGACGTGTTTGCGTGACCGTGAGGTCACGTCCGGGGGGCTCAGACCGTCAGGGCGCGGTCCGTCGGGCGGATGGGGGCCGGCAGGTCGCTGACGCCCGTGAGGTAGCGGTCCACGCCACGGGCCGCCGAGCGGCCCTCGGCGATCGCCCACACGATCAGGGACTGGCCGCGGCCGGCGTCGCCCGCCACGAACACACCCGGGACGTTGGTCTGGAATTCGGCGTCACGGGCGATGTTGCCGCGCTGGTCCAGCTCCAGGCCGAACTGCTCGACCAGCCCGTTCCGCTGGTCGGTGCCGGTGAAGCCCATGGCCAGGGTGACCAGCTGTGCGGGGATCTTCCGCTCGGTGCCCGGCTTCTGGGTCAGCTTGCCGTCCACGAACTCGACCTCGGCGATGTGCAGCCACTGCACATTGCCGTCCTCGTCGCCCTCGAAGTGGGTCGTGGAGGCCGAGTAGATGCGCTCGCCGCCCTCCTCGTGGGCCGAGGTGACCTTGTAGAGGATCGGGAAGGTCGGCCAGGGCTGGCTGACCGGGTGCCGCTCGTCGCTCGGGCGCGGCATGATCTCCAGCTGGGTGACGGAGGCCGCGCCCTGGCGGTGGGCGGTGCCCACGCAGTCCGCGCCGGTGTCACCGCCGCCGATCACGACCACGTGCTTGCCCTCGGCCGAGATCGGCGCGGTGACGTAGTCGCCCTCCTGCACCTTGTTGGACAGGGGCAGGTACTCCATGGCCTGGTAGACGCCCTTGAGCTCGCGGCCGGGGACCGGGAGGTCGCGTGCGGTCGTCGCGCCCGCGGCGATCACCACGGCGTCGTACCGCTTGCGCAGGTCGGTCGCCTTGAGGTCGCGGCCGACCTCCACGCCGGTGCGGAAGCGGGTGCCCTCCGCGCGCATCTGCTCGATACGGCGGTTGATGTGCCGCTTCTCCATCTTGAACTCGGGGATGCCGTAGCGCAGGAGGCCGCCGACGCGGTCCGCGCGCTCGTACACCGCGACCGTGTGACCGGCACGGGTCAGCTGCTGGGCGGCGGCCAGACCGGCCGGGCCCGAGCCGATGACCGCGACCGTCTTGCCGGACAGGCGCTCGGGGGCCTGCGGCTTGACGGTGCCGCCGTCCCACGCCTTGTCGATGATCGAGACCTCGACGTTCTTGATGGTGACCGGCGGTTGGTTGATGCCGAGCACACACGCCGACTCGCACGGGGCGGGGCACAGCCGACCGGTGAACTCCGGGAAGTTGTTGGTGGCGTGCAGCCGCTCGGAGGCCTCGGTCCAGTCCTCGCGGTAGGCGTAGTCGTTCCACTCGGGGATCAGGTTCCCGAGCGGACAGCCGTTGTGGCAGAACGGGATGCCGCAGTCCATGCACCGGCTGGCCTGCTTGCTGATGATCGGCAGCAGCGAGCCGGGAACGTAGACCTCGTTCCAGTCCTTGACGCGCTCGCCCACCGGGCGGGACGTGGCGACCTCGCGGCCGTGCGTCAGGAAGCCCTTGGGATCAGCCATTGGTCGCCGCCTCCATCATCTTCTCGGTGATCTCGGTCTCGGTGAGACCGGCTCGCTCGGCGGCGTCCTTGGCGGCGAGCACTGCCTTGTAGGCGCTGGGGATGATCTTGCTGAAGCGGTCCACGGCCTTGTTCCAGTCGGCGAGCAGCTTGCCGGCGACCGTGGAGCCGGTCTCCTCGGCGTGGCGGCGCACCACGTCGTGCAGCCACTGCCGGTCGGCGTCGTCCAGGGCCTCGACGGCGCCCTGGTTGCCGGCGTTGACGTTGTCCCGGTCCAGGTCGATGACGTAGGCGACACCGCCCGACATACCGGCCGCGAAGTTGCGGCCCGTCTCGCCGAGCACGACCGCGTGGCCACCGGTCATGTACTCGCAGCCGTGGTCGCCCACGCCCTCGGACACCACCAGCGCGCCGGAGTTGCGGACGCAGAACCGCTCGCCGGTACGGCCGCGCAGGAACATCTCGCCGCCGGTCGCGCCGTAGGCGAGGGTGTTGCCGGCGATCGTGGAGTACTCGGCGAGGTGCTCGGCCGCGCGGTCCGGGCGCACGACGAGCCGGCCGCCGGACAGGCCCTTGCCGACGTAGTCGTTGGCGTCGCCCTCCAGGCGCAGGGTGATGCCGCGTGGCAGGAAGGCGCCGAAGGACTGGCCCGCCGAGCCCGTGAAGGTGATGTCGATCGTGTCGTCGGGCAGGCCCGCGCCGCCGAACTTCTTCGTCACCTCGTGGCCGAGCATGGTGCCGACCGTGCGGTTGATGTTGCGGATCGCGACCTGGGCACGCACCGGCTGGGCCTCGGCCTGGGAGTTCGCGGCCAGGGCGTCGGCGGCGAGCTTGATCAGCTCGTTGTCGAGGGCCTTCTCCAGACCGTGGTCCTGGGCGACGACCTGATGGCGCATCGCGCCCTCGGGCAGCTGGGGCACGTGGAACAGCGGCTCCAGGTCCAGGCCCTGTGCCTTCCAGTGGTCGACCGCGCGGGCCACGTCGAGGGCCTCGGCGTGGCCGACGGCCTCCTCGATGGAGCGGAAGCCCAGCTCGGCGAGCAGCTCGCGGACCTCCTCGGCGATGAACCGGAAGAAGTTCACGACGAACTCGGCCTTGCCGGCGAAGCGTTCGCGCAGCACCGGGTTCTGGGTGGCGATGCCGACCGGGCAGGTGTCCAGGTGGCAGACACGCATCATGACGCAGCCGGAGACGACGAGCGGCGCGGTCGCGAAACCGAACTCCTCGGCGCCGAGCAGCGCGGCGATGACGACGTCGCGGCCGGTCTTGAGCTGGCCGTCGGTCTGCACGACGATGCGGTCGCGCAGTCCGTTGAGCAGCAGTGTCTGCTGGGTCTCGGCGAGGCCGAGCTCCCAGGGGCCGCCGGCGTGCTTGAGGGAGGTGAGCGGGGAGGCGCCCGTGCCGCCGTCGTGGCCGGAGATCAGGACGACGTCGGCGTGTGCCTTCGACACACCCGCCGCGACCGTGCCGACGCCGACCTCGGAGACCAGCTTCACGTGGATCCGCGCCTGCGGGTTCGCGTTCTTCAGGTCGTGGATCAGCTGGGCCAGGTCCTCGATGGAGTAGATGTCGTGGTGCGGCGGCGGGGAGATGAGGCCGACGCCCGGGGTCGAGTGCCGGGTCTTGGCGACCCAGGGGTAGACCTTGTGGCCGGGCAGCTGGCCGCCCTCGCCGGGCTTGGCGCCCTGGGCCATCTTGATCTGGATGTCGTCCGCGTTGACCAGGTACTCGGAGGTCACGCCGAACCGGCCGGAGGCGACCTGCTTGATCGCCGAGCGGCGGGCCGGGTCGTACAGGCGCTCGGGGTCCTCGCCCCCCTCACCGGTGTTGGACTTGGCGCCCAGCTGGTTCATGGCGATGGCGAGGGTCTCGTGCGCCTCCTGGGAGATGGAGCCGTACGACATGGCGCCCGTGGAGAAGCGCTTGACGATCTCGGAGACCGGCTCGACCTCGTCGACGGGGATCGGCTGCCGGCCGGACCGGAAGCCGAACAGGCCGCGCAGCGTCATCAGGCGCTCGGACTGCTCGTTCACCCGGTCCGTGTACTTCTTGAAGATGTCGTAGCGGCCGGTGCGCGTGGAGTGCTGGAGACGGAAGATCGTCTCGGGGTCGAACAGGTGCGGTTCGCCCTCGCGGCGCCACTGGTACTCGCCGCCGATCTCCAGCGCGCGGTGCGCGGGAGCGATGCCGGAGGCCGGGTAGGCCTTGGCGTGGCGGGCGGCGACCTCCTGGGCGATGACGTCGATGCCGACGCCGCCGATCTTGGTGGCCGTGCCGTTGAAGTACTCCTCGACGAAGGCCTCGTCCAGTCCGACGCCCTCGAAGACCTGCGCGCCGCGGTAGGAGGCGACGGTCGAGATGCCCATCTTGGACATGACCTTCAGGACGCCCTTGCCGAGGGCGTAGATCAGGTTGCGGATGGCCTTCTCGGGCTCCATGCCCGGCAGGAACGTTCCGGCCCGGACCAGGTCCTCGACGGACTCCATCGCCAGGTAGGGGTTGACGGCCGCGGCGCCGTAGCCGATGAGCAGGGCGACATGGTGGACCTCGCGGACATCGCCGGCCTCGACCAGCAGGCCCACATGGGTGCGCTGCTTGGTGCGGATGAGGTGGTGGTGCACGGCCGCGGTGAGCAGCAGCGAGGGGATCGGCGCGTGCTCGGCGTCCGAGTGCCGGTCGGAGAGCACGATCAGGCGGGCGCCGTTGTCGATGGCCGCGTCGGCCTCGGCGCAGATCTCCGCCAGGCGCGCGGCGAGCGCGTCACCGCCGCCGGAGACCCGGTAGAGGCCGGAGAGGGTCGCGGCCTTCATGCCGGGCATGTCGCCGTCGGCGTTGATGTGGATGAGCTTGGCCAGCTCGTCGTTGTCGATCACCGGGAAAGGCAGCAGGACACTGCGGCAGGAGGCCGCGGTCGGCTCCAGCAGATTGCCCTGCGGACCCAGCGACGAGCGCAGGGAAGTGACCAGCTCCTCGCGGATCGCGTCCAGCGGCGGGTTGGTGACCTGCGCGAACAGCTGGGTGAAGTAGTCGAAGAGCAGACGCGGACGCTCGGAGAGCGCGGCGATCGGCGAGTCGGTGCCCATGGAGCCGATCGGCTCGGCGCCGGTCCTGGCCATCGGCGCGAGGATGACGCGCAGCTCCTCCTCGGTGTAGCCGAAGGTCTGCTGGCGGCGGGTGACCGAGGCGTGGGTGTGCACGATGTGCTCGCGCTCAGGCAGGTCGCCCAGCTCGATCTCGCCGGCCTCCAGCCAGTCCTGGTACGGCTGCGCGGCGGCGAGGGTCGCCTTGATCTCGTCGTCCTCGATGATGCGGTGCTCGGCGGTGTCGACGAGGAACATCCGGCCCGGCTGCAGCCGGCCCTTGCGGACGATCTTGGCGGGGTCGATGTCGAGGACGCCGACTTCGGAGCCGAGGACGACGAGGCCGTCGTCGGTGACCCAGTAGCGGCCGGGGCGCAGACCGTTGCGGTCGAGCACGGCGCCGACCTGGGTGCCGTCGGTGAAGGTGACGCAGGCGGGGCCGTCCCAGGGCTCCATCATCGTGGAGTGGAACTGGTAGAACGCGCGCCGGGCCGGGTCCATGGAGTCGTGGTTCTCCCACGCCTCCGGGATCATCATCAGCACGGAGTGCGGCAGGGAGCGGCCGCCGAGGTGCAGGAGTTCGAGCACCTCGTCGAAGGAGGCGGAGTCGGACGCGTCCGGCGTGCAGATCGGGAAGATCCGCTCCAGGCTCTCCTGGGCGCCGCCCTGTCCGTTGTCGGCCGGGCCGAACAGGTCGGACAGCAGCTGCGACTCGCGGGCGCGCATCCAGTTGCGGTTGCCCTTGACCGTGTTGATCTCGCCGTTGTGGGCGACGAAGCGGTACGGGTGGGCGAGCGGCCAGCTCGGGAAGGTGTTGGTGGAGAAGCGCGAGTGGACCAGCGCGATGGCCGTGGCGAAGCGGCGGTCGGACAGGTCCGGGAAGAAGGGCTCCAGCTGGCCGGTGGTCAGCATGCCCTTGTATACGATCGTGCGCGCGGACAGCGACGGGAAGTACACGCCGGCCTCGCGCTCGGCGCGCTTGCGCACCACGAACGCCTTGCGGTCGAGGTCGATGCCCTGGCTCGCGTTGTCCGTGACGAACAGCTGGCGGAAGACGGGCATGGTGGAGCGGGCGGTGGCGCCCAGCAGCTCGGGGGCGACCGGGACCTCACGCCAGCCGAGGACGGTCAGGCCCTCGTCCGCGGCGATCGTCTCGATCTGTGAGACGGCCTCGGCGGTCGTCGCCTCGGGCAGGAAGGCGATACCGACGGCGTAGCCGCCCGCCTCGGGCAGTTCGAAACCGGCCACCTCGCGGAAGAAGGCGTCGGGCACCTGGGAGAGGATGCCGGCGCCGTCACCGGAGTCGGGCTCGGAGCCGGTGGCACCGCGGTGCTCCAGGTTGCGCAGAACCGTGAGCGCCTGTTCGACCAGCGCATGGCTCGCCTCACCGGTGAGGGTGGCCACGAAGCCGACGCCGCAGGCGTCATGCTCATTGCGGGGGTCGTACATACCCTGCGCAGCAGGGCGAGCATCCATGAAGGACCAGTTCTGGCCATTCGTGGAATGCTGGGACGGCTGGCGCGGCGTACGCATCGGCTCTCCCGTCGTCGTCATGTGGCATGTGCAGTGCCGAGGGACGACGTTGGCCCTCTGCGTCAGGTGCAAAATTTCGTGCAGGTTACATGATGGGGGCGTTCTCGGAAAGCGGGATAGACCGTTCCACCATGCGGACATCAGCGGGGCGCGGGGCGGGTTCGGGTTCCACGCACGGCGATGAAGTCAGGGGGCGCAAGCGGACAGATCGATGTCCGTCGGGCCAGGAGGCGGGGCGGGCGTCGTCACCCACCGCTGAGGTGCGGCGCAGGCGTCATTGCCCGCGGTGCTTACGGCTCATGCCCGGTGGTCAGGCGGTCGAAACCGTCGAGTAACAACTACTTATACGGTCCCTCGTATAAATGTTGTGCTCTCTATCCTACGGCGGTACCGAACAGGCTGCCCAGGACGTACGTCACACCCGCCGCCGCGCCACCGAGGGCGAGCTGCCGCAGTCCGCTGTACCACCAGGTCCTTGCCGTCACCTTGGCCACGACCGCGCCACAGGCGAAGAGCCCGAGCAGGGCGAGCAGCACCGAGGGCCACAGGGCGTGGGCGCCGAGCAGGAACGGCAGGACGGGCAGCAGGGCACCGAGGGCGAAGGAGCCGAAGCTGGAGACGGCTGCCACCAGCGGGGAGGGCAGGTCGCCCGGGTCGATGCCGAGTTCCTCGCGCGCGTGTATCTCCAGGGCCTGCTCCGGGTCGCGGGAGAGCTGGCGGGCGACCTCGCGGGCGAGTTCGGGCTCGACGCCGCGGGCCTCGTACAGCGCCGCGAGTTCCGCCTCCTCGTCCTGCGGATGCTTGCGCAGTTCGCGGCGCTCGACATCCAGCTCGGCCTCGACCAGCTCACGCTGCGAGGCGACGGAGGTGTACTCGCCCGCGGCCATGGAGAAGGCCCCGGCGGCCAGGCCCGCGAGACCGGTGATGATGATGGTCTGCTGGCCGACGAAGCCGCCGGCCACACCGGTCATGAGGGCCAGGTTGGACACCAGTCCGTCCATCGCGCCGAAGACGGCGGGGCGGAGCCAGCCGCCGTTCACATCGCGGTGGGTGTGGTTGTCCCGGTGCGCCTCGTGCAGAGTCGCCTCGGTCTCGATGATGGCCATGCCCGGTTCCCCCAGGTGTGCTTGCTTGGACTGTTTCCACTTTTCGACAACGCCCAAAGTACGTCGTATATTGCCCGGGCGCCAGCAAGGAAAGGCTGGGCTAACCTGCACTTTTGGCGCTGAGCGCTCATCCGTGTATGCCTCTGCACAGATGTCGGAAGGGTGATGCTGAGGCCGGCGAGGCTCGTCGGGACGGCTCCCGTGGCACAGATCCGCAAAGCGGTTCCGTGTCCCGGACCGGGGAGGGGCGTCCTGAGAGAAGAGGCTCCGTATGGCATCCACCGCCTGCACTCCCCCGGCCCCGGCCCCCGGGAACGCCTCCGGCCTGCGGGAACGGGCCCGCGGCGCACTGCTCGGCCTCGCCGTCGGGGACGCGCTGGGCGCGCCCGCCGAGAACATGCGGCCGTCCGAGATCCGCGCCCGCTGGGGCCGCATCACGGGGTACGTCGTCGAGCAGCCCTGCGGCACGGACGACACCGAGTACGCGATCTTCTCGGGGCTGCTGCTGGCCCGGTACGGCTCCGCGCTCACCGCGGCGCACGTGGAGGCGGCCTGGCACCGGTGGATCGCGGACCGCGACGAGGGCCCGTTCCGCGGGGCGGGCTTCAGTGAGCGGGGCACGCTGGAGAACCTGCGCAGAGGCCTCGCAGCACCCATTTCGGCGCAGCACCGGCACGCCTGGAGCGACGGCCTGGCCATGCGGGCGGCTCCCTTCGGCGTCTTCGCCGCGGGACGCCCCGTGGAGGCGGCCCGGCTGGTGGCCGTCGACGGCTCGGTGAGCCACGAGGGGGAGGGCATCTACGGCGGCCAGGCGGTCGCCGCCGGGGTGGCGGCGGCGATGGCGGGCGCGCCGGCGACCGCCGTGGTGGCCTCGGCCCTGGCGGTCGTCCCCGACGACTCGTGGACCGCCCGCTCCCTGCGCCGCGCGGTGACGGCAGCGCGCCGGGGCGCCCTCGCGGTCCGCTCGGCGGTGGTGATCGGCGGCTATCCCTGGACGGACCTCGCCCCCGAGGCGGTGGCCCTGGCCTTCGGCGCGTACGCGGCGGCGGACGGCGGCTTCGAGGAGTCGGTGCTCACCGCGGTGAACATGGGCCGCGACGCGGACACCACGGCGGCGGTCGCGGGTGCGCTGGCCGGCGCGACCTGCGGTGTGTCGGCGATCCCGGCCGCGTGGGCGGCGGCGATCGGGCCGGTCCGCGGGCGGTGTCTGCCGTCCGTGGCGGGCCACCATGTGCTCGATGTGGCGGACCTGCTGACGCCTCGGGACAGCGGGACACCGGCGACCGGGACGACACCCCCGGCACGGAGCGCCACGACCCACGCGCGACGGGGCCGGCCCGCGGACGAGGGCGATACGGCTCCGCCCAGGGACAGCAGCCAGTCGGTCCGGTCCACGGACAACAGTCATTCGGTCCGATCCAGGTTCGACAGTCACCCGGCCCCGCCCGACGACGGCAAGGAACCCGTACCCCTCGCCGCCGGCACCGCGCCGGTG
The DNA here is from genome assembly GCF_040680495.1 of Streptomyces sp. NPDC052036. Lineage (NCBI taxonomy): Bacteria > Bacillati > Actinomycetota > Actinomycetes > Kitasatosporales > Streptomycetaceae > Streptomyces > Streptomyces sp. NPDC052036. Next base: position 70,432 of record NZ_JBFAWW010000004.1, on the reverse strand, counting down.
GCGCCCGCGACCCGCCTCGATCCGGCCCCGCCCGACGACGGCAAGGACCTGGTGCCGCTCGCCACCCCCGACGCGCCCCTGGCACCCACAACCACCCGCGACCCTGTGCATCCCAACGGCCCGCCGCTGCAGGACGCCCGGGCGCAGCCCGATCCCGCGGCCTATGCCGAGGCGGCGTACGTGGCCGTGGCGGACGAGGACGAGGCGGAGTCATGAGCGCGGCCACCGGTCCCCGCCGGGTCGAGGGGCTGCTGCTCGGGCTCGCCGCGGGCGACGCCGCCGGATGGCCGGCCGCCCGGCACCGGGCCGCCCGGATGCCCGAGTGGACCCGGCGGCTGACCCGGGAACTGGACACCTTCGCCGAGCAGAACGCGACCACCACCCTGCCCGTGCCGATCGCGCTCAACCAGCCGCCGGAACCCCTGCGGCTGGGGCCGTCGGACGACGCCGAGTGGGCGGCGTTCGCGGCGGAGGCCGTGCTGCGGGCCGGGGACGGCAGCGCGCTCGGCGACCTCGGCCGGCAGCGCAGGATGCGCGCGGCCATCGATCTGTCCTGGAACGCCGTCGCCGCCGAGGTCGCCGCCGCGGCCGACCGGGCGCCCGAGGTCGAGTCGGCGGTTCCGCCGCTGCGCGCCCGTATCTCCGTACGCGCGGGACTCGGCAATCTCGCCACCGGTCTGCGCCCGCCCGCCACCGGCCACGACAACCCGCACTACTTCGACGACGCGGCCTGCGTACGGGCCTGTGTGCTGGCCGTGGCGCACCCCGGGGATCCCCGACTCGCCGCGGAACTGGCCGAGTTCGACGCCCGCTACACCCAGGACGGCGACGGGGTGCACGGGGCGCGCGCCATGGCCGCGGCCCTCTCGCTCGCCCTGTCCGGGGAGGGGGTCGAGGCCTGCGTGGCGGCCGCCCTGGCCGAACTTCCGGAGTCCACCGAGATCGGCCGCAACGCCCGGCACGCGCTGACGCTGGCCCGGGACGGCGACCGTGCCTTCTCCGTCGTACCGCTGCTGGAGCACCAGATCGTCGACCACGTCTACAGCTACGGTGTCGCGGCCGCGGAGACCGTCCCGGTCGCGCTCGCCCTGGCGACGGCCGCCCGCGGCCGGATCGTCGAGGCCGTGCCCGCCGCCGCGTGTCTGTCGCGGGTCGCCGACTCCGCCCCGGCCCTGGCCGGTGCGCTGACCGGGGCGATCGGAGGCGGCGCGGCGATCCCGCCCGCCTGGCGGGACGCCTGCCGCACCCTGTCCGGCTGCGCGCTCCCCCGGCTGACCGGTACCGATCTCGTACACCTCGCCGAACTCCTGGAGGCGACGGAACTGACCGCTCCAGGTGGATGATTCGGGACATGACGCCCACTTCTGACGAGACGATCCCTCTCGACGAACGCATCACCGGCGCCCTGGTCGGTGCCGCCGTCGGCGACGCCCTCGGCGGACCCGTCGAGGGCCACTCGCCCGCGCAGATCGTCGAACGGCACGGCGGCCGCGTGCACGGAATCGTCGGACCCTGGCACGGCGACGACTGGCGCACCGCCCGTCCCGTGGCCCCATACCACAAGGGCGACGGCCATGTCACCGACGACACCTTGATGACCCATGCGCTGGTACGGGTGTACGCGGCCGTCCGCGACCACCTCGACGCGTACGCGATCGCCGAACACCTGGTCCCGGACCTGATGACGAACCCGCGCTGGATCCCGGAGCTGGAGGCGGAGACGATCCCCCTCCAGCGGATCTTCCTCGCGGAGAAGTGGCTGGTGACCAGGCTGCACTACGGCCATGTCGATCCGCGCGAGGCGGGCACCGGCAACATCGTCAACTGCGGTGCGGCAATGTACATGGCGCCGGTCGGCCTGGTCAACGCGGCCCATCCGGCGGGCGCGTACGCCGAGGCGCTGGATGTGGCGGGGGCGCACCAGTCGTCGTACGGCAGGGAGGCGGCCGGGGTGTTCGCGGCGGCGGTGGCGGCCGCGTGCGTGCCGGGGGCTACCGCCGACTCGGTCGTGGGCGCGTGTCTGTCCCTGGCGAAGGACGGTACGCGTGCCGCCATCGAGACGGTCTGCGACACGGCGTCCCGCTACTCGGACTTCGAGTCCGCACTGCGTCCGCTGCGGGAGGCGGTGGCCCCCTACGACACGGTCGGCCCGGACTACCGCGCCCCGTCCCTGGGCGCCCGCCGGCCCTCCCGGCTGCATGCGATCGAGGAACTACCGGTGGCGCTCGGCATGGTGGTGGTGGCACGCGGCGACTACCGGCACGCGGTGCTCGGCTCGGTCAACTACGGCCGGGACTGCGACTCCATCGCGACGATGGCGGGCGCGATCACGGGCGCGCTGGGGTCGGAGGTGCCGTCCTACTGGGCGAAGGAGGTCGCCGAGGCCAGCCGTCTGGATCTGCACGCGCCGGCCCGGACGCTGACGGAGGTCACCCGGGAGATCTTCGCCCGGGACGTGTACCGCCGCCGGTCCCATGAGGCGGCGTTCGCCGGGATGGGAGGCCCGAGGTGCTCCGAGTGACCTGGGTCCAGCCGGAGGACCTCCTCGGGCACGAGCTGCGCCAGGCGGAGCTGGAGGGCCGCGAGACCTCGGCCGTCGCAGCGCGGTGGTACCGGGCGGGCGGGCCCGAGGCTCCGGTGCGGGCGGGCGCGTCGTCCGCGCCGGTGTCCCCGTATCTGCGGGTGCTGGCGAAGGATCTGCTGGACGAACTGGCCGATCTGCCCCGCCGGTCGGCGGAGCACGAACCGACCTGTCTGGAGCGCATCAGGGCCCTGTGTCCGGACTGGCCCGAGCGGGCCGGGAGCGTGCGGGCCCCGGCCGTGGCGCGTCTGGAGGCCGCCTGGCTGGGCCGGGCCGTCGGCTGTCTGCTCGGCAAGCCCGTCGAGAAGCTCCCCCTGGACGGCATCCGTGCGCTCGCCCGCGCCACGGGCAACTGGCCCCTGCGCACCTGGTTCACGGCCCGCGGAGTACCGGACGACCTCGCCGAGCGGTACCCCTGGAACCGCCGATCCTCCGCGAACTCCCTGGCCGAGAACATCGACGGCATGCCCGAGGACGACGACCTCAACTACCCGCTTCTCAACCTGCTGTTGCTCGGCCGCCACGGCAAGGCCTTCACCACCGGGGACGTGGCCCGGCTCTGGCTCGACGAACTGCCCGCCGGGCGCACCTTCACCGCCGAGCGCGTCGCCTACCGCAATCTGCTCTGCGGCATCGAACCCCCGCGCACGGCCCGCCACCGCAACCCCTTCCGCGAGTGGATCGGCGCCCTGATCCGCGCGGACGTCCACGGCTGGACCAACCCGGGCGACCCGGCCGCCGCGGCCGGACAGGCCCACCGCGACGCCACCCTCACACACACCGCGAACGGCGTGTACGCGGCCATGTTCACGGCCGCAGCTCTCGCCGAGGCGGCCACCGGCGTCCATGATGTCCACCGCTGCCTGCGCACCGGCCTCTCCGTGGTCCCACCCGGCTCCCGGCTGGCCCGCGCCGTCCGCCACGCGATCCGGCTCGCGCGGACGACATGGGACTTCGACGCGGTCGTCGACGAACTGCACGCCACTCATCGCGCCTGTCACTGGGTCCACGCCGTGCCCAACACCGCCCTGATCGCCGCCGCCCTCACCCACGCAGACGGCGACTTCACCGGCTCGGTCTGCCGTGCGGTGTCCGGGGGCTGGGACACCGACTCGAACGGTGCGACGGCGGGCAGCGTGGCGGGCCTGCTGGCCGGACACCCCGGTGCGCTGCCCGACCGCTGGACGGCCCCGCTCAAGAACCGGCTGACCACGTCCGTCGGCGACTTCAACGGCATCGGCTTCGACGCCCTGGCCCATCTCACCCACCGGGAAGCCCACCGCTCATGACCGCGCCCCTCACCGGCCTCCGCGTCCTCGATCTCGCGACCCTCTTCGCCGGCCCCCTCGCCGCCACCCTGCTCGGTGACTTCGGTGCCGAGGTCATCAAGGTGGAGCATCCGGTCCGGCCGGACCCCTCGCGCGGTCACGGCCCGACGAAGGACGGGGTGGGCCTGTGGTGGAAGCTGCTGGGCCGCAACAAGCGCACGATGACCCTGGACCTGTCCCGGCCGGGCGGGCGGACGACGCTGCTGCGCCTGGCCGCGACCGCCGACGTGGTGATCGAGAACTTCCGCCCCGGCACGCTGGAGAAGTGGGGTCTGGGCTGGGACGAGCTGTCGGCCGCGAACCCCCGGCTGGTCCTCGCCCGGGTGACCGCGTTCGGCCAGTTCGGGCCCTACGCGCACCGCCCCGGCTTCGGCACGCTCGCGGAGGCGATGAGCGGGTTCGCGGCGATCACCGGGGAGCCGGAGGCGCCCCCGACGCTCCCGCCGTTCGGGCTGGCCGATTCGATCGCGGCCCTGACGACGGCGTACGCGGTGCTGACCGCCCTCACGGGCCGGGACCGCACCGGCGCGGGACAGGTCGTGGACCTGGCGATCATCGAACCGATCCTCACGGTCCTCGGGCCGCAGCCGATCTGGTACGACCAGCTGGGCCACGTCCAGGGGCGCACCGGCAACCGCTCCCAGAACAACGCCCCGCGCAACACCTACCGCACCGCGGACGGCGGCTGGGTCGCCGTGTCCACCTCCGCGCAGTCCGTCGCCGAGCGGGTGATGCGTCTGGTGGGCCGTCCGGAGGTGATCGAGGAGCCGTGGTTCGCGAGCGGCGAGGACCGGGCCCGGCACGCCGATGTGCTCGACGAGGCGGTCGGCGGCTGGATCGCCCGCCACACCCGGGCGGAGGTGCTCAAGGAGTTCGAACAGGCGGAGGCGGCGGTCGCCCCGGTGCAGGACGTACGGGATGTCATGACCGACCCCCAGTACACGGCGCTGGACACGATCACCACGGTCCCCGACCCGGAGCTGGGCCGGCTGCGGATGCAGAACGTGCTCTTCCGGCTGTCCGCCACGCCCGGCGCGATCCGCTGGGCGGGCCGTCCGCACGGCGCGGACACCCGGGTGATCCTCGGCGAGCTGGGCCTCACGGACGGGGAGATCGCCGCGCTCGAGGCGGAGGGCACCCTGTGAGCGCGGGCCCGGGCTTCCCCCCGCTCACCTTGCTGTACGCCCCCGGGGACCGTCCGGAGGTGGTCGGCAAGGCGCTGCTGTCGGGGGCCGATGTGGTGCTGGTCGACCTGGAGGACGCGGTCGCCCCGGACCGCAAGGAGTTCGCGCGGGCGGCGACGGCGGAACGGCTGTCCGAGCGTGTGCCGGTGCCGGTCCATGTCCGGATGAACGCGCTGGACAGCCCGTGGGCCGAGGCGGATCTCGCGGCGCTGTCGGCCCTGCCCGGTCTGTCGGGCCTCAGGCTGCCGAAGGTGACGTCACCGTCGGACGTGGTGCAGGTCGCGCGGCGGGCCGCTCGCGCGGCGGGCGGGGCGGTCCCCCTCTACGCGCTGTTGGAGACGGCCCTGGGGGTGGAGCGCGCGTACACGATCGCGTCGGCGCACCCGGCGCTGCGGGGCATCGCGCTGGGCGAGGCGGATCTGCGGGCGGATCTCGGGGTACGGGAGGACGCGGGCCTGGACTGGTCGCGGGCCCGGGTGGTGGTGGCCGCACGGGCCGCCGCGCTGCCGCCGCCCGCCCAGTCGATCTACCCGGACACCAGGGATCTGGAAGGGCTGGCGGCCTCCTGTGCCCGTGGCCGGACCCTGGGCTTTCTGGGGCGGGCGGCGATCCACCCCCGCCAGCTCCCCGTGATCGAGCGGGCCTACGCGCCCACCGCGGAGGAGATCTCGTGGGCGGAGGAGGTCCTGAAGGCGGCGGCCAGGGAGCCGGGCGCCCTGGCCCTCCCAGACGGTCGGTTCGTCGACACGGCGGTGGTCAGGGAGGCGCACACCACGCTGTCCCTGGCCCGCCGCAGGCGCTGAGGGCGGGCGGTGCCCCGCAGCACGTCGGGGGCGCCGTATCCCGTGATACGGCGCCCCCGACGGTGGGAAAGCGTTTCTCAGCTCTTCTTCGCCGACCGGGCCTCGTCCGCCGCCGGAGCCTTCGCGTCCTGCGGGGTGCCGGGGTCCTCGGTGGTCTTCTCCGCCCCGGACGCGCCCGGAGCCGGTGCCGCGGGCTCGTCCTTGGCCTGGTCCGGCTCGTCCTCGGCCTGGTCCGGCTTCTCGTCGGACTGCCCGCGCTTCACGTCTGCGGACTCCGGCTTCTCGTCGGACTGCTCCGGCTTCTTCTCCAGAGCCGCGGAACCGCCGTCCTCCCCGGTCTCGCCGTCGGAGGCGCCCCGCTCCACGATCTCCTCGCGGCCCGGCCGCAGCCGCGACGAGACCACGATGTACACGACCGCGCCCAGGAACACCAGCATGGCGGTCCAGTCGTTCAGCCGCAGGCCGAGGATGTGGTGCGCGTCGTCGACCCGCATGTACTCGATCCAGCCGCGGCCCACGCAGTACGCGGCCACGTACAGCGCGAAGGCCCGGCCGTGCCCCAGCCGGAAGCGGCGGTCCGCCCAGATCACCAGGAACCCGACCCCGACGCACCACAGCGACTCGTACAGGAACGTGGGGTGGTAGTAGCCGGGCACCCGGCCGCCCGCCGAGGACGTGATGTGCAGCGCCCACGGCAGGTCCGTCGGCCGGCCGTACAGCTCCTGGTTGAACCAGTTGCCCCAGCGGCCGATCGCCTGCGCGAAGGCGATACCGGGGGCGACGGCGTCGGCGTACGAGGGCAGGGTGATGCCCCGACGGCGGCAGCCGATCCAGGCGCCGATCGCCCCGAGCGCGATGGCGCCCCAGATGCCGAGTCCGCCCTCCCAGACCTTGAACGCGTTCACCCAGTCACGGCCGTCGCTGAAGTACAGCTCGTAGTCCGTGATCACGTGGTAGAGCCGTCCGCCGACGAGGCCGAAGGGCACCGCCCAGACCGCGATGTCGGCCACGGTGCCCGGGCGGCCGCCGCGGGCGATCCAGCGTTTGTTGCCGAGCCACACGGCTACGAAGACACCGATGATGATGCAGAACGCGTAGCCGCGCAGCGGAATGGGGCCGAGGTACAGCACTCCGCGCGAGGGGCTGGGGATGTAGGCAAGTTCCATGGCAGGAACGACGCTACCGTGCCGGACGCGCAGCACGGCAATTCACCTGGCTACGGGTCCATAACGTACGCCGCCCCCGGCGTGGCGGGCCGGGGGCGCGCCGGGCGTGGCCCGCCTCAGGACTTGTTCGCCGATTCCACCAACTGCTTCAGCTTCGCGGGGGTCATCGTCCGGTCGGTGTAGATGTTCTTGCCGTCGAGGAGCACGGTCGGGGTGCCGCTGAAGCCACCGCTCTGGAACGCGTCGTTCGACTTCGCCACCCAGCCGTCGTGTGTGCCGTCGTTCACACAGGTCTGGAAGGCGGGCGTGTCGAGACCGGGGACCTTGCCCGCCAACTCGATCAGCTTCGCCTTGTCGGAGAAGCCGTCCTCGGTCTCGCTCGGCTGGTTCTCGTACAGCACGTCGTGGTAGTCGCGGAACTTGCCCGCGTCCTGGGCGCACGCGGCGGCGTTGGCCGCGCGGTGGGAGCCGCTGCCGCCGGTGTTTCCGTCGATGAGCGTGACCAGGTGGTACTCGGCTCTGAGCTTTCCGGCGTCGGTCAGCTGGCGGATCGTCGGGCGGTAGGTGGTCTCGAAGGCCTGGCAGGCCGGGCAGCGGAAGTCCTCCCACACCGTGAGGGTGGACTTGGCGGAGTCCTGGCCCACCGGGATCGCGAGGCTGTCCTTGCCCGTCGCCCCCGAGGGCGCCACGGCGGGACCGGCGGCGCCGCTCTTGCCGCTCTTCCCGGCGTTCGCCGCCAGGAGGCCCACCACCGTCGCCAGGCCCAGGACGCACACGATCGACGCGCCCACGATCAGCGCCCGGCGGCGCCTGTCCGCGCTCCTCTGCCTCTGTCGCTCGTCCGCCAGCCGCTCACGGGCGGTGCGCTTTCCGTCACGGTTCTTCTCGCTCACATCCGGCAGAACGAACCGGGGAGGCGCAGCGCGCCTCCCCGGTCCCAGGTCCACCCGTTCGAGCGAGAAATGATCAGGGACTCCCGGAATTCATCCTCTCGGGTGAATTCCCTCGGGTGTCCCGTGGTGCCGTGTCACCCGGTGCGGCGCACGCCCTCGGCCAGTTCGCCCGCCAGTGTCCGTACGGCCTGGAGGGCCGCCGCCTCGTCCTCCGCGTCCAGCATCCGCTTCACGAACGCGGAGCCGACGATCACTCCGTCGGCGAAACCGGCCACCTCGGCGGCCTGCGCGGCGTCGGAGACGCCGAGGCCGACGCAGACGGGCAGGTCGGTGGTCGCCCGGGTGCGCCGGACCAGGTCCTGGGCCTGGGTGCCGACCGACTCACGGGTGCCGGTGACGCCCATGAGGGAGGCCGCGTAGACGAAGCCGGAGCCCGCAGCGGTGATCTCGGCGAGCCGCCCGTCCCTGCTGCTCGGCGCGACCACGAAGACCGTGGCGAGCCCGTGCTTCTCGGCATGCTCCCGCCACAGCGCCGACTCCTGCACGGGCAGGTCCGGCAGGATGCAGCCGGCGCCGCCCGCCTCGGCCAGCTCGGCGGTGAAGCGCTCCACGCCGTAGCGGTCGATGGGGTTCCAGTACGTCATCACGAGCACCGGCTTCCCGGTCGCCCCGTGCGCCTCGCGGACCGTACGCAGGACGTCGGCGATCCTGACGCCGCCGCGCAGGGCGATGTCGTCGGCGGTCTGGATGACGGGGCCGTCGAGGACCGGGTCGCTGTGCGGCAGCCCCACCTCGACGATGTCGGCGCCGCCGTCCAGAACCGCCTTGATCGCGGCGATGCCGCCGTCGACGGTGGGGAAGCCGGCCGGCAGATAGGCGATGAGCGCGGTCCGTCCCTCGGCCTTCGCGGCGGCGAGGGTGTCGGACAGCAGTCGGATGTTCCCGCTCACTTGACGTCCCCCTCGATCTCGGCGGTGTCGCTGTCGGCGTCCGCCTCGACGGACGCGTCGGTGTCGTACAGGCCGAAGTACCGGGCGGCCGTGTCCATGTCCTTGTCGCCGCGCCCGGACAGGTTGACGACGATCAGCCCGTCCGTGCCCAGCTCCCGGCCGATCTCCAGGGCGCCGGCGAGGGCGTGGGCGCTCTCGATGGCCGGGATGATGCCCTCGGTGCGGGACAGCAGGCGCAGGGCCTGCATCGCCGCGTCGTCGGTGACGGCCCGGTACTCGCCGCGGCCGCTGTCCTTGAGGTAGGCGTGCTCGGGGCCGATGCCCGGGTAGTCGAGACCCGCGGAGATCGAGTACGGCTCGGTGATCTGGCCCTCGTCGTCCTGGAGGACGTAGGACCGCGAGCCGTGCAGGATGCCGGGTTCGCCCGCGGTGAGGGTGGCGGCGTGCTCGCCGGTCTCGACACCGTGGCCGGCGGGCTCGCAGCCGATGAGGCGGACGGAGGCGTCGGGGATGAAGGCGTGGAAGAGCCCGATGGCGTTGGAGCCGCCGCCCACGCAGGCGACGGCGGCGTCGGGCAGGCGCCCGGCGCGCTCCAGGATCTGCCGCCGCGCCTCGACGCCGATCACTCGGTGGAAGTCGCGCACCATGGCGGGGAAGGGGTGGGGGCCGGCCACGGTGCCGAACAGGTAGTGGGTGCGGTCGACGTTGGCGACCCAGTCGCGGAACGCCTCGTTGATGGCGTCCTTGAGGGTGCGGGAGCCGGACTTCACGGCGATGACCTCGGCGCCGAGCATCCGCATCCGGGCGACGTTGAGGGCCTGCCGCTGGGTGTCGATCTCGCCCATGTAGATGGTGCAGTCGAGCCCGAAGAGGGCGCAGGCCGTGGCGGTGGCGACGCCGTGCTGGCCGGCTCCGGTCTCCGCGATGACCCGCGTCTTGCCCATCCTCTTGGTCAGGAGGGCCTGGCCGAGGACGTTGTTGATCTTGTGGGATCCGGTGTGGTTGAGGTCCTCGCGCTTGAGGAACATCCGGGCGCCACCGGCGTGCCGGGCGAAGCGCGGCACCTCGGTGAGGGCGCTGGGCCGGCCGGTGTAGTTCACGAGCAGGTCCTCGAGCTCGCGGGCGAACTCGGGGTCGGCCTTGGCCTTGTCGTACTCGACGGCGACCTCGTCCACGGCGGCGACGAGGGCCTCCGGGATGAACTTGCCGCCGAACGCGCCGAAGTACCCCTCGGCGTTGGGAACCTGACCCTGGGGGTCGGGAACGAAGAATTCGCTGGGCATACGGAATACCTCACAGGGGCGGAGCCCCGGGTGGGTCGGAACGGGAATCATCTGCGGTCGCGTGCGCGCGCTGATCCCGGGTGGCCGCAGCCGGAGGCCCATGGCGCCGCCGCTGCCACTGCGCCGCCGGTCCATGGCCCGCCGCAGTGCGGCGGGACGGCCGGGGCGCCGCCGTCGGCGGTGCGGGCCGGGCATCCCCTCATGGGCCGGTGGCCGGTGAGGGCACCCGGCCGACGGGGCGGATCCGGTTTCAGGTCACCACGAGTGGCGCGCACACGGGCGACGCCATCGCATCCCGTTCACTTGCCCCGGCTCGTCACCGATGACGTACCGCACCCGCCGCCCGTGCACCCGCCGCGCGGGCGCCCGGCAGCCACGCGGCCGGCACCCACGGGCGAGCCGGGCATACGGATCCCTGGTCGCCATGGTGATCGAAAGCATCATCGAGGCCAACCCTACCGGGCCGGGGCCGTCCGGATGACCCGCGCGAGGCGCGGGGCACGGGGCCGGTCCCGGCGTCATGTCAGTCCCGGCCGTGCCGCAGCGCCGGGTGCGCGCCCGCCGCCACCAGGTCGGCGACCGCGGTCTTCGGGTCGCGCCCGGTCACCAGGGACTCGCCCACGAGCACCGCGTCGGCGCCCTCGTTGGCGTATGCGATCAGATCGTGCGGTCCCCGGACGCCGGACTCGGCGATCTTCACGATCCCCTCGGGGATCTCCGGGGCGACCCGCTCGAACGTCGTGCGGTCGACCTCCAGGGTCTTCAGGTTGCGCGCGTTGACACCGATCACCTTCGCGCCGGCGTCCACCGCCCGCTCGACCTCGTCCTCGTCGTGCACCTCCACGAGCGGGGTGAGCCCGATGGACTCGGCACGCTCGATGAGAGACTCCAGGGCGGGCTGGTCGAGGGCGGCGACGATCAGCAGCGCAAGGTCGGCGCCGTAGGCCCTGGCCTCCCAGAGCTGGTACGAGGTGACGATGAAGTCCTTGCGCAGCACCGGGATGTCGACCCGGGCGCGGACGGCCTCCAGGTCGGCCAGCGAGCCGCCGAAGCGGCGCTGTTCGGTCAGCACGGAGATGACGGCCGCGCCGCCCGCCTCGTAGTCCGCCGCGAGGGCAGCCGGGTCCGCGATCGCGGCGAGCGCGCCCTTGGAGGGGCTGGACCGCTTCACCTCGCAGATCACCTTGACGCCGTCGCCCCGCAGAGCCGCGACGCCGTCCTTGGCGGGGCGTGCCTTCGCCGCGCGCTCCTTGAGCTCGTCGAGGCTGACGCGCGCCTGCCGCTCCGCGAGGTCGGCACGGACTCCGTCGATGATCTCGTCGAGCACACTCACGCGAGCGGCCCCCTTCCTGACGGTTGAGGATTGAAGAAGCTGATATCGCCTCGGGGCTCGGTCCACCGGGACCGCCCCGCGGGCGGAACCACTGGTCACTGCGATGGTATCCGGAGGATGGGGCAGATCTCGCATCAGGTTGACGGCCGTCCCTCTACCTGGGCATTCACCCATCGGTCAAGGGTGCAGCCAGCCACCGAAGGGCAGATTGCGGACAACGGTGAAGACCAGCAGCAGGGCGCCCAGGCCCCACAGCGGGACCGGGCCGGGGTCGAAGCGCAGCCGCCGACGCCGCGGTCCTCGTACCGCGTGCACGGCCCACAGGGTCCAGACCACGGCGAAGCCCAGATAGCCGGCGACGGCGAGCGCGTTGTCCTGGAGCGCCGTCAGGAAGTCCCCGTGCACAAAGGCGTGCGCGCTGCGCAGTCCTCCGCAGCCGGGGCAGTACAGGCCCGTGTAGCGCAGCAGCGGGCAGACCGGGTAGTGGCCGGGTTCGTTGGGGTCCACGGCCCCGACGTACACGAAGGCGCCGACGACGCCCGCGAGCACCCCGGCCGGCGTGGCGGTCCGCCGGAGCACGGCGGCGGCTCCGGTTCGCGCGCGGGGCGGCACCACGCTGGGGTTCTCGGCGTTCACGGGAGGCATTCTGCCTGCCCCGCCGCCCCCGTGCCGCAGGAACCACATGAGGCGGCCGCCGGACCGGTCGGGGCCGCCTCACCGAGGAGAGCGTACGAGCCGTGGCAGATGCGCGCCCTGCCGGCCCTACGGGTTCAGCTGGTCGAGCTCGCGCTCGCGGGCTCGTGCGCCGAGTGCGCCGGGGTCTTCGGCTGGCCGAAGCCCATCTGGCGCATGAGGCCGCCCACGACGCCGCCGAGGACGACGATCACCAGGCCCGCCCAGAAACCGATCGGCTGGGCCATCACGGTGAAGGCGCCCGAGACACAGAAACCGACGAAGGCGACGATGACACCGGCCCAGGCGGCCGGGGTGTGACCGTGATTGTTGCCCGCCATGACTTGCTCCTTGCTGGCTGTACGTGAGTTGGGTGAGCCGCGCGCTCGGGCCTCATTGTCCCGCACCCGCGCGGATGAGGTGAGCTCGGGGTCGCTCCCGGGAGAGCCGGACCCGCCTGCGACACGCCCCTGCGGCACGCTCGCCGCGGGGCGGTGGCGCGGGTCAGGCGCCCGTGGGGTCCTCACCCCGGTCGAGGGCCTTCCAGAGATCCTCGGGACGGTCGGGGTCCAGGGGCTTCGCCTGGCGGGGCCGGGGCGTGCCGTCGCGCTCGTAGCGGCCGGACATGGCGGGCCACAAGCGGCCGTAGCGCAGGGCGAGCAGTCCGGCCAGGAGCAGGAGCGCGCCGCCGGCCGCGGCCACGTACGGCCATGCCGTATGGGAGAGCGCGAAGGCGGTCGCGGAGGTGTCGCCGGCCGCCTGGGCCGCCTTCTCGTCCAGCGCGGAGCTGTCCGTGGCGCCGAGGAGCGCCGCCGCGACGACGCCGGCGCCGGAGAGCGCGAGCAGTCCGGCGACGAGGAAACGTCCGGCTCTGCGGACGGCGAAGACGGCGACGAGCGCGGCGAGGCCCACTATGGCGAGCGCGGCGGGCACGCCCGTGACGTCGCTGCCCTTGGCGGTCAGCGGGAAGTCTCCGCCGGCCACCGTCACGGTCCCCGCCGACCAGCCCTGTCTGGAGGCGAGCAGCGCCACCGCCGCGCCGAGGGCCCCGGACAGCAGGGCGAGGGCGAGGCTGCGGCGGCCGGACCGGACGGGTGCGGCGGCCTCGGTTCGGGGGTGAGGTACGGCAGTCACGTACTCCACTATCGCCTGAACCTCGGGCGAACCGTCACCCGGGCCCCTTTATCGGATGATCGACACGCCCGGAACCGGCGGGCGGCTCCGCCGCCCAGCCCGCCGGGAACAGGCTCGGAGACCCGCCCGGAACGGGTTCCCGGCCCCGCCTCCCGGGTTCGCCCGGCCCCGCTCATCGCCCCAGCCGATTGGCGGTATGGACCGCCCGCAGTACCGCCGCCGCCTTGTTGCGGCACTCGTCGTCCTCGGCGACCGGGTCGGAGTCGGCCACGATGCCCGCGCCCGCCTGGACGTACGCCGTGCCGTCCCGCAGCAGTGCCGTGCGGATGGCGATGGCCGTGTCGGAGTCGCCCGCGAAGTCCAGGTAGCCGACGCAGCCGCCGTACAACCCCCGCCGCGACGGCTCCAGTTCGTCGATGATCTGCATCGCGCGGGGCTTGGGCGCGCCGGACAGCGTGCCCGCCGGGAAACAGGCGGTCAGGACGTCGAAGGCCGTGCGCCCCTGCGCGACCCGGCCCGTCACGGTCGAGACGATGTGCATCACGTGCGAGTACCGCTCGACGGACATGAAGTCGACGACCTCGACCGAGCCGGGCTCGCAGACCCGCCCCAGGTCGTTGCGGCCCAGGTCGACGAGCATCAGGTGCTCGGCCCGCTCCTTGGGGTCGGCCAGCAGTTCCTCGGCGAGGGCCTGGTCCTCCTGCGGGGTCGCGCCCCGGTGCCGGGTGCCCGCGATGGGGTGCACCATGGCCCGGCCGTCCTCCACCTTCACCAGCGCTTCCGGGCTGGACCCGACGACGTCGAAGGCATCTCCGTCCCCGTAGGGGAACCGGAACAGGTACATGTACGGGGACGGGTTGGTGGCCCGCAGCACCCGGTAGACGTCCAACGCGCTTGCCGTGCACGCGGTTTCGAAGCGCTGCGACGGCACGACCTGGAAGGCCTCACCCGCGCGGATGCGCTCCTTGATGTCCTCGACGGCCGCCCGGAAGTCCGCGCCGCCCCATCGGGCGGTGTACTCGGGCAGTTCGGAGGGCGGGAGGGCGGCGGCCGGCTGCGGGACCGCGCGGGAGAGGTCGGCCTCCATCGCGTCGAGGCGGGCCACGGCGTCCGCGTAGGCCTCGTCGACGCCGGTGTCGAGGTCGTTGTGGTTGATCGCGTTGGCGATCAGCAGAACGGAGCCCTCCCAGTGGTCCATCACCGCGAGGTCGCTGCTGAGGAGCATGGTCAGCTCGGGCAGCCGCAGCTCGTCCCGCTCGCCCGGGCCGATCTTCTCCAGCCGGCGCACGATGTCGTAGCCCAGATAGCCGACCATGCCTCCGGTGAACGGCGGCAGACCCTCCTGGTGAGGCGTGTGCAGGGCCTCGATGGTGGCCCGGAGGGCGGCCAGCGGGTCGCCGTCGACCGGGACGCCGACCGGCGGGGTGCCGAGCCAGTGGACCTCGCCGTCCCGCTCGGTCAGGGTGGCGGCACTGCGGACGCCGACGAAGGAGTAGCGAGACCACTTGTACGCGGCGCGGCCGTTCTCCGCCGACTCCAGCAGGAAGGTGCCGGGGCGCTCCCCGGCGAGTTTGCGGTACAGCGCGACGGGGGTGTCGCCGTCGGCGAGGAGCTTGCGGGTGACCGGGATGACGCGGCGGTCGGTGGCCAGCTTGCGGAACGTCTCGAGGTCCATGGCGGCCGACCCTACTGATCCAGGGCCGACGCGGCGCCGGTCACGGCGTCCCCGAGCAGCACATCGGCGTCGAAGCACGTACGGTCCCCGGTGTGGCAGGCGGCGCCCACCTGGTCGACCTTGACGAGCAGGGTGTCCGCGTCGCAGTCCAGGGCGACCGACCTGACGTGCTGGACATGGCCCGAGGTGTCGCCCTTGACCCAGTACTCCTGGCGGCTGCGCGACCAGTAGGTGCAGCGGCCGGTGGTCAGCGTGCGGTGCAGCGCCTCGTCGTCCATCCAGCCGAGCATCAGCACCTCGCCGGTGTCGTACTGCTGGGCGATCGCGGGGAGCAGCCCGTCGGCGCTGCGCTTGAGGCGCGCGGCGATCTTCGGGTCCAGGCCGCTGGGCCTGGCGGGGTCAGACGTACTGGTCATGACGACCATTGTGCCGCGCCCCACCGTCATCACCGGTCACCGTCCGCTGGGCGGACCGTGCTCCCGGCCGTACGCTGACTGCATGTCGACCCATGCGAAGCGTGAACGCCTTCTTCTCGCCGATCTGTTGGAGGCCACGGGTCCGGACGCGCCCACGCTGTGCGAGGGCTGGAACACCCGGGACCTGGCCGCGCACGTCGTGGTCCGCGAACGCCGCCCCGACGCGGCCGGCGGCGTGCTGGTCAAGCAGCTCGCGCCGCGGCTGGAGAGGGTGATGGAGGAGTACACCGCGAAGCCCTACGAGGAGCTGATCCAGCTGATCCGCACCGGGCCGCCGCGTTTCTCGCCCTTCCAGCTCAAGCAGCTCGACGAGGCGGCGAACACGGTCGAGTTCTACGTCCATACGGAGGACGTCCGCCGCGCCCAGCCCGACTGGACCCCGCGCGAGCTCGACCCCGTCTTCCAGGACGCCCTGTGGGCGCGCCTGGAGCGCACGGCGCGGCTGACCGGCCGCAAGGCGCCGACGGGGCTGGTGCTGCGCCGTCCGGACGGGCAGACGGCGGTCGCGCACCGGGGCACGCCGGTCGTGACGGTGACCGGCCGGCCCTCGGAACTGCTGATGTTCGCGCTCGGGCGGCAACAGGTGGCGGACGTGGAGCTGACGGGCGACAAGGAGGCGGTCGCGAAGGTGCAGGACGCCAAGGAGCTCGGCATCTGAGGGGGGCGCTCAGCGGGGGAGCTCGGCGCGGCGCAGATCGCGGGCGCCGAGGGCGACGACCCCGCTGAGCCCGCAGACCGCCGCGCTCACGACGAACACCGGGCCGGTGCCCCAGAGGCCGATCGCGGCGGCGGACAGCGGCATGCTGAGCGGGGCGAAGCCGAGGCTGACCAGGCTGGAGACGGCGGTGACACGCCCCAGGTAGGCGGGGTCGGACTGGGTCTGCAGCAGCGCGCCGCACATCACGCCGCTCAGGCCGGTGAGCAGACCGATGAGGACGGCCACTCCGGCGGCGGCGGCGACCGTCGGGACGTAGGCGAGGGCCCCGATCGCGACGGAGCCCGCGATGATCGCGAACGCGATCATCCGCCCGGCGTGCGGCAGCCGTCCGCGCATCGTGAGCAGCAGCGAGACGGCCCCCGCCCCGGTCCCGAAGCCGGCCAGCACCCAGCCCATCCCCGCGGCTCCCCAGCCGCGCTCGTCGGCCAGCAGGGTCAGGCCCAGGTTGAGCGGGCCGACGAAGCCGAGGTCGCCCAGGGCTATGGTCAGCACCAGCGGGGCGAGGACGCGGTGGCGGCGGATGTAGCGCAGGCCCGCCACCAGGTCGCTCCAGGCGGTCGTGGCGGGTGTGCCGGGGGCGTCGTCCGGGGGCAGCTCCCGTATCCGTACGAGGACGAGCAGCGGTACCGACACGGCGATCAGCAGCCCGGCGAGCCCGAACGCCGCCGCCGCGCCGCCGAGCGCCACACCGAGGCCGCCGAGCGGCGCGCCCACGACGCTCGCGAACCGGATCGCGAGGGCCCGCATGCCCTGCACCCGTGCGAGCTGGTCCCGGCTCGTCACCCGGGCCGGCAGGGCACCCACCGCGGGCATGAACACGGCGTCCACGGTGCCGAAGACCAGGGAGACCAGGAACAACGGCCACAGCCCCGGCCGGGTCGCGCACAGCAGTCCCGCCACTCCCAGGACGGCGACGCAGCGCACGGCGTCGCTGCCGATGACGACCTTCCGCGGCCCGAACCGGTCGGCCACCACTCCCCCGCCCAGCATCAGCAGGGCCCTGGGCAGGGCGCTGGCCGCCGTCACCATTCCGGCCTGCGCGGGCGACCCGGCCTGCACCGCGGCCCAGGAGAGCGCGAGGTAGTAGACGTTGTCGCCGACCATCGACGAGGTGTAGGCGGCGAGCCAGCGCAGGACGTTGCCGTCGCGGTGGGCGGGGCGTTCGGCGACGGGAGCCGGACGCAGGGCGGTGGAGGTCACGCGGAGGTCCTCTCAGACGCGGAAGGGGAAGGCGTACGTGTGCACGGCGACGTTCTCGCGGCCCTGGGTGTCGCCCGCCGCTTCGGCGGCCCGGCCGCGCTCCTCGTACCTGCGGACCAGGGCGAGCATGTCCACGGCCAGCTCGGCCAGTTCGCCGGCGGTGAGCCGCAGCACCGACTCGGCGGATTCGGCGGCGGAGGTCCACTCGGGGCTCCAGTGCGCCCGCTCGTCCAGATAGCGCCGGTACATCTCGTTCCGCTGCTCGAGGAAGAGACGGCTGGCCGCCGTGTGCGCCGCCGCCTTCTCCGGGGCGTCCCGGAAGTCCTCGTCGCGGATGCGCACGCCGTCGGACGCCGGCTGCCACCAGCGCTCCCGGCTGTCCGTACTGCGGGGCTCGGCCTCCTCGATCAGCCCGTACTCGGCGAGTTTGCGCAGGTGGTAGCTGACCAGTGAGACGGCCTCGTCGACCTGCTCGGCCAGCTGCGAGGCGGTTGCGGCCCGCGCGATGGTCAGCCCCCGGTACACCTTGATCCGCAGCGGGTGGGCCAGCGCCTTGAGCGTGCCCAGATCACTGATGCGGCGGTCCCGCTCTCTGTCGGTCATGCCCTCACCGTAGATACGAAAGAAAAATTGCACAACAGATTTTGCGCAACTTCTCTTTCGTATCTGCCCGAAAAGAAACCCCGGCCTCCGCGAGGCGACCGGGGCTCAGGCCGAAGACGGTGTCACCGGACCGGGTGTCCGGCCTCCCGCAGCGTCGCCTTCACCTCGCCGATGCGCAGGTCCCCGAAGTGGAACACGGAGGCCGCGAGCACCGCGTCCGCGCCCGCCGCGACGGCCGGCGGGAAGTGGGCCGCCCGGCCTGCGCCGCCCGACGCGATCACGGGCACCGTCACATGCTTGCGCACGGCCGCGATCATCTCCAGGTCGTAGCCGTCCTTGGTGCCGTCCGCGTCCATCGAGTTGAGCAGGATCTCGCCCGCGCCCAGCTCGGCGGCCCGGTGCGCCCACTCGATCGCGTCGATGCCGGTGCCCTGGCGGCCGCCGTGGGTGGTCACCTCGAACGCGCCGGTCTCGGTGCGGCGCGCGTCGACCGACAGCACCAGCACCTGCCGTCCGAACCGCTCGGCGATCTCCCGGATCAGGTCCGGGCGGGCGATCGCGGCCGTGTTCACGCCCACCTTGTCGGCGCCCGCCCGCAGCAGCTTGTCCACGTCCTCAGCCGTGCGGACCCCGCCGCCGACCGTCAGCGGGATGAAGACCTGCTCGGCGGTGCGGCGCACCACGTCGTACGTCGTCTCACGGTTGCCGGAGGACGCGGTGATGTCCAGGAACGTCAACTCGTCGGCGCCCTCGGCGTCGTACACCTTGGCCATCTCGACGGGGTCGCCCGCGTCGCGCAGGTTCTGGAAGTTGACACCCTTGACGACCCGGCCGTTGTCCACGTCCAGGCAGGGGATGACTCGGACCGCCAGGGTCATGAATCCACGGCTCCTCTTGCTGCTTCCAGCCTCGGAAGGCTGCCTCTAGCCTCGGAAGGCTTCCAGTTCCACTTCGACCAGGATGCGCGGGTCGACGAACCCCTCCACGACCAGCAGGGTCGCGGCCGGGCGGACGGAGTCGAAGATCTCCTTGTGGGCCCGGCCCACCTCGTCGACGTCCCGCAGATGGGTCAGATACATCCGGGTCCGGAGCACCGACTCGGGACCGAGCCCGAACTCCGCGATCGCTTCCAGCGCGCCGGCGAACGCCACCTTCGCCTGCTCGTACGGGTCGCCCTCCCCGTACAGCACCGTTCCCCGGAAGGAGGTGGTGCCGGCCACCAGCACACGGTCGCCCACCGCGACGGCGCGTGCGAAGCCGAAACTCTCTTCCCAGGGACTTCCGCTCTGCACCCGCCGCACGGATTCCGACGTCATGACAACCTGTCCTTTTTCACGACGTAGCCTCCAAGGCCTCTTCGAGCGTGAACGCCTTCGCGTACAGGGCCTTCCCGACGATCGCCCCTTCGACACCGAGGGGGACGAGGTCGGCGATCGCCCGCAGGTCGTCCAGCGACGAGACACCGCCGGAGGCCACGACCGGGCGGTCGGTGGCGGCGCAGACGTTCTTCAGCAGCTGGAGGTTGGGGCCCTGGAGGGTGCCGTCCTTGGCGATGTCGGTGACGACGTAGCGCGCGCAGCCCTCCTTGTTCAGCCGCTCCAGCGTCTCGTAGAGGTCGCCGCCGTCACGGGTCCAGCCGCGGCCGCGCAGGGTCGTGCCGCGTACGTCCAGACCGACCGCGATCTTGTCGCCGTGGTCCGCGATCACCCGGGCGACCCACTCCGGGGCCTCCAGGGCGGCCGTGCCGAGGTTCACCCGAGTGCAGCCGGTGGCCAGGGCGGCGGCCAGCGTGTCGTCGTCGCGGATACCGCCGGACAGCTCCACCTTGATGTCCATGGCCTGGGCGACCTCGGCGATCAGCGCGCGGTTGTCGCCGGTGCCGAACGCGGCGTCCAGGTCGACCAGATGCAGCCACTCGGCGCCCGCCCGCTGCCAGGCGAGGGCAGCCTCCAGCGGGGAGCCGTAGGAGGTCTCCGTGCCGGACTCGCCGTGGACGAGACGCACGGCCTGGCCGTCGCGGACGTCGACGGCGGGGAGGAGTTCGAGCTTGGGCATGGTCTACAGGGTTCCGATCCAGTTGATGAGCAGCTGCGCTCCGGCGTCGCCGGACTTCTCGGGGTGGAACTGGGTGGCCCACAGGGCCCCGTTCTCCACGGCCGCCACGAACGGCTTGCCGTGCGTCGACCAGCTCACCTTGGGGGCGAGCAGTGTCGGGTTGTGCGTCTCCAGCTGCCAGTCGTGGACGGCGTAGGAGTGCACGAAGTAGTACCGCGTGTCCGCGTCCAGCCCGGCGAACAGCTCGGAGTCGGCGGGTGCGTCGACCGTGTTCCAGCCCATGTGGGGCACGACGTCGGCCTGGAGCGGCCCGACCGTGCCGGACCACTCGTCGAGGCCCTCGGCCTCCACACCGTGCTCGATGCCGCGGGTGAACAGGACCTGCATGCCGACGCAGATGCCCATCACGGGGCGTCCGCCGGACAGCCGGCGGCCGATGATCCAGTCGCCGCGCGCCCCGCGCAGACCCTGCATACAGGCGGCGAAGGCGCCGACGCCCGGCACCAGCAGGCCGTCGGCGTTCATGGCCCGGTCGTAGTCGCGGGTGATCTCGACGTCCGCGCCCACGCGCGCGAGGGCGCGCTCGGCGGAACGGACGTTGCCGAAGCCGTAGTCGAAGACGACTACCTTCTTCGGGTCGCTCAACTCCACACCCCCAGTCGCATGACGCCGGCCACCAGGCACATGCCGGCGCCGATCGAGAGCAGCACGATGAGGCTCCTCGGCATCTGCTGCTTGGCGAAGGAGATGATCCCGCCGACGAGGAAGAGCCCGACGACGATGAGGACGGTCGAGGTGCTGTTCATGGCTTACAGCGCACCCTTCGTGGACGGGAGGATGCCGGCCGCGCGCGGGTCGCGCTCGCTGGCGTAACGCAGAGCCCGGGCCAGTGCCTTGAACTGGCACTCCACGATGTGGTGGGCGTTGCGCCCGTAGGGCACGTGCACATGCAGCGCGATCTGGGCCTGGGCGACGAAGGACTCCAGGATGTGCCGGGTCATCGTGGTGTCGTACTCGCCGATCATGGGCGCCATGTTCTCGGGCTCGGTGTGCACGAGGTACGGGCGCCCGGACAGGTCGACGGTGACCTGGGCGAGGGACTCGTCCAGCGGGACCGTGCAGTTGCCGAAGCGGTAGATCCCGACCTTGTCGCCGAGCGCCTGCTTGAAGGCGGCGCCGAGGGCGAGGGCGGTGTCCTCGATGGTGTGGTGCGAGTCGATGTGCAGATCGCCCTCGGTCTTCACGGTCAGGTCGAACAGACCGTGCCGGCCGAGCTGGTCGAGCATGTGGTCGTAGAAGCCGACCCCGGTCGAGATGTCGGTCCGGCCGGTGCCGTCGAGATCGATCTCGACGACCACCGAGGTCTCCTTGGTGGTGCGCTCCACGCGCCCAACGCGGTTCATGCGCTCTGCTCCTTCTTCAGTTCACGTACCGCGTCGAGGAACGCGTCGTTCTCTTCGGGGGTTCCGGCGGTGACCCGCAGCCATCCCGGCACGCCGTTGTCGCGGACCAGGACGCCCCGTTCGAGGATCTCCCGCCAGGCGGCGTGGGCGTCCTCGAACCGCCCGAACTGCACGAAGTTCGCGTCGGACGCGGTGACCTCGAAGCCGATCGCGCGCAGCTCGGCAACCAGCCGGTCCCGCTCCGACTTCAGCTGCTCGACGTACTTCAGCAGCGTGTCCGTGTGCTCCAGAGCGGCCAGGGCGGTCGCCTGGGTGATCGCGGAGAGGTGGTACGGCAGCCGGACGAGCTGGACGGCGTCCACGACCGCCGGGTGCGCGGCGAGATAACCGAGGCGGAGGCCGGCGGCCCCGAACGCCTTCGACATCGTCCGTGAGACGACGAGATTCGGCCGACCTTCGAGGAGGGGCAGCAGCGAGTCGCCGTGGCTGAACTCGATGTACGCCTCGTCCACGACGACCATGGACGGCCGCGCGGCCTGCGCCGCCTCGTACAGGGCGAGGACGGTCCGCGCCGGGACCGCGTTGCCCGTGGGGTTGTTCGGGGTCGTGATGAAGACGACGTCGGGCCGGTGCTCGGCGATCACCTTCCCGGCGGCACCGGCGTCGATCGTGAAGTCCTCGTTGCGCGGTCCCGAGATCCAGCCGGTGCCCGTGCCGCGCGAGATGAGCGCATGCATCGAGTACGACGGCTCGAAGCCCATCGCCGTGCGGCCGGGCCCGCCGAAGGTCTGCAGCAGCTGCTGGATGACCTCGTTGGAGCCGTTGGCCGCCCACACGTTCTCGACGCCGACCCGGTGGCCGCCGCTCTTCGTCAGATACTCGGCGAGCCTGGTGCGCAGCTCGACCGCGTCACGGTCCGGGTAGCGGTTCAGGCCGCGGGCGGCCTCGCGCACCCGCTCGGCGATCCGTTCGACCAGCGGCTCGGGCAGCGGATAGGGGTTCTCATTGGTGTTCAGGCGTACGGGGACGTCCAGTTGGGGCGCGCCGTAGGGGGACTTGCCGCGCAGCTCGTCCCGTACGGGAAGATCGTCGATTTCGAAGCTCACTTGCTCGTCGGTACCTTCCAGCCGAACCTGGCCTTGATCGCCGCACCGTGCGCGGGCAGGTCCTCCGCCTCCGCCAGCGTCACCACGTGGTGCGCGACCTCGGCCAGCGCGTCCTCGGTGTAGTCGACGACATGGATGCCGCGCAGGAAGGACTGGACGGACAGGCCCGAGGAGTGGCAGGCGCAGCCGCCGGTCGGGAGCACATGGTTGGAGCCGGCCGCGTAGTCGCCCAGGGACACCGGGGCCCAGGGGCCGACGAAGATAGCGCCCGCGTTGCGCACGCGGTCGGCGACCGCGGCGGCGTTCGCCGTCTGGATCTCCAGGTGCTCGGCGCCGTACGCGTCGACCACCCGCAGGCCCTCCTCGACGCCGTCGACCAGCACGATCGCGGACTGCTTGCCCGCGAGCGCCGGGCGGATCCGGTCCTCCACGTGCCGGGAGGCCTCCACCTGCGGCTTGAGTTCCTGCTCCACCGCGTCGGCCAGCTCCGCCGAGTCGGTGACCAGTACGGCTGCGGCCAGCGGGTCGTGCTCGGCCTGGCTGATCAGGTCGGAGGCCACATGCACCGGGTCGGCGGTCCCGTCCGCGAGGATCGCGATCTCGGTGGGGCCGGCCTCGGTGTCGATGCCGATCTTGCCCGTGAAGTAGCGCTTGGCGGCGGCGACCCAGATGTTGCCGGGGCCGGTGACCATGGTGGCGGGCGGGCAGGACTCGGTGCCGTACGCGAACATCGCGACGGCGGTCGCGCCGCCCGCCGCGTATACCTCGTCGACGCCCAGCAGGGCGCACGCGGCGAGGATCGTCGGGTGCGGCAGCCCGTCGAACTCGGCCTGCGCGGGGGACGCGAGCGCGATCGACTCGACGCCGGCCTCCTGGGCGGGCACCACGTTCATGATCACGGACGAGGGGTAGACGGAGCGTCCGCCGGGCGCGTACAGCCCGACGCGCTCGACCGGCACCCATTTCTCGGTCACCGAGCCGCCGGGCACCACCTGGGTGGTGTGCGTGGTGCGGCGCTGTGCGCGGTGGACGAGCCGGGCGCGGCGGATGGACTCCTCCAGGGCCGCGCGCACGGCCGGGTCGAGCTGCTCCAGGGCGTCCTTGAGGGCCTCGGCCGGCACCCGCACCGACGCCAGCCGCACCCCGTCGAACTTCTCGGCGAAGTCGATCAGCGCCGCGTCGCCACGATGATGCACGGCTTCGCAGATCGGACGCACCTTCTCCAGGGCGGCCTGAACGTCGAAGTCGGCTCGGGGCAGCAGGTCACGCAGGGCGGGACCCTCGGGGAGGGCATCGCCGCGCAGATCGATTCGGGAGATCACAGGGCCAATTCTCTCAGACGGCGCCGAGACGGCGGACGGCCGTATCAGTGGCTGATACGGAGCGTGGGCGGGCGAACGGGATCCGTGGCGAGGGTCGGGAGCGGGACCGGTTCCGCGCGGCGGAGGGGTGAGGGACCGCGGCCGGCCTGGGCCGGACGACGGCGGCCGGACCGGAGGCGGGGACCGGGCGCACCCGGGGGCCGGGCGGCGCGGGCCGCGGCCGAGCCCGTGGGGCGTCGGCGTGTCGGTGTCGCGACGCGGAGTGCGACGGCGTGTCGAGCGCCGTTGCGCGCCGCCGGTCCGCCCGTCGAGCGCCCGCCGGGCCCACGGTTTCCGGCGCGCGCCCGTCCGCCCCTTCGTGCGCCGCCCGTCCGTCCTGTCGTGCGCCGTCCGTCCGCTCGGCCCTCCCGGCTCTACCCCGGGGCGGTGGTCACCGGGCGGGTGATGGCCGGATCGAGTGGTTTGGAAGCCACCGAGGGCCGCCAGGGGTGGCCGGATCCGATGGCTGAGACGGGATCCGGAAGATCACCGTCACCCATGGCGTTCGGTCCGTCACACAACGGGCATGAACGGTCGTACGAAACTCGCGAGTAGCCGGGGAGGAAGGAAGCGCCGTGACCGAGGGTGCCGGCTTCCGCGCCGGGGACCTGCCGGACGATCTGACCGCCACCGAGGCGGGCATGTGGCAGGCCTTCCGCAACGGCAGCGCGTACGACCTGCGCAGCGGGGACGCCGACGTGGACGATCCGCACGGCGACCGTCCCTGGGGGCCCGAGCGCAGCGTCCGCGCGCGCATCGTGGCCTGGCTGCTGCTGGGCGGCCCGCCCGCGCTGGCGGGGCGCGTGTCCTCGCTCAAGCTGACCGGCGTGCGGATCACGGACACGCTGGATCTGGCGGGCGGCACGATCGTCCCCTTCGTGGAGCTGAAGGGCTGCCGGTTCGAGAACGAGGTCCTCCTGCCGGAGGCCCGCTTCACCACCCTGCGGCTGGTGAACTGCTCGGCGCCGCGCCTGGAGGCGGCTCGGGTGCACACGGAGGGTGATCTGCATCTGCCGCGCTGCCGCTTCGAGGGCGGCGTACGGCTCACCGACGCGCACATCGGCACCGATCTGCTGCTCAACCAGGCCGTCGTCCACCGGGACCGGCGGGGCCGCTCGATCACCGCGGACGGGCTGAGCGTCGGGCAGGACCTCCAGGCCGAGATGCTGGAGTCGTACGGCGAGCTGAGCCTGCGCAGCGCCACCGTCGGCGTCTCGCTGAGCCTGCGCGGCGCCCGGCTGGCCAACCCGTACTCCCGGCTGGCACTGAACGCCCCGCAGCTGACGGTCGAGCGGACGCTGTACCTGACCCCCGCGGGCGTCGGCAATCCACTGCTGACCAGCGGCACCACCCCCGCTCGCGGCACCCGGGTGCAGCCTTTCGAGTGCCGGGGCGGCATCCGGCTGGACGACGGGCGGTTCGGGGACGCGGTCGACCTGGACCGGGCCCGGTTCGTCCTCGACGACGGCCAGGAGCTGTCCCTGCTCCGGGTCCAGACGCCCGAGCTGCGCTTCCTGGGCGAGCTGCCGGGGCGCGGCAAGGTGGTCCTGTCGGGCGCGCGGATCGTGAACCTGGTCGACCGGTCGACCAGCTGGCCGGGCACCGGCGATCTGCACATGGGCGGCTTCGCCTACGAGAACCTCGTCCCGCAGGACGCCTTCCCGCTCGCCCGGCGCCTGGAGTGGGTGGCGGCGGCGACCGCCGAGTACAACCCCGAGCCCTACGAGCGGCTCGCGACGGTGCTGCGCAACTCCGGGGAGGACGAGGACGCGCGCGAGGTGCTCCTGGCGAAGCAGCGGCGGCGGCGCGAGACACTGCCGCCCGCGGCGAAGCTGTGGGGGTACGTACAGGACTGGACGGTCGCCTACGGCTACCGGCCGGGCCGAGCGGCGGTGTGGATGGCGGTGCTGTGGGCGGCGGCCTCAGTCGCCTTCTCGCACGCGAGCCATCCGCCGGTCAACAAGGACGGGCACCCGGCATGGAACCCCTCCCTGTTCGCCCTGGACCTGCTGCTGCCGGTCATCGACCTCGGCCAGGCGGGCCAGTGGCAGCTGAGCGGGGGATGGCAGTGGGCGTCGGCGGTGGTCATCCTGCTCGGCTGGATCCTGGCGACGACGGTCGCGGCGGGCGCGACCAGGCTGCTGCGGCGCGGCTGAGGCCGGCGCGCGGCACCACGGCGGACTCATGAAACCGCAGGACTTCGGCACAGCCGGCGCATAGCGACCCAACAGCCACGAACACGACCTTTACCGACTCTTGACTGTTGAGAGTACAACTAAATGTCGGTTACGGAAACGTGCTGGCGTGCCCCGACCTGCGCCTTTTCAATGGTCGACACCATGGCACTGCTGCGCGCGCTCCTCCGTACGACACGGATGGCAGGTAACTCCCCCCACCCCGCCGACGGGCTGCCCGCGGACGACGACGTCCTGCTCGACGCGCCCGACCCGCGACTGGCCCCCGCGCTGGTGGCCGCGGGACTCGGCGACCACGGTCCGGCGGCCGAACTGCTCGCGGCGACCCGGAAGGCCGGTGAGTGGGAGGACCGCGACCGGTATGTGACGCGGCTCGCCGCCTTCGCGCGCTCCCGGGACGAGTGGTTCACACGCTGGTGCGCCACCGCCCCCAACGATCCGGACGCGCTGCTGGTCAAGGCGGAGCTGGCGGTGGCCCGCGGCTGGGAGTCACCGGCCCGTGCCGAACTCCTGCGCGAGGTCGGCCCATTGGTCGCGGCGGCGACCGAGGGCGATCCCCGGGACCCGGTGCCGTGGCGGGTGGCGCTCGACCACGCACGCGGCGTCGACGCCGACCACATCGCGTTCGAGCGGCTGTGGGGGGAGGCGGTGCGCCGCTCCCCCCACCACTACGGCTGCCATGCCGCGGCCCTCGCGTATCTCTCGGCCGTCTGGCACGGCTCGCACGGCGAGTGCTTCGACTTCGCCGAGACCGCCGCGCACGACACGCCGCCCGGCTCCCTGATGCAGGCCCTGCCCCTGCGGGCCGCCTTCGCGTATCTGACGGACGGCGGCGGCGCGACGGTGTCCCGCGACCGGCTGCACGCCGCGACGGACCGCTCGATCGCGCTGTCGGCACGGTACGCGCCCGCCGATCCCCGGCTCGCGGAGGTCCGCAATCTCCTCGCGTACGTCCTGGTCACGCTGGAGCGCAGGCCGGACGCGCTGACCCAGCTGCGCCTGATCGGCCCGTACGCCACCTCCTTCCCCTGGGACCGGTTCTCGGACGATCCGCTGGGCCGTTTCCTGGACCTGCGCAGGGGCGTGTGCCGGGAACCGGCGGCGCTGCGAGCCGTCCCGTCGGCGGGCCCGGTTCTCCCACGGAGTGAACGCGCCGGACACGCACCCGCCCGCGACCATTAGGCTTTCCGGTCGTGACCACCGTCCGACTCCCACTCTTCCCGCTGAACTCGGTGCTGTTCCCGGGGCTCGTGCTCCCGCTGAACGTCTTCGAGGAGCGCTATCGCGCCCTGATGCGCGATCTGCTGAAGACCCCCGAGGACGAACCGCGCCGCTTCGCCGTCGTCGCCATCCGTGACGGCCACGAGGTGGCGCCGAGCGCGTCGGGCATGCCCGATCCCACCGCCCTGCCCGAGCGCGGACCGGCGGCAGGCTTCGGCTCCGAACCGGCCAAGGCGTTCCACGGGGTGGGCTGCATCGCGGACGCGGCGACGATCCGGGAGCGGGCCGACGGCACGTTCGAGGTGCTCGCGACGGGCACGACACGGGTCCGGCTGCTCTCGGTGGACGCGTCGGGTCCCTATCTGACGGCCGAGCTGGAGGAGTTGCCGGAGGAGCCGGGCGACGAGGCCGGTGCCCTTGCCGAGGGCGTGCTGCGGGCGTTCCGCCAGTACCAGAAGCGGCTCGCGGGCGCGCGGGAGAGGTCCCTGTCCACCGGCGCGGAACTGCCGGACGAACCGGCGGTGGTGTCCTACCTGGTGGCGGCCGCGGTGATGCTGGACACGCCGACGAAGCAGCGGCTGCTGCAGGCCCCGGACACCGCCTCGCGCCTGCGGGACGAGCTGAAACTCCTTCGCGCGGAGACCGCGCTCATCCGTAACCTGCCGTCCTTGCCGGCGTCGGACCTGACGCAGGCCCCGACGAGTCTGAACTGACGTACGACTTTCGAGGAACAGGCCAGATGGCGAAGAAGGCGAAGAAGCAGGAATCAGGGGCGCGCGATGGGGGCGCCCCCGGACGGAGTCTGGGGGCGCATTCGAGTGGAGCCGGTGGTGGGCGACGGGCGGGCGGAACTCCGGCGACGGTTGCGCTGACGGCCGCCGGCGTGGACTTCACGGTCCACTCCTACGACCATGACCCCTCCCACCCCTCCTACGGCGAGGAGGCCGCCGAGGCGACGGGGGTCTCCCCCAACCGGGTCTTCAAGACGCTGGTGGCCGACGTGGACGGCGCACTGGTGGTCGGGGTGGTCCCGGTGGCGGGCTCGCTGGACCTTAAGGCGCTGGCGGCGGCCGTGGGCGGCAAGCGGGCGGCGATGGCGGACCCGGCACTGGCGGAGCGCACCACGGGATATGTGCGCGGCGGCATCTCCCCGCTGGGCCAGCGCAAGAAGCTGCGCACGGTCCTGGACGCGTCGGCGTCGTCGCACGCCACGATCTGCGTGTCGGCGGGCCGCCGGGGACTGGAGGTCGAGGTGTCCCCCGAGGACCTGGCGGCCCTCACGGACGCGACCCTGGCCCCCATCGGCCGCGCCTGACGACTCGACGAACGGCCCGTCGTGAGCTAGTACGGAAATATGTCGAAGAGGACACGCAAGCGCAAATGGCGCACGAAGAAGGGCCACTCGAATCACGGCCACCGTCCGGCGTGACCACGCCACCGACCCGGCGCCGGGCCGCCTCACGGGACTGACCCGGCGCCCCACCAGTGGGGACTTCCCTCGCGCGGGCCGCCCGAGCGCCCGTGTGGGCAGCCTATGACGCCGGCGGGGCGGCCGGTTCGTAGGGCGTCGCGTAGGGGTCCGGGTCCCGGGGGCCGAACAGCGCCGTCAGACCGAGATGCACCACCAGCGCCGCCACCGACCAGGCCAGCAGCGCCCCCTTCGCGCCCAGCTTCAGTGGCGCGGAGAACGTCACACCCTTGCCCACGGCCTTGGCTTGCGCGAGCACGTTCTGCGGGGGCCCCAGCCAGATGCCCACCCGCCAGGCGAGCAGGGAGCCGAGCAGCCCGCCGAGGGCGAGCGCCGCGACCAGCGGCACCCCGCCCCGCTTGCGCAGCAGGAAGACGACGAGCGCGCTGATCGCCCCGAACCCGAGCGCGAGCAGCGTGAATGTCCCGTCCACCCCGATGGCCTGCTCCCCCTCGGTGTCCTTCAGATAGACGACCCAGGTGTTGTCGACGATGTCCCCCACCAGCGGCACATGCGGCGAGAGCCATGACCACAGCGCCCCCAGCAGCACCCCGGCGAGGGCGACGACCACCGTGATCACGGCGCCCTCCCGCAGTTCGGTCTTCATACCGGGTCCGTCCGCGCCGTACGCGGCCGTGGCACCATGCGGAGCGGGGCCCGCCCCGGGAGGGACGGACACGGCTTGCCACCCGTCGTGCGAAGCGTGCGGGGGCTGTTCATGCGGCGGCGGAGGCGGAGTCAACGGAGCGGTCACCTTCACATCCTGCCAGTCGTGTCTGTCAGCCGCGTCACCGGACGGCCGCCCGGCGGTACGCCCAGGTCGCCAGGGCCAGCGAGGCCGCTCCGACAGCGGCGCACACGGCCAGCTCACCCAGGACGAACGGCCAGTCCGGGTGCCCCCCGAAGGTCCGCGCAAACGCCTCGACCCCATAGGTGGACGGCAGCAGATCCCGTAGGACCTGGATGGCCTCCGGCATCCGATGGGCCGGCAGCACTCCCAGCAGCAGCGCCGCCGACATTCCCAACTGTCCGAGCAGGGTCGCCAGTTCGGGACGCGGCGCGAGCAGCCCGAGCGCGGCGCCGAGGCCGGACAGCGCGGCTCCGGAGAGCGGGATCACCGCGGCCAGCACCCACAGATGGGCGAGCGGCAGCCCGAACAGCACACATCCGAAGACGGCGGTCACCACGGTCCCGGGCACGGTGAAGGACGCATAGGCGCCCGCAGCCCCCAGGACCACCGCGGCGGCCGGCACCGGCAGCGTCGCGTAGTGGTCGAGGCCGCCGCTGGCCCGCAGCTGCCCGAAGTACTGCGCGAGCAGATTGAGACCGACGTACGCGACCACCAGCACCGACGACCCGGCGACCACGGAGCGGGCGTCGCCCCCGTTGTCCACGACCCCGCGCATCATGATCATGATGCCGATCGACTGGAAGGTCGCCACGAACAGCAGCGGGATCCGCGCGACCCGCGCCCGGGAGAGCTGCGCCCGGTACACGGCGGCGAGCGACGGCCACAACCGTGCCCGCGGCCCCAGGCCGGCCGCGGGTCGGCCGCCGTCCTCCGCCACCCGGGCGCCGGGCAGAACCTCGGCGGGTACGACACTCACGTCGCGCTGCTCCTCTTCGTTCCTGCCGCCGTCCCGTCCCCCGCGGACACGGCGCCCCTTCCGGTGCATACGGCTCCGGCGCCCCGGACGCTCATGCCTTCACCAGACCCTGGGTGCTGCCGCCGAGCGCCAGATAGACGTCCTCCAGGCTGGGCGTGGCCAGGGTGAAGTCGTCGAGCGCGACGAAGGCGGCACCGCCGGTGACCGTGGCGACGGCCGCACGTGCCTCCTCCGGGGCCATACGCAGCGACCAGCGGCGTCCGGACTCCACCGCGCGGGCGCGCAGCGCCGCGACCTCCGGGACCTCCAGCGGCGCCCGCTCGCGCCAAACGAGCTCGACCCGGACCTCGCCCGCGACCCGCTCCTTGAGCCCGGCCGGGGTGTCACAGGCGATGACCCGCCCCCGGTCGAGGACGGCGACCCGGTCGAGGACGGTCTCGGCCTCGATGACGTTGTGGGTGACCAGCACCACGGTCGTGCCGCGCTCGGCCCTGCGCCGGTCCACGGCCGCCCACACGGCGCGCCGCGCGACGGGGTCCATCCCGGTGGTCGGCTCGTCGAGCACGAGCAGCGGCCGCTGTCCCATCAGGGCGGCGGCCAGGCAGGCGAGCCGGCGCTGACCGCCGGAGAGCTTCTTCAGCGGGCGTCCGGCGATCGGGGTGAGCCCGAGCTCGTCGAGCACCGCGTCCCGCTCCGCGCGGGCCTTGCGCAGTTCGAGACCGCGCAGCCGCCCGGTCGTCTCGGCGGCGAGGGAGACGGTCAGCTCGTCGAGGGCGGTGGACTCCTGCCCGAGGTAGGCGAGGATCCGCGCGGCCCGCTCGGGGTGGCGCACGATGTCATGGCCGAGGATCTCGACGCTGCCTCGATCGGGCCGCAGCAGCCCGGTCAGCTGGCGTACGAGGGTGGACTTGCCGGCGCCGTTCGGTCCGAGCAACCCGAAGACCTCCCCGCGCCGGACGTCCAGCCGTACGCCGTCGGTGGCCCGCACCTCGGGCGTCCCGGGCGCGCCGCGCCGGCCTCGTACCGCCGGATAGGTCTTGGTCAGCCCGCGCACGGCGCACACGACATCGTCATCCTGCCGTGGTGCCTGTGCGGTGCGCGTGTTCACAAAGGACGAGGGTAAGGGGTGGCGGACGCCGGGCGGGCCCCGGGGCCCGCCCGAGCCGTCCGTGCGCTACTCGCCGCCGGACGCGTGTTCCGTCGTGGTGCGCTGGTCGATCTCCCGCCAGAATCCCGCCCGGATCGCGTACCGGTCGTTCTCGTCGATCTGGTCGTCCTTGTGGGCGAGCAGGCCGAAGCGGGCCGCGTAACGCAGCAGTTCCCCGTCGATGCGGTGCGGCACCCGCGGATACATGCCGGAGAGCCTGTGCAGACAGGAGCTGTCGGCAAGCCGTTCGGTCCACCGCCGGGCGAACACCTGTCCTACCTCGTAGGGATCGCCGCCGACCGTGGTGATGTCCTCCTCCCGGTCGGCCCACCGCTGCTCCGCGGTCGTCAGCTGGGCCAGCGTGGGCAGGGCGGCGGCCTCCGACGACTCCGCCGCGACCGGCCGGTCCACCCACCCCTTGTCGGAGGACCAGCGCAGCGTCGCCCCGGCGGGCTGCTGCGCGGTCTGCGGGCCGGGCGCCCGCAGCGCGGCCAGGTCCTTCGGCGTCGGCACCCCCTTGGCCGCCGGTACGCGCTCCTGGGTGCCGTTGCGCGACGCGGTCGCCGCGGTGTGCTCCGGCTCCGGGGCGGGCCGGTCCGTCGTGCTCCTGAGCCCCGACTCGGGCAGGGGCGCGGAAAGGATCGCGGCGATCTCCGGACGGGGGTCCGGCTGGGACGCACACACCCCGCCCGGTTCCCTGGCGCGTACGGCCTGGGTGATCCAGGCGCGGTCGAGCACCCGCCGCTCGTCGGCCTCGGCGACCAGGTCCTCGGACTGGTTGTAGTCGCCGTCCGCGGCCTGCACGGCCCACAGGTGCACGGCGACCCCGTGCTCCTTGGCGGCCATCATGCCCGGCAGCAGATCCCCGTCACCGGTGACGAGCACGACGTCCGAGCAGGCGCGGTTGCGGGCCAGCTCGGTCAGCTCGGCGTGCATCGCGGCGTCGACGCCCTTCTGCGCCCAGCGCCCGTCGCTGCGGGTCAGTGCGCCCAGCCGCACGGTCACCCGGGGCATCACGCGCAGCCTGCGGTGTTCGGGCTGTGGGACCCGGTCGGGGGCGCCGTCGAACCAGTAGATGCGCAGCAGGGGCCGTTCGGTGTCGGACTCGGCACGCTCGCGCAGCCCCTGGATGAGGGCGGCGTGGTCGACCGTGATCCGGGACCTCGACGGCTCCCCGGCGAGCAGGCTCGCGGCAGCCCCGAGCAGATACCCGGCGTCCACCAGGACAATGCAGCGGTCCACGCGATCCACCCTCTTTCCGGGAGGTTTGCTTCGGGCTTCCTTCGAGTCTGCCCGACCACGGGGAGGTTAACGGCCCGAACTCGATCTTCGGCGTGGCGGATCGGGACGACTCCGCACGAACAGGCGTTGTCACACACGGTAATTATCCGACATGCGACTGTTGTCAGGCTATGTGAATCTGGTCCCGGCTCTGGCCCTCAGATCCCCCACAGGAGGCAGATCACCATGGCCAAGAACAAGAACCGCAAGCAGGCGGGCCCGCAGAACCGCTCCTCCCAGGCCGAGCAGCCCCAGGAGAAGGGGCAGAGGTCCTCCGCCACGGAGCCCCACGAGTCCCCGATACCGCAGGTGCAGGGCAGCCCTGCGGATGTTGCCCGTAAGAAGCAGAAGAGCTTCGGCCACAACTGAAGCCCGCGCCAGGGCACCTGAAGCCCCGCGTGGCCAGGGAGCCTGGATATGCACAGAGGGGCGCACCCTTTGATGGGTGCGCCCCTCGTGTACGCCGTCGTTGCGAACGGGCCGTCGTGAGCGGTCAGCCCGCCAGACAGGAGGGTCCGAGCAGGACCTTCAGATCGCCGTAGAGCGCGGGATCCGGCTTGACGCGGTGGCGGTCCAGCCTGAGGACGGTCGTCTTGCTCGGCCCCTGAAGCTTGATCCGCACCTCGCTGTCGCCCTTGTGGTGGCTGAGGATCTCACCGAGGCGGCTCACCATCGGCGGGGTGACCTTCATCGCGGGGATGGTGAGCACCACGGGCGCGTTGGTGCCGGCGTTCGACAGGTCCGGGACCATGAGTTCCATCGCGACCAGCCGCGGTACGTCCTCACGCTTGTCGAGGCGGCCCTTGACGAACACCACGGCGTCCTCGACGAGTTGGGTCGACACCAGCTGGTAGGTCGCCGGGAAGAACATGCACTCGATGGAGCCGGCGAGGTCCTCGACCGTGGCGATCGCCCATGCGTTGCCCTGCTTGGTCATCTTGCGCTGCAGACCCGAGATGATGCCGCCGATGGTGACGACCGCGCCGTCCGCGTGCTCGCCTCCGGTGAGTTGCGAGATGCCCGCGTCGGCCTTGTCGGACAGCACGTGCTCCAGGCCGAAGAGCGGGTGATCGGAGACGTAGAGACCGAGCATCTCCCGCTCCTGGGCGAGCAGATAGGTCTTGTCCCACTCCTCGTCGGTGAAGGTGACGTCCAGACCGAAGCCGGGCTCCTCGCTCTGCTCCTCCCCCATACCGCCGAAGAGGTCGAACTGGCCCTCGGCCTCCTTGCGCTTGACCGCGACCACGTTGTCGATCATCGGCTCGTACTGCGCGGTGAGGCCCTTGCGGGTGTGCCCCATCGTGTCGAAGGCGCCCGCCTTGATCAGCGACTCCGTGGTGCGCTTGTTGCAGACGACCGCCTCGACCTTGTCGAGGTAGTCCGGGAAGGACGCGTACTTCCCCTTGGCCTTGCGGCACTTGATGATCGACTCCACGACGTTCGTACCGACGTTGCGCACGGCGGAGAGGCCGAAGAGGATCACGTCGTCACCCTGGGCGGCGAAGTTCGCCTCCGACTCGTTGACGTTCGGCGGGAGCACCTTGATGCCCATGCGGCGGCACTCGTTCAGATAGACGGCCGACTTGTCCTTGTCGTCCTTGACCGAGGTGAGGAGCGCGGCCATGTACTCGGCGGGGTGGTTCGCCTTCAGATAGGCGGTCCAGTACGACACCAGGCCGTACGCCGCGGAGTGGGCCTTGTTGAAGGCGTAGCCGGCGAACGGGACCAGCACGTCCCACAGGGCCTGGATGGCCTCGTCGCTGTAACCGTTCTTGCGGGCGCCCGTCTGGAAGATGGTGAAGTTCTTCGCCAGCTCGTCGGGCTTCTTCTTGCCCATCACACGGCGAAGGATGTCGGCCTCGCCGAGCGAGTACCCGGCGATGATCTGGGCGGCCTTCTGCACCTGCTCCTGGTAGACGATCAGGCCGTAGGTGACCGCGAGGACCTCCTCGAGGGGCTCCTCCAGCTCCTTGTGGATCGGCGTGATCTCCTGCTGCTTGTTCTTGCGCAGCGCGTAGTTCGTGTGGGAGTTCATGCCCATCGGGCCCGGGCGGTACAGGGCCGAGACGGCGGAGATGTCTTCGAAGTTGTCCGGCTTCATCAGGCGCAGCAGGGAGCGCATGGGGCCGCCGTCGAACTGGAAGACACCGAGCGTGTCGCCGCGCTGGAGCAGGTCGAAGGTCGTGGGGTCGTCCAGCGGGAGACCCAGCAGGTCGATGTCGATGCCCTTGTTGGACTTCACCATCTTGACGGCGTCGTCCATGATCGTCAGGTTGCGCAGACCGAGGAAGTCCATCTTCAGCAGGCCGAGCGACTCACAGCTCGGGTAGTCCCACTGGGTGATGGTCACGCCGTCGGTGTGCCGGACCCAGACGGGCACGTGCTCGGTGATGGTCTCGCTGGACATGATCACGCCGGCCGCGTGCACACCCATCTGGCGCACCAGCCCCTCGACACCCTTGGCGGTGTCGATGACCTTCTTCACGTCCGGCTCGTTCTCGTACATCCCGCGCACCTCGCCCGCCTCCGAGTAGCGGGGGTGGTTCGGGTCGGTGATGCCGGACAGCGGGATGCCCTTGCCGAGGACGTCGGCGGGCATGGCCTTGGTGATGCGGTCGCCCATCGCGTACGGGTAGCCCAGCACGCGCGCGGAGTCCTTGATCGCGTTCTTGGCCTTGATGGTGCCGTACGTGCCGATCATGGCGACCTTGTCGGCGCCGTACTTCTCCGTCACATAGCGGATCACCTCGACGCGCCGGCGCTCGTCGAAGTCGATGTCGACGTCGGGCATGGAGATGCGTTCGGGGTTGAGGAACCGCTCGAAGATCAGACCGTGCGGGATGGGGTCGAGGTCGGTGATGCCCATGGCGTAAGCGACGATCGAGCCCGCCGCGGAGCCTCGGCCGGGGCCGACCGCGATGCCGTTGTTCTTGGCCCACATGATGAAGTCGGCGACCACGAGGAAGTAGCCGGGGAAGCCCATCGAGATGATGACGTCCATCTCGTAGTCGGCCTGCTTCTGGCGGTCCTCGGGGACGCCGCCCGGGAAGCGGCGCTCCATGCCGCGGCGGACCTCCTCCTTGAACCAGGTCACCTCGGTGTAGCCCTCGGGGATGTCGAACTTGGGCATGAGGTCGCGCTTCTCGAACATGCCGCTGGTGTCCACCATCTCGGCGACGAGGAGCGTGTTGGCGCAGCCCTCCTGCCAGGCGTCCGAGGAGTCGATGGCGTACATCTCGTCCGTGGACTTCAGGTAGTAGCCGGTGCCGTCGAACTTGAAGCGGTCCGGGTCGGAGAGGTTCTTGCCGGTCTGGATGCACAGCAGGGCGTCGTGGGCGCCCGCCTCGTGCGCGTAGGTGTAGTGCGAGTCGTTGGTGACCAGCGGCGGGATGCCGAGCTTCTTGCCGATCTCCAGCAGGCCGTCGCGGACCCGGCGCTCGATCTCGATGCCGTGGTCCATCAGCTCCAGGAAGTACTTGTCCTTGCCGAAGATGTCCTGGTACTCGGCGGCGGCCTTCAGGGCCTCGTCGAAGTGACCGAGGCGCAGCCGGGTCTGCACCTCGCCGGAGGGGCAGCCGGTGGAGGCCACGATCCCCTCGGACCACTGCGCGATGGTCTCCTTGTCCATCCGGGGCCACTTCTGCAGCCAGCCCTCGGCGTACGCGTCCGAGGACAGCCGGAAGAGGTTGTGCAGGCCCGTCCTGTTCACCGCCCACATCGTCTTGTGGGTGTAACCACCGGAACCGGAGATGTCGTCCCGCTTCTGGTGCGGCTGGCCCCAGAGGATCTTGCGCTTGTTGCGCCGGGACTCGGGGGCGACATATGCCTCGATGCCGATGATCGGGGTGATTCCGGCCTTCGTCGCAGTATGGAAGAAGTCGTACGCCCCGTGGAGGTTGCCGTGGTCGGACATGGCGATGTGCGTCATGCCCATCTCGTTGCACGCGTTGAACATGTCCTTCAGCCGCGCGGCACCGTCCAGCAGCGAGTACTGGGTGTGGACGTGCAGGTGCGTGAACGGCGGCTTGGACACGGTTTCGGCCTCCAATTGAGGGCGGGGATCGGGTGGCGGGCGGGCCCCCGGTGACGGATGTCCGACCGGCTGCGGACAGTCTGGGGGGACAGCGTTGAAGTCTATGCCTCGGGACTGACACCCGACGGGCTTCCCCACGTACCTTCATCCGGAGGGACCGGAGAACCCGAGGAACCTCAGGAATCCGAGGGACGCAGAACGCGGCGGACCGCGCATCCGTATCTTCGTGCGATGGA
Organism: Streptomyces sp. NPDC052036; assembly: GCF_040680495.1. Lineage (NCBI taxonomy): Bacteria > Bacillati > Actinomycetota > Actinomycetes > Kitasatosporales > Streptomycetaceae > Streptomyces > Streptomyces sp. NPDC052036. The sequence continues at coordinate 33,320 of NZ_JBFAWW010000004.1, read as the reverse complement.
CACGGGCCCTTCCGTCCGTGCCCTCGTGCGGGGGACACGGGCACTTTCCGCGTACCGTCGTCCGTTGGAAGGGAACGGACGATCCGGTCCCCCACACGTCACGCACCACCTGCACCTGGAGGCATCCCGCGATGTCGGTCACGCAGCTCAGCGCTGAGCAACGCGGCGAGGAGATCCTCGCCGTCTTCGACACCGCCTTCGGCGAGCTGCTCGCCGCCGACCCGGCCGCGTTCCGCGTGAAGTTCCGCAAGATGGCGGCTTCCGCCTTCGCGTTCTACCGGGGCACGGCGTGCCTCTTCTACCACGACCTGGACGCCGAGAAGCGCGGCGGCCCGTACCTGGACGACCGCACCTCGCGCGTGTGGATCCACGGCGATCTGCACGCCGAGAACTTCGGCACCTACATGGACTCCACGGGCCGCCTGATCTTCAACGTGAACGACTTCGACGAGGCGTACGTCGGCCCCTTCACCTGGGACCTGAAGCGCTTCGCCGCCTCCGTGGCGCTGATCGGGTACGCGAAGGCGCTCAGCGACGAGCAGATCACCGAGCTGGTCAGGGTCTACGCGGCGGCCTACCGCGAGCGCGTCCACGCCCTGGCGACCGGGGCCAAGAGCGACGAGGTCCCGCCCTTCACCCTGGACACCGCCCAGGGTCCGCTGCTGGACGCGCTGCGTGACGCCCGCTCGCTGACCCGCTTCGGGCTGCTGGACTCGATGACCGAGATCCGCGACTTCGAGCGCCGCTTCGCGCCCGGCGGCGGCTCCATCGAGCTGGACGCGGCCACGCGCTACAAGGTGCTGGCGGCCTTCGACGGCTATCTGGAGACCCTCCCGGAGTCGTCCCTGGCCCGCCCGGACTCCTACCGCGTGAAGGACGTGGTGGGCCGCCGCGGCATCGGCATCGGCTCCGCGGGCCTGCCGTCGTACAACATCCTCCTCGAGGGCAACAGCGACGCCCTGGAGAACGACGTGGTGATCTACATCAAGCAGGCCCAGACCCCGGCCGTCTCCCGTCACATCACCGACCCGGCGATCCGCGGCTACTTCCAGCACGAGGGCCACCGCACGGTGATCTCCCAGCGTGCCCTGCAGGCGCACGCGGACCCCTGGCTGGGCTGGACGGAGCTGGACGGCGCGGGCCAGCTGGTCGCCGAGGTGTCGCCGTACGCCGTGGACCTGGACTGGGGCGACATCGACGACCCGGAGGAGATCGCCGCGGTCGTCGCCGACCTCGGCCGTGCCACGGCCACGATGCACGCGGCGGCGGACGACCAGTCCGGCGAGTCCCTCGTGCCCTTCTCGACGGAGCGGGCCATCGACGCGGCGATCGCCGCCGACGAGCCTGGCTTCCCGGAGCTGCTGGTGGACTTCGCCCACACGTACGGCGCACGCGCGCGTGCCGACCACCAGGTCTTCGTGGACCTGTTCCGCAACGGCCGGATTCCAGGTCTGTGACGGAAGGACCGGGCACAGCAAACCTTTAGTGCTCCCTTACCGGAGCACATGACACACTCTCCTCTGCTATGGACATATCCGGGACCCGCCTCAGAGCCGTACGCGCGGCGCTGTTCACGGCACTTGTCGTGACGCTCAGCACCGCGTCGCACGTGCTGCTGTCCGAGGTCCCCCTGCCGATGGGGACGGTGGCCGTGACAGCCGCCGCCGTCTTCGTCGTCGCGTACGCGCTGGCCGGCTGCGAGCGCGGCTTCGGGAAGATCGCCGCCCTGCTGGTGCCGTTGGAGCTGACCGCCGACACGGTGTTCACCACCGGCCAGCACGCCTGCTACGGCAGGGCGGGCGGCCCGGTCACCGGCCCGCTGCACTCGGTCGGCCTGGACGTGCTGTGCAACGGCGGCAGCGTGGGCACCCCGCTCATGCGGGCCGCGGGCACCGGTACGGGTACCGACCGGATCACCGCGCTCCTCGCGCACGCCGACCCCGCGACCGCCTGGCTGCTGCTCGCCGCCCATGTGAGCGTGGGGCTCCTCGCCGCCGCCTGGCTGCGCCGCGGCGAGCGGGCACTGGTGCAGCTGCTCGGCGCGATCGCGGTGAACACCTTCCGGCCGCTGCTGATCGCGACGGCCGCGGTGCGGGTTCAGCTCACCCCGGCCCGCCGGGCGCAGCGCCCCGCACCCCGGATCGCCGCCCTGCGCACCCTCCTCTTCGTGCACTCCCTGGGACGGCGTGGACCGCCGTGCTCGGTCGCCCTGATCTGAGCGACATCCCGAGATCTGAGCGACATCCCGAGCACGACCACCCCCCACCCGTATCCCGCGCACGAGCGTGCGCGTCCCACAGGAGAACACCATGAGCAAGCGGAACAGCCAGACCGAGAAGACGGCGGCCCGTGAGCGGCTGCGCGTCGAGCGCGAGCGGCAGGCCAAGCGTGACAAGGCGAAGCGGCAGATCATCGTGGCCGCCTCGGTCGTGGCCGTGCTGGCCGCGGCGGGCGGCATAGGTTACGCCGTCGTCCAGGGCAACAAGCCCACCCACTGGGAGGCCGCGAAGAGCGCCAAGGTCGTCGCCCCGGCCAACACGACGGGCACGAACGGCACCACGGTCGTCATCGGCAAGGACACCGCCCCGAAGACCCTCAAGGTCTACGAGGACCCGCGCTGCCCCGTGTGCGCCCAGTTCGAGCAGACCGTCGGCACGACCGTGAAGCAGGACATCGACAGCGGCAAGTTCAAGTTCCAGTACGTCGGCGCCACGTTCATCGACGGCCATGACAACGGCGAGGGCTCGAAGAACGCGCTGAGCGCCCTGGGCGCCGCGCTGAACGTCAGCCCCGAGGCGTTCCTGGAGTACAAGTCCGCGCTGTACTCGACGAAGTGGCACCCGGACGAGACGACCGACAAGTTCAAGGACGACAGCTACCTCATCAAGGTCGCCGACACGGTCCCCGCGCTGAAGAACAACACGAAGTTCCAGGACGCGGTCAAGAAGGGCACCTACGACGCCTGGGCGATGGCCATGTCGAAGACCTTCGACGACAACAAGGACGGCGTGACCGGCACCCCGGGCTTCGTCATGGACGGCAAGCAGCTCAACGGCGGCACCCCGCTCCTGACGGTGGCCGACTTCAACAGGGTGGTGGACGCGGCCCTCAAGGGCTGACGCCAAGGGGGAATCCAGCCCTCAAGTGAAGAGCGGGCGAACTTTCGGAGTTCGCCCGCTCTTGCGCGTACCGATCAGTAACCTGATCGGCCGTGACCAGTCGATACAGAGCATCCGAGAGCTCCGGCTCCTTCTCCCCGCGCCGCCGTACGGTCGTCAAGGCCGCCGCCGCGACGGCCGTGATCGGCGTCCCGCTCGCCGCCGCCCTCCCGGCCCGGGCCGCCTCCGACGCCCCCGCGTTCCTGCACGGCGTGGCCTCCGGCGACCCGCTGCCCGACGGCGTTCTGCTGTGGACCCGCGTGACCCCCACCCCTCAGGCGATACCCGGCTCCGGGGTCGGCCCGGACACTCGGGTGGAGTGGGTCATCGCCAAGGACAAGGCGCTCACGAACATCGTCGCCAAGGGGTCCGTCACCGCGACCGCCGCCGCCGACCACACCGTCAAGGCGGACGTGCGCGGTCTGCAGCCCGCCACCGACTACTGGTTCCGTTTCTCGGCCGGCGGCACCGACTCCCCCGTGGCCCGTACCCGCACCGCGCCGGCGGCGAACGCGGACGTGTCCGGCCTGCGCTTCGGCGTCGTCACCTGCGCCAACTGGGAGGCCGGATACTTCGCCGCCTACCGCCACCTCGCGGCCCGCAACGACCTGGACGCCTGGCTGCACCTCGGCGACTACATCTACGAGTACAAGTCCGGCGAGTACGCGGCCCGGGGCACGGTCGTCCGCCCGCACGCGCCGGCGAACGAGATCATCACGCTCGCCGACTACCGGATCCGGCACGCCAAGTACAAGACCGACCCCGACCTGCAGGCCCTGCATCTGAAGGCGCCGGTCGTCGCGATCTGGGACGACCACGAGTTCGCCGACAACGCCTGGTCGGGCGGCGCGGTCAACCACACGGAGGGCGCCGAGGGCACCTGGACCGCCCGCAAGGCGGCCGCCCGGCAGGCGTACTTCGAGTGGATGCCGGTGCGCCAGGCGATCGAGGGCACCACCTACCGGCGGCTGCGCTTCGGCAAGCTCGCCGACCTGTCCCTGCTGGACCTGCGCTCCTTCCGCTCCCAGCAGGCGTCCACGGGCAGCGGCTCGGTGGACGACCCGAACCGCACGATCACCGGCCGCGCCCAGCTCGACTGGCTGAAGGCGGGGCTGAAGGCCTCCGACACCAAGTGGCGGCTGGTCGGCAACTCGGTGATGATCGCGCCGTTCGTCATCGGCTCGCTCACCGCCGACCTGCTCAAGCCGCTCGCCAAGCTGCTCGACCTGCCGCAGGACGGGATCGGCGTCAACACCGACCAGTGGGACGGCTACACCCACGACCGCCGGGAACTCCTCGACCATCTGCGCTCGAACGCCATCGGCAACACCGTCTTCCTGACCGGTGACATCCACATGTCGTGGGCCAACGACGTGCCCGTGGACGCGGGCACCTACCCGCTGTCGCCGTCGGCCGCCACCGAGTTCGTCATCACCTCGGTGACCTCGGACAACCTCGACGACATCGTGAAGGTCCCCGAGGGCCTGGTCTCCGTGGTCGCCGCGCCGCTCATCGAGGCCGCCAACCGGCATGTCCACTGGGTGGACACCGACCGGCACGGCTTCGGCGTGCTGGACATCACCGCCGCCCGCGCCCAGATGGACTACTACGTCCTGTCCGACCGCACGGACGCGAACGCCACCGCCAAGTGGGAACGCTCGTACCGCACTCTCAGTGGCACGCAGAAGATCGAGCGGACCTACGACCCGGTCTGACCCCGGGGACCGGACGACTACAGGCTGTCGAGGAAGCCGAGCGCCACCCGCCAGGTGGCCTCGGCGGCCTCCTCGTCGTAGTCCGGCAGCTCGGGGTCGGTGTAGAGGTGGCCGGCGCCCGCGTAGCGGTAGATCTCGACGTCCGCGCCCGCTCTGCCCATCTGCAGATACCAGGCGCTGAGCCAGTCGTCCGTCTCGAACGGGTCCGGCTCGGCCACATGCAGCTGGACCGGCAGCTCGTCCGCCGAGGCGCTCGGCGCGATGTCCGACGTGCCGTGCAGCAGCAGAAGGCCGCGCGCGTTCTTGTCGCCGAGCGCCAGGGTCTGCGCGATGGACGCGCCGAGCGAGAAGCCCGCGTACACCACGCCCCGCTCCGAGTACGGCGCCGCGGCCAGGACGGCCCGCTTCAGCAGCTCTTCCTTGCCGATCTCGTCCTTGAAGGCCATGCCCTCCTCGACCGTCTCGAAGGTGCGGCCCTCGAACAGATCGGGGGTCCACACCTCGTGCCCGGCGGCCCGGAGCCGGTCGGCGGCGGCCCGGACCGCGGGCCGCGGTCCGTACGTCGAGTGGAAGAGGATGATGTTCATGAGCCCATGGTGCCAGCAGGGACGGACAACGCTGTGAACAGCGGGTTCGCAGGGAGATCCGGGACACAGGTTCATGACGCCGTCTGCCGGTTACGTTCGAAGGCATGGAGAACGTACTGCGCCCGGTGATCGTCGTCGGTGGCTCGGTCGTGCTCACGGTGCTTGTCGGGTGGGCCACGGACCTCCTGCTGCGCAAGGCGAACGCCGGACGCCCCGAGACGCCCCTGTGGGGCCTGCTCCGCCGCGCCCGCATCCCCTACCAGCTCGTCCTGTGCGCGGCCCTGCTGAGAGGCTCCTACGACCAGGCGAAGCTGCTGGAGGCCCATCGGGTCGCCGTCGGACGGACGCTGACGCTCATCCTCATCGGTTCCGCCGCCTGGCTGGTGATCCGTATCGCGGGCGCGGTCGTCGAGACGTCGTACTCCCGCTACGCCCGCGCCCACCGCGACCCGGCCCGGGTCCGGCGCGTGCGCACCCAGGTGTCGCTGATCATGCGGGTGGTGGCGGCGGTCGTCGGGGTGGTGGCCGCCAGCGCGATGCTGCTGACGTTCCCGGCGATGCGGACGGCCGGCACCTCGCTGCTGGCCTCGGCCGGCATCCTCGGCATCGTCGCCGGTGTCGCCGCGCAGTCCACGCTCGCCAACCTCTTCGCGGGGCTCCAGATTGCGTTCGGCGACATGGTCCGGATCGGCGACACGGTCGTGGTGAACAGCGAGTGGGGCACCGTCGAGGACATCACCCTGACGTTTCTGACGGTACGGACGTGGGACGAGCGCCGGATCACCATGCCGGTGTCGTACTTCACCTCGCAGCCGTTCGAGAACTGGTCCCGCGGCGGCGCCCAGATGACCGGGATCGTCTACTTCCACGTCGACCACTCCGCGCCCGTGGAGGCGATGCGCGACAGGCTCCGCGACATCCTGCGCGAGTGCCCGGCCTGGGACGGCCGTGCCTTCGGCCTCCAGGTCACCGACAGCACGCCCAACACCATGCAGGTGCGGGCGCTGATGACCGCGAAGGACTCGGACGACATCTGGACGGTGCGGGTCGCCGTGCGCGAGCGGATGATCCGCTGGCTGAACGAGGAGCATCCCTACGCGCTGCCCCGGGTCAACACGGCGAGCGCGGTGCCCCCGCCGAGCAGGAACGGCCACCCGGGGACCGAGGGCATGGCCACGGGGGCGCAGGGGTCGCCCGACGGCCGGTTCCACAAGGCCTACGGGTCCTCCCGGACCGGCCGGGGCTGAGTCCCGGGCCCTTCAGTGGCCCCGCTCGGCGCCGCCGTTGACCTGGATCACCTGCGCGGTGATGTGCCGGGCGCCGGGGGACGCCAGCCAATGCAGGGTCTGGGCGATGTCCCCCGGCGTCCCGGCGCGGCCGGTCGAGGTCTCGGCCACGAGCCGGTCCCGGCGCGCCGGCTCCATCGCGTCGCCGAAGAACCCGGTGTCCTCGACATAGCCGGGTGCGACCACGTTCACCGTGATGCCGCGCGGCCCCAACTGCCGGGCCAGATCGAAGGCGTACGGGTGCAGCGCGGCCTTGGACGCGGCGTACGCCCCGCTGCCGGAGCCCCGGTAGGCCGCGATGGAGCTGAGGAACAGCACGCGGCCGCCGGGCGAGGCGAGCCGGTCCCCGAGCGCCTCCGTGAGCAGCGCCGCGGTGAGCACGTTCAGCCGGAAGTTGACGGTCCAGGTGTGCGCGACCGCTCCGAGCGGGTCATGGACCTCCGCCTCGGGCTCCAGGTGCCCGGCACCGCCCGCGCTGTTGACGAGGACGTCCACGGTGCCCAACTCGTCCGCCACGTACCGGGCGACCCCGCGCACGGCGTGCGGATCGCTCAGATCGGCCGCGTAGGTGAGCGCCCCGGGCACGTCCGCCTGCTCCAGCACCTCCGCGCGCCGCCCGATGAGCAGCACCCGGTCCCCGTCCGCGGCGAAGGCCCGCGCCGCAGCGAGTCCGATTCCCGTGCCGCCGCCGCTGATCACCACATTGCGTGCCATGATCCGATCGTACAAAGCGAGAGCGGGCGGGCGGTGTCACCGCAGACTGCGCACGTCCAGGTGGCGCAGCACCCGGTCGACGATCTCGGGGTCCGCCCCCGGTTCGCTGCGGGCGGCGAGCACCTCGTGGCGCGCCGCGCTCAGCATCTCCCCCTGGATCCTGCGCAGCCTCCTGAGCCGCTGAGCACGCTGTACATGTGCCTCGCGCCGCTCCTCGTCGCCCAGATCGGGGCTGATGCGGGCACCGATGTCGAACGCCCGCCGCAGCAGCTGTTCGGACAGCTCCTCCGGCAACTCCTCGACCTCCTCGATCTCCTTCAGCCGTCGCTTCGCCGCCTTGGCCGCGCGGACCGCCAGCCTCCGTTCGAACTCCTTCTCGCTGACCGTGTCGGCGCGTACCCCCAGCCTCTTCACCAGCAGCGGCAGCGTCAGCCCCTGGAGCACCAGGGTCGCCATGATCACCCCGAAGGCGATGAAGACGATCTCGCCCCGGTCGGGGAAGGGCGCACCGTCGTCCATGGTCAGCGGGACGGCCAGGGCCAGCGCCACCGAGGCCACGCCGCGCATCCCGGACCACCACATCACCACGGTCTCCCGCCATGACGTGGGGATCTCCTCGTCGTAGTCCCGCCGGGCGTGCAGCCGCTTGGTGAGCCAGGTCGCGGGCAGCAGCCACAGCAGCCGTACGAGCACCACGACGGCCACGATCGCGGCGGCCCAGCCGAGCATCTGGCCCCACCGCCCGGCCGCGGTCCGGATCGCATGGTGCAGTTCGAGCCCGATGAGTCCGAAGGCGACCCCCGTGACCAAGGTGTCCACCACGTCCCAGAAGGTGTGTCCGGCCAGGCGCATCAGGACGTCGTCCGGGTCGCTCGCGTACTCCGCCAGGAACAGCGCGGTGACGAGCACGGCCAGCACACCGGAGCCGTGCAGTTCCTCGGCCAGCACATAGGACGCGTACGGCACCAGCAGCGTCAGGCCCACCTGCAGGGTGGCGTCCTCCAGCAGGCCGATCAGCTTGTTGGCGACCCAGCCGAGGGCCAGCCCGATGAGCAACGCGACGACCGCGGACAGCACCAGTTCCAGCAGGGCCCGCGGCAGCGAGAAGGTTCCGGTGACGGCGGCGGCGATCGCGACGTGGTAGAGCACGATCGCCGTGACGTCGTTGAACAGGCCCTCGCCCTCCAGGATCGACACCAGCCGGCGGGGCAGTCCGAGCTGTCCCGCGACGGCGGTCGCCGCGACCGGGTCGGGCGGCGCGACCACCGCGCCGAGCGCGACCGCGGCCGCGACCGGCAGCCCCGGCACGACGGTGTGTGCGACGGCGGCCACGCACACCGTGGTGACGAACACCAGCGCCACGGCCAGCAGGAAGATCGGCCGTTTGTTGGCCGCGAACTGCCGCCATGAGGTCCGGCGCACCGCCGCGTACAGCAGCGGCGGCAGCAGGGCGGGCAGGATCAGCTGCGGCGGGATGTTCACATTGGGCACGAAGTCGGGCAGCGCGAGTGCGATCCCGAGCAGGGTCATCAGCACCGGTGCGGGCAGCCCGAGCCGGTCGCCCACCGGGACGCTCACCACGGCCCCGAGCAGCAGCAGGAGCAACAGGGCCAACTGATCCACGGTCAGCGCTCCGGGAGGTTCGACGTTCACACGGCGGGGGTCCAGCCTGCCATCTCACCCCTGTCGGCTGCCCCCGGCGCCCCAGGTCACACGGGGTGTCGCATCGCCCGGTGGGGTATCTCGGCGTCGGGGAACTCCGGGCCGTACGCCGTGTAGCCGAGCCGTTCGTAGAAGCCCAGGGCGTGGGTCTGCGCGTGCAGGTCCACCGCGGTCAGGCCCCGCGCGCGTGCCGCGTCCTCGATCGCCCGCACCAGCGCGGCGCCGACGCCCAGACCGCGTGCCTCCCGGGTGACCGCGAGCCGCCCCAGGGAGCCCACGGACGGATCGCCGCCGTTCTTCGCCGCGGCCGCCTCTCCGTACAGCAGCCGGCCCGTGCCGAGCGGCACCCCGTCCTGCCGTATCGCGAGCACATGGACGGCGTCGGCGTCGTAGGCGTCGTACTCGATGTCCTCGGGGACGCCCTGCTCGCGGACGAAGACCTCCTTGCGGACCGCGAAGCACGCCTCGCGGTCGGCGGGGTCCTCGGCGAGGCGCACCTCGAACGCGGCGGTCATGCCCAGCTCTCCTCACGCACCTTGTCCAGTGCCTTCTGCAGGTCGGCGGGGTAGGCGCTCTCGAACTCCACCCACTGTCCGTCCGCCGGGTGCTCGAAGCCGAGACGCACCGCGTGCAGCCACTGCCGGGTCAGGCCGAGCCGCTTGGCGATCGTGGGGTCCGCGCCGTACGTCAGGTCGCCGACGCACGGGTGGCGGTGGGCGGCCATGTGGACGCGGATCTGGTGGGTGCGCCCGGTCTCCAGCTTGACGTCGAGCAGGGAGGCGGAGCGGAACGCCTCGATGAGGTCGTAGTGCGTGACGGAGGGCTTGCCCTCGGCCGTGACCGCCCACTTGTAGTCGTGGTTCGGGTGGCGGCCGATGGGTGCGTCGATGGTGCCGCTGGTCGGGTCGGGGTGGCCCTGGACGAGCGTGTGGTAGCGCTTGTCGACCGTGCGCTCCTTGAACTGGCGCTTGAGCGAGGTGTACGCGCGCTCCGACTTGGCCACGACCATCAGGCCGGACGTACCCACGTCGAGGCGGTGCACGATGCCCTGACGCTCGGAGGCGCCGGAGGTCGAGATGCGATAGCCGGCGGCGGCGAGACCGCCGATCACGGTGGGCCCCGACCAGCCGGGCGACGGGTGCGCGGCCACGCCGATCGGCTTGACGATCACGACCACGTCCTCGTCGTCGTGCACGATCTCCATGCCCTCGACCGGCTCGGCGACCACCTGCACCGGCGCGGGCGCCTGCGGCATCTCCACTTCAAGCCAGGCACCGCCTCGCACCCGCTCCGACTTGCCGACGACGGTGCCGTCGACCTGCACCTTGCCCGCCGCGGCCAGCTCCGCGGCCTTGGTACGGGAAAAGCCGAACATGCGGGAGATGGCGGCGTCGACGCGCTCGCCCTCCAGGCCGTCGGGCACGGGCAGGGTACGAAACTCGGGAAGGGTGCTCACCTCGTCGAGTATGCCGGACGGGTCCGACAACGCCGTACGAGAGTCCTGGTGGTCAGTCCTTGTGGACCGTTCCATCCGGGTCCAGACCCCGGAAGGACAGCAGCACGATCAGGATGCCGCCGCAGACGATCGCCGAGTCGGCCAGGTTGAAGACGGCGAAGCCCTTGGGCGCGATGAAGTCGACCACCGCGCCCTTGAAGACGCCCGGCGAACGGAAGATCCGGTCGGTGAGGTTGCCGAGGGCGCCGCCGAGCAGCAGGCCGAGCGCGATCGCCCAGGGCAGGCTGTAGAGCTTGCGGGCGAGACGGGCGATCACCACGATCACGGCGGCGGCGATCACCGTGAAGATCACGGTGAAGGCCTGGCCGAAGCCGAAGGCGGCGCCCGCGTTGCGGATCGCCTCCAGGCGCAGCCAGTCCCCGATGATCTGGATCGGCGCGTGGTGCTCCAGCTTCGCGACCACGAGCAGCTTGCTCACCAGGTCCAGGGCATACGCGATGGCGGCGACCGCGAACAGGGCCGCCATCCGGCGCCTGCCCTTCGGGGCCTCGGCGGTGTCGGCCCCCGGCGTCCGTGCCCCGGCATCCTGCGCCGGGGCGCCGGACTTCTCGGGCCCGGCCCCCGCCGCGTCTGGGATATCCGGCGTACCGATGATGCGCTCCGCCTCTGCCACGTGAGTCCCTCAACCTAGGTGCCTGACTGAGGACGAGACTACGGCACGACCCGGCCGGACCCGCCGTTCAGGAGGCACCACTACCGGCGTTCCTGTTTCTGCTTGCACTCCACGCACAGTGTGGCGCGGGGAAATGCCTGCATACGGGCCTTACCGATGGGATTGCCGCAGCTCTCGCACAGACCGTAGGTACCGGAGTCGAGACGGTCCAGGGCACGCTCGGTCTGTTCGAGCATCTCGCGCGCGTTGGCGGCGAGCGCCATCTCGTGCTCGCGCGTGATGTTCTTGGTGCCGGTGTCGGCCTGGTCGTCGCCGGCGCCGTCCCCGGAGTCGCGCATCAGGCCGACCAGCGCCTGCTCGGACGCGTCGATCTCGCCGCTCAGGCGCGCCGCGTCGGTCTCCAGCTCCGCGCGTGCCTCGGCGACCTCCTCGGGGGTCCACGGAGCCTCGCCGGGACGCACTGCCAGTTCGCCGGCCTCCGCCGCGGCGATCCGCGCCTTGGGGACCGCCGTGGGGGTCGTCGCCGTCGTGGCCGTGCCAGGAGTCTTCTTCGCAACCACCGTCGTGGCTCCCGTCTGCTCCGCGGCCTTGCCAGCGCCCGCCTTCTTGGCCGTGCTCTTTTTGGCCGCACTCTGTGTGGGGGTGCTCTTCCCGACCACCGCCCTCTTGGTGGCGGCGCCGGTCGCCGCCCTGTCGGCGACGGTCTTCCCTGCCGCCTTCTCGGTGACCGTGGCGGTCGCCGCCGCCTTCTTGCGGGCCGCGGCCCTCCGCGCCACCGGTCGCTCGGAACCGCCTTTCTCCCGGGCCGCCCGGGTCTCGGCCACGGCCTTCCCGGACGTCGCCTTCGACGAAGAGGCTTTCCCGGATCCGGGCTTCTTGCCCTCGGTCGCGGCCTTCCCGGCCCGCGCCTGTGGGGCACCGGTCTCCTTGACGGCCGCCTTCCCTGTCGTGGTCCTCCCGGCCACCGCCTGACGGGGCGCCGCCTTCTTGCCTGCCTGCGTCTTTGCGGCAGCCTTCTTGCCGGCGTCCTTCTCGGCGGCCGTCTTTCCGGCCTCCTTCCCGGCTGCCGTCCTCCCAGCCGCCGCCTTCTTCCCGGCCGACGCTTTCCCAGCGGCCGTCTTCTTCCCCGCCGCCTTCTTGACCACCGCTTTCCCGGTGGCCGCCGCCCGGACCGCCCCGTCCCTGGCGGCCGTCCTCTCGGGCGCCTTCCCGGAAGCGCCCCCGTCCGCGGGGGTCCCCCCGGTGGCCTTCCTCCGGGAGGCCGTCCCGCGCGCGGCCTCCCGGGCGTCCGGCTCGGTGGCTTCCGGCTTTGTCGTGCCCGTCCTCATGGCTGCGGTCTTCCCGGCGGCAGCCCCGTGGGCAAGAGCCTTCGCCGTGGCCGGCGTCCCGGCGGTTCCCGCCGAAGCCCTTTCCGCGAGGCCCGCCGCCTGTGTGCGAGCCGTTGTCCCGGCGGCCGTCTTGCCGGTCACCGGCCTTCCCGCGGCTGTCGCGCTCCCGGGGATCCCGGGGGTCGTGGCCGCCCTTGTGCGTCCGGCCCCGGCGGCGGCCGCACGCAGCGCCTTCACCGGTCTGGCCGTACGCCTCGCCGATGCGCTGTGGGTGTTGTCCGTGCCGTTCACATCCCTGGCGGCCGCCACCCCGCCGGAGGCGGTCGCAGCCGTGGTTCTGCCGAACGACGGCTGCTGTACGGCGGTCTTTTTCGCCACCATGGCCGCGGCCCCTTCACATATTGTGATCTCGCGCGCAAATCGTGCTGGGACGATAAATCGACTTCTGGCCCGCGGCAACGGGGCACGCCAGCGATTCGCCCGCCCCGCGCGTGCCGCGTGACGAGCCTGCATCCGTTGTGCCCAGCTCTCCGCCCGGTAATCCGCCGGGACCGCTGCCCCGGGGATCCGGATTCCCGCGCCTCGCCATTCGGGTCACCCCGGCGCCCCCGGGCTTCCCGGCCTGTGATGCCCCGGAAGCCCGGGAAGAAGGAAAATCGGTCGGCCGCCGTGGGTGCGGCGCCGTACACTGGGCGGAGCGAAAAGCGTGGATGGGGACGAGTAGCGGCGTACGCAGCCCAGAGCGACCCGGGGACGGTGGGAGCCCGGGGGTGAGCGCGACGTGAAGATCACCCCGGAGCCGCCGGAAGAAAGCCTTGGACAGCGGGCCCGCCCAGGGACCGCACGGGGCCGGTAGACCCGGCATCGCGACCCCAATGAGGGGGCTCACCGGAGCGCAGGGCGCACCGGGGAGCCAAGGAGGGTGGTACCGCGGGAGCGCGCCGCACAGGGCGTACGGAGAATTCACCGAATTCCCGGCTCTCGTCCCTCCGACGGAAGGCAGCACGTCCGCCGGAGGAAGATCCATGACGCAGTACCGCCAGGTGCCCGCCCAGGTCGACCTGCCCGCACTCGAGCACGCCGTGCTCGACTTCTGGCGCGAGCAGAAGATCTTTGCCAAGAGCCTGGAACAGTCCGAGGGCCGCCCCGAATGGGTGTTCTACGAGGGCCCGCCCACGGCGAACGGCATGCCGGGTGCCCACCACATCGAGGCCCGCGTCTTCAAGGACGTCTTCCCGCGCTTCCGCACGATGCGCGGGTACCACGTGGGCCGCAAGGCCGGCTGGGACTGCCACGGCCTCCCGGTGGAGCTCGCGGTCGAGAAGGAACTCGGCTTCAGCGGCAAGCAGGACATCGAGGCGTACGGCATCGCCGCGTTCAACGAGAAGTGCCGCGAGTCGGTGACCCGCCACACCGACGCCTTCGCCGAGCTGACGACCCGCATGGGCTACTGGGTCGACCTGGACGACGCCTACCGGACGATGGACCCCGAGTACGTGGAGTCGGTCTGGTGGTCCCTGAAGGAGATCTTCAACAAGGGGCTGCTGGTCCAGGACCACCGCGTCGCCCCCTGGTGCCCCCGCTGCGGCACCGGTCTGTCGGACCACGAGCTGGCACAGGGCTACGAGACGGTCGTCGACCCGTCGGTCTACGTCCGTTTCCCGCTCACCTCCGGTCCGCTGGCCGGGCAGGCCGCGCTCCTGGTCTGGACGACGACCCCGTGGACGCTGGTCTCCAACACCGCGGTCGCCGCACACCCCGAGGTCACCTATGTCGTCGTGACGGACGGCGAGGAGACACTCGTCGTCGCCGAGCCGCTCGTCGGCAAGGCGCTCGGCGAGGGCTGGGAGACCACCGGGCAGTCCTTCACCGGCGCCGAGATGGAGCGCTGGACGTACCAACGCCCGTTCGAGCTGGTGGAGTTCCCCGAGCCCGCCCACTACGTGGTCAACGCCGAGTACGTGACCACCGAGGACGGTACGGGTCTGGTCCACCAGTCCCCCGCCTTCGGTGAGGACGACCTCAAGGTCTGCCGCGCGTACGGCCTGCCGGTGGTCAACCCGGTCCGCCCCGACGGCACCTTCGAGGAGGACGTCCCGCTGGTCGGCGGCGTCTTCTTCAAGAAGGCGGACGAAAAGCTCACCGAGGACCTCCAGCAGCGCGGTCTGCTCTTCAAGCACATCCCGTACGAGCACAGCTACCCGCACTGCTGGCGCTGCCACACCGCGCTGCTCTACTACGCACAGCCCTCCTGGTACATCCGCACGACGGCGATCAAGGACCGCCTCATCCAGGAGAACGAGAAGACCAACTGGTTCCCGGAAACGGTCAAGCACGGCCGCTTCGGCGACTGGCTGAACAACAACGTCGACTGGGCGCTGTCCCGCAACCGCTACTGGGGCACCCCGCTGCCGATCTGGCGCTGCGAGGACAACCACCTCACCGTCGTCGGCTCCCGGGCGGAGCTGACCGACCTGACGGGCACCGAGCAGTCGGGCCTGGACCCGCACCGCCCGTTCATCGACGAGGTCACCTTCGCCTGCCGCCACGACGGCTGCGGCAAGACGGCCACGCGCGTGCCGGAGGTCATCGACGCCTGGTACGACTCGGGCTCGATGCCGTTCGCGCAGTGGGGCTACCCGTACAAGAACAAGGAACTGTTCGAGAGCCGCTACCCGGCGCAGTTCATCTCCGAGGCGATCGACCAGACCCGCGGCTGGTTCTACACGCTGATGGCGGTCGGC
Source organism: Streptomyces sp. NPDC052036 (assembly GCF_040680495.1). Lineage (NCBI taxonomy): Bacteria > Bacillati > Actinomycetota > Actinomycetes > Kitasatosporales > Streptomycetaceae > Streptomyces > Streptomyces sp. NPDC052036. The sequence continues at coordinate 17,997 of NZ_JBFAWW010000004.1, read as the reverse complement.
ACGCTGGTCTTCGACCAGTCCTCGTACGAGAACGTGGTGTGCCTCGGCCACATCCTCGCCGAGGACGGCCGCAAGATGTCCAAGCACCTGGGCAACATCCTGCAGCCGATCCCGCTCATGGACCAGCACGGCGCGGACGCGGTCCGCTGGTTCATGGCCGCCGGCGGCTCCCCCTGGGCGGCCCGCCGCGTAGGCCACGGCACGATCCAGGAGGTCGTCCGCAAGACGCTGCTGACGTACTGGAACACGGTCGCCTTCCAGGCGCTGTACGCCCGTACGTCGGGCTGGGCGCCCAGCGGGACGGACCCGGCCCCGGCCGACCGCCCGGTCCTGGACCGCTGGCTGCTGTCCGAGTTGCACGCGCTCACCGACCAGGTGACCGAGGCCCTGGAGGGTTACGACACCCAGCGCGCCGGCAAGCTGCTGTCGGCGTTCGTCGACGACCTGTCGAACTGGTACGTCCGCCGCTCCCGCCGCCGCTTCTGGCAGGGCGACAAGGCCGCGCTGCGCACCCTGCACGAGGTCCTGGAGACGGTCACGAAGCTGATGGCCCCGATCACCCCCTTCCTCACCGAGCGGGTCTGGCAGGACCTGATCGTGCCGGTGACCCCGGGCGCCCCGGAGTCGGTGCACCTGGCCGCCTGGCCCGAGGCGGACCTGTCCGCGATCGACCCGGAGCTGTCGAAGCAGCTGGTGCTGGTGCGCCGGCTCGTCGAGCTGGGCCGGGCCACGCGCGCGGAGTCGGGCGTCAAGACGCGTCAGCCGCTGTCCCGCGCACTGGTCGCGGCGGCCGGCTTCGAGACGCTGGACCCGGAGCTGCACACGCAGATCACCGACGAGCTGAACGTCGAGGGCCTCGCCTCGCTGAGCGAGGTCGGCGGCAGCCTGGTCGACACGACGGCCAAGGCGAACTTCCGCGCGCTCGGCAAGCGGTTCGGCAAGCGCGTCCAGGACGTGGCCAAGGCGATCGCCGCCGCCGACGCTGCGGCGCTGTCCCTGGCGCTGCGCGAGGGCACGGCCGCGGTGGAGGTCGACGGTGAGACGATCACCCTCGCGCCCGACGAGGTGATCATCACGGAGACCCCGCGCGAGGGCTGGTCGGTGGCGTCCGACTCCGGTGCGACGGTCGCCCTCGACCTGGAGATCACCGAGAAGCTGCGCCAGGCCGGTCTCGCCCGGGACGCGATCCGGCTGATCCAGGAGGCCCGCAAGAACAGCGGCCTGGATGTCGCCGACCGCATCGCGCTCCGCTGGACCTCGACGGACCCGGCGGTCATCGCGGCCCTGACCGAGCACGCGGAACTGATCGCGGACGAGGTCCTCGCCCCGGAGTTCGCCCAGGGCGAGGCGGACGACACCTACGGCGAGCCGTTCACCGACGACTCCCTGAGCCTCGCCTTCCGCCTGCGCAAGGCCTGATGCCCGCATTAAAGGCCCGGGTCCGCCGGAGAAATCCGGTGGGCCCGGGCCTTCGGCGTTGCGTACGCACGCACAGCCGCTCCCACGGCCGAACAGACGGGGCAAAAACCCCGAACGCGCGTAGCACAAGGGCGGGGCCCCGGATCACTCGATCCGGGGCCCCGCCCTGAAACGCTGCCGACTCCTCTGGCTGACGCGAGGGCGTCAGTTGTCGTCCTCGTCGATGAGGAAACCGCGCATCGGCGAGGGCGCCTGGCCCATCGGCGAGGGGCCCTGCGGACGCACCGGCGCCATCGGCTGGGTCATCGCCGGGGACATCTGCTGCTGGCCGCCGTAGGACGGAGCGGAGGGAGCCGGAGCCCCACCCATCGTCTGGTTGCCGCCGTACGACGGGGCGCTCGCGCCCGCCGGAGCCATCGAGGGCGCCGACGGCGACGGCAGCGACGGCGCGGCCGGGGTGCGCGGCGGAGCCAGCGAGTCGTCGGCCTGGGTCTCCAGCTGTCGCAGCTGCGACTCCAGGTAGGACTTCAGACGCGTGCGGTACTCGCGCTCGAAGCCACGCAGGTCCTCGACCTTGCGCTCCAGCGTGGCGCGGGCGGACTCCAGGGAGCCCATCGCGACACGGTGCTTCTCCTGCGCGTCCCGCTCCAGGGCGTCGGCCTTGGCACGGGCGTCGCGCTCCAGACCCTCGGCGCGGCTGCGGGCCTCGCCGACGATCTTGTTGGCCTCGGAGCGGGCCTCGGCGATCGCCTGGTCGGCGGTCTGCTGGGCCAGCGAGAGGACACGCGCGGCGCTGTCGCCGCCGGGACCCTGACCGGGCATGCCCGGACCTCCCATGGGGCCGCCCATCGGACCGCCCATGGGGCCACCCATCTGCTGCTGCATCGGGGGCTGACCCCCCATCGGCCCCTGTCCCATCGGACCCTGGCCCATCGGACCCTGGCCCATCGGACCCTGGCCCATCGGACCCTGGCCCATGGGACCCTGCCCCATCGGACCCTGCCCCATCGGACCCTGCCCCATCGGGCCGGGCCCCTGGGGACCACCCTGACCGCCGCCGGGGCCGGCAGGCAGCTGCGGGGCACCGCTCGGCAGCTGGGGCGGGCCACCCATGGGGCCACCCATCTGCTGCTGCGGCGGACCCGATATGCCGGCGGGTACAGGAGCGCCAGGACCGCGCATCCCCTGCTGAGGCATCCCCTGCTGGGGCATGCCCTGCTGAGGCATCCCCTGCGACTGGTCCTGCGGCTCCGGAGGCTTCCGCATGTTCTGCTGGTTCTGCGCGGCGGCACGGGTCGCCGCGGCCAGCTTGGCACGCAGGTCCTCGTTCTCCCGGAGCAGGCGGGTCAGTTCGGCTTCGACCTCGTCGAGGAAGGCATCGACCTCGTCCTCGTCATAGCCTTCTCGGAGGCGGACGGTCGTGAACTGCTTGTTCCGCACGTCCTCGGGGGTCAACGGCATCTCTTCACCTCAACGTAGTCATCGGCAGTCGGCAAGACCGTATCGTCCACATTCACCTCGCGAGATTCCCCACGATGGAGATCAGGATGTAGACGATGATCATCAGTACGAAGAAGGACAGGTCGAGCGCCACGCCCCCGAGACGCAGCGGCGGGATGAACCGCCGCAAAAGCTTCAACGGTGGATCAGTGACAGTGTAGGTGGCCTCGAGAACGACCACCATCGCCTTGCCGGGTTGCCATGAGCGGGCGAACTGGAACACGTAGTCCATGACCAACCGGAAAATCAGCACGACGAGGAAGCACATCAGCGCGATGTAGACAACCTCCAGGAACACGCCCATGATCCGTGCTGCCCTCTCCCCTGTTCCTTGCTCTTTCCGGTCGTGCGTCTCAGCTCTGGTTGAAGAACCCGCCCTCTGCGATGCGGGCCTTGTCCTCCGCCGTGACATCGACGTTAGCAGGAGACAACAGGAACACCTTCTGCGTCACCCGCTCGATACTGCCGTGAAGACCAAACACCAAACCGGCCGCAAAGTCGACAAGTCGCTTCGCATCTGTGTCATCCATCTCAGTCAGATTCATGATCACCGGCGTGCCCTCACGGAAGTGTTCCCCGATGGTACGGGCCTCGTTGTAGGTCCGGGGGTGGAGCGTGGTGATCCGGTACGGCTCTCGTTCGGACACGACCTTGGGCATGATCACCGGTGCGCTCTTCTCCAGGCTCTGGCGTTCTTGTGTGATGGATGCCACGGGAGCGATCCGGGCAGGACGCCCGGATTCCGCGGGCAGCGAAGAGGAATGGGACACCGGATCGCGCTGCGCCGGCGGCTGAACCACTCGTACCGACTCATCCCGTTGAGGCTGAAGTGTCTGGTGTGACGGGTGGGACGGCTCGTGCCGCCTGTGGTCCCGCTCCGGTTCCGGGTCCAGTTCGGGCTCGAAGTCGTCGTCGGGATCGAATCCCCGGCCGTCGTACCCATCGTCCTCCACGAGGCCGAGGTAGACCGCCATCTTGCGCATCGCGCCGGCCATGCTCTGAGTCCTCCGCTCTGTGGTGGATCCGCTGACGACCGCCAAGTGCCCGCGATCCACAAGGTCGTTTCGCCCGCCTATCAGCGGTAATGACCATATTTTCTGCTGTGGTCCGACTTCTTGGCGACGTTACCCGAGCCCGGCGCGGACTCCGAGTACCGCAGTGCCGACGCGCACATGTGTCGCCCCGGCCGCCACGGCCTGTTCGAGGTCCGCACTCATTCCTGCCGAGACCATGGTTGCAGCCGGATGGGCTCGGCGCAGGTCGGTCGACAAATCCATCAACCGCCCGAACGCCGCCTGTTGACGCCCCGCGTACTCCCCGGTGAGCGGCGCGACGGTCATCAGTCCGTCCAGCCTCAGCCCCGGGGCCTCGGCGACGAGGTCGCCCAACTCTTCGATTCCCTCGGGCGCCACGCCTCCCCGCTCCCCCCGTCCGCCCTCGTCCGCGTCCAGGGCGACCTGGAGGAGGCAGCCGAGCTCGCGACCGGCGCGCACGGCCTCCTTCGACAGCGCCGTGACGAGCCGCGAACGATCGACGGACTGCACAAGGCCTGCGTAACCGACCACAGATCGCACCTTATTGGTCTGCAACTGACCGACAAAATGCCATGTAAGCGGTAGGTCCGAGCATGCGGCCGCCTTCGGCGCCGCGTCCTGGTCACGGTTCTCGGCGACGTCACGCACGCCGAGTTCCGACAGAATCCGCACATCGTCGGCGGGGTAGGTCTTGGTGACCACGATCAGGGTCACCTCCTCGCGCTTGCGCCCGGCGGCCCGGCAGGCGGCCGCGATGCGCTCCTCGACCTTGGCGAGGTTTGCGGAGATTTGCTGCTTACGGTCCGTCATGCCCCATCAGTCCAGCCAGACATATCCCGCGAGCCGGCCCGTGGTCCGGTCGCGGCGGTACGAGAAGTGGTCGCCCGACTCGCGCGTGCACACCGGCGACTGCGCCCGGTCGCACACCCCGAGCCTGTCGAGCTGCGCGTGCACGCCGGCGGCCACATCGACCGCGGGAGTGCCCCAGCTCGTCTCGGCGTGCGCCGCCGGCTCGACGGCGGCCACCTCGGTGCGCATCGGCTCCGGCACCTCGTAGCACCGGCCGCAGACCGTGGGTCCCGTACGGGCGACGATCCGGGACGGCTCGGCGCCCAGTTCCATCATCGCGCGGACGGCGGCGGGGACCACCCCCGACACCATGCCGGGCCGGCCCGCGTGGGCGGCGGCCACGACCCCGGCCACGGGGTCGGCCAGCAGGACGGGTGTGCAGTCGGCCACGAGCACGGCGAGCGCGAGGTCACGCCGGGTGGTGACGATGGCGTCGACCTCGGGCACCGGCCGCGCGCCCCACGGCTCGTCGACCACGGCCACGTCCCGGCCGTGCACCTGGTTCATCCAGACCACCCGCTCGGGGTCCAGGCCCAGCGACTTCGCGGCCAGTTCCCGGTTGGTGCGCACGGCTTCGGAGTCGTCGCCGACCGCACCGCCGAGATTGAGCTCCTCGTACGGAGCGGCGCTCACCCCACCCCACCGGTCGGTGAAGGCGAAGTGCGCGCCGCTCGCGTTGTCGCGCTGTCCTATCACTTGAGGAAGTCCGGTACGTCCAGTTCCTCGGCCGCGCTGTCCGAGTAGGTCCGGGACGGCGGGATCGGAGGCGGAGTGACCGGCAGCTCGCTCACCGGCTCCGGGGCGGGCTCCGGCGCCTCCTTCGGCGTGACGCTGCCCAGCGAGCCGAAGGACGGGCGGCTCTCGGCGGGACGGGACGGGGCGGGCTCCTCGCGGCGTGCCGAGGACGAGCCGAGGACGTTCTCCCGCTTGGCGGGCGGCTGGCCGCCGTCGAAGCCGGCGGCGATCACGGTGACCCGCACCTCGTCGCCGAGGGCGTCGTCGATCACGGCACCGAAGATGATGTTGGCCTCGGGGTGCGCGGCCTCGCTCACCAGCTGGGCGGCCTCGTTGATCTCGAAGAGGCCGAGGTCGGAGCCGCCGGAGATGGACAGCAGCACACCGCGCGCACCGTCGATGGATGCCTCCAGCAGCGGCGAGGAGATCGCCATCTCGGCCGCGGCCACCGCGCGGTCGTCGCCGCGGGCCGAGCCGATGCCCATGAGGGCCGAACCGGCCTCCGACATGACGGACTTGACGTCGGCGAAGTCCAGGTTGATCAGGCCGGGGGTGGTGATCAGGTCGGTGATGCCCTGGACACCGGAGAGCAGCACCTGGTCCGCCGACTTGAACGCGTCGAGCACGGAGACCTGGCGGTCCGAGATGGACAGCAGCCGGTCGTTCGGGATGACGATGAGGGTGTCGACCTCTTCGCGCAGTTCGGCGATGCCGTCCTCGGCCTGGTTGGCGCGGCGGCGTCCCTCGAAGGTGAACGGGCGCGTGACCACACCGATGGTGAGGGCGCCGAGGGAGCGCGCGATGTTGGCCACGACGGGCGCGCCGCCGGTGCCGGTGCCGCCGCCTTCACCGGCCGTCACGAAGACCATGTCGGCCCCCTTGAGGACCTCCTCGATCTCCTCGCGGTGGTCCTCGGCGGCCTTGCGGCCGACGGCCGGGTTGGCGCCGGCGCCGAGTCCGCGGGTGAGTTCCCGGCCGACGTCGAGCTTGACGTCGGCGTCGCTCATCAACAGAGCTTGCGCGTCGGTGTTGATGGCGATGAACTCGACGCCCTTGAGACCGACCTCGATCATCCGGTTGATGGCATTGACACCACCGCCGCCGACACCGATGACCTTGATGACTGCGAGGTAGTTCTGCGGTGCTGCCACGTCGAAGGCCTCTCGCCTCGAATTACGTTGCCGGCGCCCCGCGGGTGTCCCGCGGTCCGACGGCAGATGCCGAATGGGACGGTCCGAACGCCGACCCGAACCCTCACCCTGAAGTTTAGGGTTACCAGTGTGTCTGTTCCTTGGACTCTTCCGAACAGGACACTAAGTCGACAAGTGGCGCGCGTACAACGAACACGCCGAACCTCCCGTTTTTCTTTTCACCCTATGTGATCAGCCGTAGCAGTGCCCAACCAGGGTGCTGGCCTGCGCAGATGTGCGTCAACTGCCCGATGACGCAGGGGCGGTGGGGACACTGACGTCGAAGTGCCGTGCGTGGGGCGCGGCTTTCATCAGTGCGGTCAGCGTCACCGCTTTCGCGCGGCCCTTGTCCCCGCTGCCCCACAGCACGGTCCGGCCGTCACCCAACTCCAATGAGATGGAGTCGTAGGTACGGACCTTGACGGCACGGGTACCGCGGGCGACGGCGGCCGGAACGGCCTGGGCCACCCGGACCGCCTCACGCACCAACCGGTCGGTGCCGAAGCGCTGGGGGCCGGACGCCGGGGACGGCGCGAGTTCCAGCGCGGGGACCCCCTTCGGGGCCTGCGCGACCGTGGCGAACCGCATGCCTTCCCGGTCCACTTCGACATACTTCGCACCGTCCCGGATGAGCAGGACCGGGGTGCGTTCGGTCACGTTCAGTGCGATTCCGTGGGGCCAGGCGCGGACGGCGTCCACGGTGTCGATCCGGGGCAGCCTCCGGCGCAGCCGCGCCTCGATGGCACCGGTGTCGAGGGAGACGAGCGGCGTACCGCGCCGCACACCGGCCGCGTCGCGCACCTGCGCCGGGGTCAGCACACGGGTGCCGGAGACGGAGACCCGCTGCACGCGCAGCCAGGAGGAGCCGTACAGCAGCCAGATGGAGCCGCCGCTCACCAACACCAGCAGAATCAAAAGGACGATGAGCATACGAAGGCGACGAAGCCGCCCGAGACGGGGCGGCAAGGGCGGGCCGGACTCCCGTTGCTGCCGCCTGTCCCGCTCGGCGGTCGTCGGTCCGGCCACGCGCCCTCCGTTTCCTGGCCCGGTCCTCCCCCGGCCGTCGGCCGGGGAGCCCCCCACCGGGGCGCTCAGGCGCCCCTTCGACTCGCTCGCCCCACCCGTGCTCCGGGTCAGCCGGCGGCCCGTGCCGAGGCGATCGCCTCGTACACCATGCCGACGAGCAGCTCGTCGGCGTCCCGGCGGCCGAACTCGCTGGCGGCGCGGGACATCTGGTACAGCCGGTGCGGATCGGCGAGCACGGGGAGCACATTCTGCTGGACCCAGTCGGGCGTCAGCTCCGCGTCGTCGACCAGCAGTCCGCCACCGGCCTTGACCACCGGCTGGGCGTTCAGCCGCTGTTCACCGTTGCCGATCGGCAGCGGGACATAGGCGGCCGGAAGCCCGACGGCGGACAACTCGGCGACGGTCATCGCGCCCGCGCGGCAGAGCATCATGTCGGCCGCGGCGTACGCGAGGTCCATCCGGTCCACATACGGTACCGGGATGTAGGGGGGCATCCCCGGCATCTGGTGCACCTGCGGCAATTCGTTCTTCGGGCCGACCGCGTGCAGGATCTGGATACCGGACTGCTGAAGGTACGGGGCGACCTGCTGGACCACCTCGTTGAGCCGGCGGGCGCCCTGCGAACCGCCGGAGACCAGCAGGGTCGGCAGGTTCGGGTCGAGTCCGAAGGCGGCGCGGGCCTCGGGGCGCACGGCGGCGCGGTCCAGGGTGGCGATGGAGCGGCGCAGCGGGATGCCGATGTAGCGTGCGCCGCGCAGCTTGCTGTCCGGCGAGGAGACGGCGACCCGGGCCGCGTAGCGCGAGCCGATCTTGTTGGCCAGGCCGGGCCGCGCGTTGGCCTCGTGGATCACGATCGGCACACCGAGGCGCTTGGCGGCCAGGTAGCCGGGCAGCGCCACGTAGCCGCCGAAGCCGACGACGACGTCCGCCTTGGTGCGCTCCAGGATCTGCTCGGCCGCCTTGATCGTGCCGCGCAGCCGCCCGGGGACGGTGATCAGCTCGGGGGTCGGCTTGCGCGGCAGGGGGACCGCGGGGATCAACGCGAGTTCATAGCCCCGCTCGGGAACGAGCCGGGTCTCCAGGCCGCGCTCCGTGCCCAGGGCCGTGACCCCCACCGTCGGGTCCTGCCTGCGCAGGGCGTCCGCGAGGGCGAGCGCGGGCTCGATGTGGCCGGCGGTCCCCCCACCGGCGAGTACGACATGCACCGAAATTCACCGCTCTCCGGACGAGCGCGCCGCCGAGGCACGCCGTCGCATCGTGTTCCATCTCCGAGGCCCCCGGTCAGACCCGGAGCCTCCCGCCCGCTTTCTACCAAAGCGAGGTTGCCGCAACGCAAGCGCCGCCCGTGCACCGGGTTCGTCGCGCGCGAAGGCGATCAGCAGCCCGATGGCGAACATGGTCGGCAGCAGGGCGGACCCTCCGTAGGAGAACAGCGGGAGCGGGACGCCGGCGATCGGCAGCAGACCGAGCACCGCACCGATGTTGATCACCGCCTGTGCGGTGATCCAGGTCGTCACGCCTCCCGCGGCATACCTCACGAAGGGGTCCTCCGTGCGTCCGGCCACGCGGATACCCGCATAGCCTAGAGCCGCGAAGAGGGCGAGCACCGACAGTGTCCCCGCGAGGCCCAGTTCCTCACCGGTGACGGCGAAGATGAAGTCGGTGTGCGCTTCGGGTAGTTGGCCCCATTTTTCCACACTGGCACCCAGGCCGGAGCCGAAGATTCCGCCGGACGCGAGCGCATAGATGCCGTGCACGCCCTGCCAGCAGATGTCGTTCGGTCCGGGGTCGGTGGCGCCGATGCAGGCGAGCCGGTTCAGGCGGTGCGGACTGGTCTCGATGGCGATGGCGGCGAGCACCGCGGCGACGGCCAGCACCCCGGCGAACAGCCGGGTGGGCGCTCCGGCCAGCCACAGCAGCCCGAACAGGATCGCGGTCAGGATGATCGTCGTACCCATGTCCCCGCCCAGCATGATCAGCCCGAGCAGCATGAAGGTCACGGGGACCAGCGGCACCAGCATGTGCTTCCACTGGGTGAGCAGGCGCTTGTCCTGTTTGCGGGCGATCAGATCGGCTCCCCACAGCACCAGGGCGAGCTTGCCGAACTCACTGGGCTGGATCTGGAAGGAGCCGCCGAGCGAGATCCAGTTCTGGTTGCCGTTGACCGCCACTCCTATCCCCGGCACCTGCACCAGGACCAGCAGGAAGACGGCTCCGGCCAGGATCGGATAGGCCAGCGCGCGGTGCAGCTTCACCGGCATCCGCGACGCGAGGAGCAGCAGCAGGGCGCCGAGGGAGGCCGCGAGGAACTGCTTGCGGAAGAAGTACGACCCGGGCAGCGACATCTGCAACGCGGTGATCTGCGAGGCCGAGTAGACCATCACCAGGCCCAGCACCGTGATCAGCAGGCTGCCGCCGAGGATCAGGTAGTAGGCGGTGAGCGGCCGGTCCCAGGCGCGCCGCGCCCGTGTGACGAACCGGGTGAGGGGGTTCTCGCGCGAGGAACGGGCCGCGGGGGGCCGCTTGGGGGCGCGCTGGGCGGGCGGACGGCTCGTACGGCTGCCTGGCATCGATGCTCACTTCCCTGCCGTGGGAGCGCGTCCCGCACACGGTCCCGTGCCACCGGCGGAGAGCCGCGGGCGACGCCCCGGCCGCTTCCGAGTCACGCGTCCCTCCAAGGGTCCCGAAGCACCCGCCGTGGCCGAGCCCCGCCGTCAGGCGCCGGTGGCGCCGAGTTCGCGAACCGCCTCCGCGAAGGCGTCGCCGCGCTTGTTGTAGTTGGCGAACATGTCCATGGAGGCACAGGCCGGTGCCAGCAGCACCGTGTCGCCGGGGCCGGCCAGCCGCCGCGCCTCCCGCACAGCCGCACGCATCGCCCCAGTGTCGGTCTGTTCGAGGTCGACGACGGGTACTTCCGGCGCGTGTCGCGCGAGGGCTTCACGGATCAGCGCGCGGTCCGCGCCGATGAGCACGACCCCCCGGAGCCGCTTCGCCGCACCCGCGACCAGTTCGTCGAAGGTGGCGCCCTTGGCGAGCCCGCCCGCGATCCACACGATCGACTCGTACGCCGCCAACGAGGCTTCCGCTGCATGCGTGTTGGTGGCCTTGGAGTCGTCGATGTACGCGACCCCGTCCACGTCCGCCACATGCGCGATGCGGTGCGCGTCCGGGGTGAACGACCGCAGTCCGTCCCGTACGGCATGGGCGGGCACCCCGAAGGCGCGCGCGAGGGCCGCCGCGGCAAGGGCGTTGGCGACGTTGTGCGGGGCCGGCGGGTTCACGTCGGAGACCTCGGCGAGCTCCTGGGCGTTCTTGTGCCGGTCCTCGACGAAGGCGCGGTCGACCAGGATGCCGTCCACCACGCCGAGTTGGGACGGACCGGGCGTGCCCAGCGTGAAGCCGATGGCCCGGCAGCCCTCCTCGACATCCGCCTCGCGCACCAGGTCCTCGGTCGCCTTGTCGGCGACGTTGTAGACGCAGGCGACCCGATTGCCCTCGTAGATACGGCCCTTGTCGGCGGCGTACGCCTCCATGGAGCCGTGCCAGTCGAGGTGGTCGGGCGCCAGGTTGAGCACCACGGCGGAGTGGGCGCGCAGCGAGGGCGCCCAGTGGAGCTGGTAGCTCGACAACTCCACGGCCAGGACGTCGTACTGCTCCTCGCCGAGGACGGCGTCCAGCAGCGAGACCCCGATGTTGCCGACGGCGGCCGTGCGCAGGCCCGCGGCCTTGAGGATCGAGGCGAGCATCTGCACGGTCGTGGTCTTGCCGTTGGTGCCCGTGACCGCGAGCCAGGGCACGGCCGGTCTTCCCGAGGGGGTCTCGCGCAGCTGCCAGGCCAGCTCGACGTCGCCCCAGACCGGGACGCCCGCCTCGGCGGCGGCGGTGAACAGCGGCTTGTCGGGCTTCCAGCCCGGCGCGGTGACGATCAGCTCGGTGCCTTCCGGCAGGGTCGCTCCGTCGCCCAGGCGCACGGTGATGCCGAGCGCCCGCAGCTCCGCGGCCTGCGCCCGGGCCTGCTCGTCGTCGCCGTCGTTGACGACGGTCACGCGAGCGCCGAGCCCGTGCAGCACCTTGGCCGCCGGGACGCCGGAGACGCCGAGCCCCGCGACGGTGACGTGCTTCCCCTGCCAGTCGGTCACTTTTCCGCTGCCCATCCCGCGTAGAAGATGCCGAGTCCCACGATGACGCAGATGCCCTGAATGATCCAGAAACGGACCACGACGAGGACTTCGGACCAGCCCTTGAGTTCGAAGTGGTGCTGGAGTGGCGCCATCCGGAAGACCCGCTTACCGGTCAGCCGGAACGAGCCGACCTGGATGACCACCGACATGGTGATCAGGACGAACAGACCGCCGAGCAGCGCGAGCAGCAGCTCGGTGCGGGAGCAGATCGCGAGACCGGCGAGCGCGCCGCCCAGGGCCAGCGATCCGGTGTCGCCCATGAAGATCTTGGCGGGCGAGGTGTTCCACCACAGGAAGCCGAGGCAGGCGCCCATCAGCGCGGAGGAGACCACCGCCAGGTCGAGCGGATCTCGTACCTCGTAGCAGGCGGCCGGGTTGGTCAGGGTCTGCGCGTTGGCGCAGGACTCCTGGAACTGCCAGACGCCGATGAACGTGTAGGCGCCGAAGACGAGCACCGAGGCGCCGGTGGCCAGGCCGTCGAGACCGTCGGTGAGGTTCACGCCGTTCGACATGGCGAGGATCATGAAGATCGCCCAGACCACGAAGAGCACCGGGCCGATGGTCCAGCCGAAGTCCTGCACGAAGGACAGCTTGGTGGAGGCCGGGGTGTTGCCGCGGGCGTCGGCGAACTGCAGGGCCAGCACGGCGAAGGCGATACCGACGATCAGCTGGCCGGCCATCTTCGCCTTGGCCCGCAGACCGAGCGAGCGCCGCTTGACGATCTTGATGTAGTCGTCGAGGAACCCGACGAGGCCCATGCCGCCCATCAGGCCGAGCACCAGCAGACCGGAGAAGGTCGGCGGCTTGCCCGTGATCACCTTGGACAGGAAGTACGCTGCGATCGTCGCCAGGATGAACGCGATGCCACCCATGGTCGGCGTACCGCGCTTGCTGGCGTGCTCGCGCGGCCCGTCGTCACGGATGTACTGACCGTAGCCCTTGCGGGCGAGCAGCTTGATCAGCAACGGAGTGCCGATCAGGGTGAGGAACAGACCAATGACTCCTGCGAACAGGATCTGCTTCATCATCGGACGGCAACCTCACCCTCGGCACCGGTCTCGAGCAGCGCCTGCGCCACGCTCTCGAGCCCGACCGACCGGGACGCCTTCACGAGTACGACGTCTCCCGGGCGCAACTCGCTGCGCAACAGGTCGACCGCCGCCTGTGCGTCGGACACGTGCACCGACTCCTCACCCCACGAACCCTCGTTGTATGCGCCCAGTTGCAGCCAGGACGCTTCCCTGCCCCCGACCGCGACGAGCTTGCTGACGTTGAGCCGGACGGCGAGCCGTCCGACCGCGTCGTGCTCGGCGAGCGCCTCGTCCCCGAGCTCGGCCATCTTGCCGAGCACCGCCCACGTCCGTCGTCCCTTGCCCATGGCTGCCAGGGCGCGCAGGGCGGCCCGCATGGACTCGGGATTCGCGTTGTAGGCGTCGTTGACGATCGTCACGCCGTCCGGGCGCTCGGTGACCTCCATACGCCAGCGGGAGAGGGAGCCCGCCTCGGAGAGCGCGGTGGCGATCTCTTGCGCAGACATGCCCAGCTCATGGGCGACGGCGGCCGCGGCGAGCGCGTTCGACACGTGGTGCTCACCGTACAGGCGCATGGTCACATCGCTGCACCCGGAGGGTGTGCGAAGGCTGAAGGCCGGCTGTCCACTGTCCGTGAGTCGCACATTCTCGGCGCGTACGTCCGCTTCGTCGGACTCTCCGAAAAGCGTCACCTTCGCCTTCGTACGGGACGCCATGGCGCGTACGAGCGGATCGTCGGCGTTGAGGACGGCGATGCCGCCCTCGTCCTCGGAGGGCAGGCTCTCGACCAGTTCGCCCTTGGCCTGGGCGATCTGCTCCCGGCCGCCGAACTCGCCGATGTGGGCGGTGCCCACGTTGAGCACCAGGCCGATCCTCGGCGGGGTCAGGTCGGTGAGGTAGCGGATGTGGCCGATTCCGCGCGCGCCCATCTCCAGGACGAGGAACCTGGTCTCCTCGGTGGCGCTGAGCGCGGTCAGCGGCAGCCCGATCTCGTTGTTGAGCGAGCCGGGCGTCCACACGGTCGGCGCCTTGTGCTGGAGCACCTGGGCGATGAGGTCCTTGGTGCTGGTCTTGCCCGCGGAGCCGGTCAGCGCCACGAGGGTCGCCCCGAGCCGCTGGACGACATGGCGGGCGAGGGCGCCGAGGGCGGCCTGGACGTCGTCCACGACGATCGCGGGCACGCCGACGGGGCGGGACGCCAGCACGGCGACGGCTCCCGCCCGGACGACCGCGTCCGCGAAGTCGTGCCCGTCCACGCGCTCGCCGACGAAGGCGACGAAGAGGGCGCCGGGCTCCACCTCGCGGGAGTCCCGGACGACGGGTCCGGTGACCTGGACGGACGGATCCGGTATGTCATGCGTCTGCCCGCCGACGACTTCTGCGATCTCGGCGAGGGAGAGGGCGATCACAAGTTCATCCCTGGGTCTTCTGGATAGCTTCGCGAAGCACCTGGCGGTCGTCGAACGGACGGACCACCCCGGCGATGTCCTGGCCCTGCTCATGGCCCTTGCCCGCGACCAGCACGGTGTCCCCGGGCCGCGCGCGGGCCACGGCGGCGGCGATGGCGGCGGCCCGGTCCTCGAAGACCTGCACCTCGCCGCGTTCGTGTGCGGGTACGGACGCCGCTCCCTGGAGCATGGTGGCGAGGATCGCCAGGGGATCCTCGGAGCGAGGGTTGTCGGAGGTCAGGACCGCCGTGTCCGCGAGCCGGGCGGCGGCGGCCCCCATCGGGGCGCGCTTGGTGGTGTCCCGGTCGCCGCCGCAGCCGAGCACCACGTGCAGCCTGCCCTCGGTGACCTTGCGCAGGGCGCGCAGCACGGACTCGACGGCGTCGGTCTTGTGGGCGTAGTCCACGACCGCGAGATAGGGCTGCCCGGCGTCCACGCGCTCCAGGCGCCCCGGGACGCCCGGCACGGCGGCGACGCCGTCGGCGGCGGTCTGCGGGTCCAGACCGGCCGCGGCGAGGGCGACGATCGCGGCGAGGGCGTTCGCCACGTTGAAGGGACCGGCCAACGGCGACCGCGCGGTGATCCGCTGCCCCTCGGGGCCGACCGCGGTGAACAGGGCGTCCATCGGGCCGATCCGTACGTCCTCGGCGCGCCAGTCGGCGTCCGGGTGGCCCTCGGCCGAGAAGGTGACGACCGGCACGCCGGCCTCCTTCGCCAGCCGGCGGCCGTACTCGTCGTCGAGGTTCACCACGCCGCGCCGGCTGCGCCGCTCGGTGAACAACTGCGCCTTGGCCCGGTAGTAGTCCTCCATGTCGGAGTGGAACTCCATGTGTTCCGGGCTGAGGTTGGTGAAGACGGCGATGTCGAAGACACAGCCGTCGACGCGGCCGAGGACCAGCGCGTGGCTGGAGACCTCCATGGCGACCGCCTCGACCCCGCGCTCGCGCATGACCGCGAACAGGGCCTGCAGATCGGTGGCCTCGGGCGTGGTGCGCTCGGACTTGATGCGCTCGTCGCCGATGCGCATCTCGACGGTGCCGATCAGTCCGGTGGAGCGGACCGTTCGCAGACCGCCCTCGACGAGGTACGCGGTCGTGGTCTTGCCGGAGGTGCCGGTGATGCCGATCTGGAGCAGATGGCGGCCCGGGTGGCCGTAGATCGTGGCCGCCAGCTCGCCCATCCGGGCGCGCGGGTCGTCGGCCACCAGGACCGGCAGCCCGGTGGCGGCGGCACGCTCGGCGCCCGTCGGGTCGGTCAGCACGGCCACCGCGCCGAGGCTCGCGGCCTGGGTGACGAAGTCGGCGCCGTGCAGGCGCGCCCCGGGCAGGGCGGCGTACAGGTCACCGGGGCGGACGGCACGTGAGTCATGGGTGATGCCCGTGACCTCGACGGCGCCGGCCGGCGGCTCCGGGGCGGTGGCGCCCAGCTGATCGGCCAGCTCCGCGAGGGGTACGGCGGAGACGTGAACCGGTCGCGGCGGTCCCGGATATGTCACGGAAGCGGCCTTCTGGGTGGTTTGGGACTGATCAGCGTGTGGCACGGCGGTGAGCGTACCGGGCGTACCCCCGCCGGAGCTAAAAAGGAGCCCGCGCTCAGCGCGGTCCGGCGAGGACGGGGGCGTCGGCGGGGTGTGGTTCCGGGGGTCGGGAGTGATCGTTGTCACGAGCTGGTTCCTGGTCGGTCTCTTCCGTGGTGCTGATCACGGGGTGAACGTGACGGGGAGGTTCGCGGCCTCGGCCCCGGTGGGCGGGACCTGGAGGGTCTTCAGGGAGAACTCCATGACCTGCTTGAAGATGGGGCCGCAGATCTGGCCGCCGAAGTAGCTGCCCTTGGTGGCGTTCTGGATGGCGCAGTAGACGGTCACACGGGGGTTGTCCGCGGGCGCGAACCCGGCGAAGGAAGACGTGTATCCGCGGTATTTGCCGGTGGCCGGATCCACGCGGTTGGCCGTACCCGTCTTGCCCGCGACCCGGTACCCGGGGATGCGCGCCTTGATGCCCGTGCCCTGCTCGTCGTCCACGACGGACTCCAGCATCTGGGCGAGGGTCTTCGCCGTCTTCGCGCTGACGACCCTGTTCTCCTCGGGTTTCGGTGCCGGTGTGAAGCGGCCGTCCGGACCCTTCGTGCCACGCACCAGGGTGGGTTCGACGCGGACCCCGCCGTTGGCGATGGTCGAGTAGACCGACGCGGCCTGCACCGCGTTGATCGACACGCCCTGGCCGAAAGGAATCGTGTACTGCTGGGACGTCGACCACTTGCCGGGCGGCGCCAGGATGCCGTTGGTCTCGCCCGGGAACCCGAGTCCGGTGGGTTCCCCGATGCCGAACTTGCGCAGATACGAGTAGAGGACCCGGTTGGCCGCCTCCTGGGTCTTGCCGAGCTGGCCGGCCGCCAGGATGGTGCCGATGTTGCTGGACTTGGCCAGCACGCCGTTGAGCGTGAGGTACCAGGTCGCATGGTCGACGTCGTCCGCGAACAGCCGGTCGCCGCGGTGCAGCCGGTTGGGCACCGTGACACGGGTCATGGGGGTGGCGGCGTTCTCCTGGAGCACGGCGGCCATCGTCATGACCTTGGCGGTGGAGCCGGGTTCGTAGGCGTCCTGGAGGGCCGCGTTGCCGAGCGCCGCCGGACTGGCCTTGGAGAGGTCGTTGGGATCGAAGCCGGGTGAGTTCGCCATGGCCAGGATCTGGCCGGTGCGGGTGTCCTGCACCACCACATAGCCGCGGTCCGCCTTGGACTTCTTCACCTGTTCGGTGATGGCGTTCTGGGCGGCCCACTGGATGTCGCGGTCGATGGTGAGTTCCACGTCGGTGCCGGCCACAGCGGGCGTCTCGGCCGAGCCCGCGGTCGGCACCAGCCGGCCGCCGGACTGGGCGTAGCGGATCTTGCCGTCCTTGCCGGCCAGCTCCTTGTTCAGCTGCTGTTCGACGCCGCCCCCGCCCTTGCCCTCGGCGTTGACCCAGCCCAGTATCCCGGCGGCGAGGTCGCCGTTGGGATAGACGCGCTTGCTGGTGGGCGTGGCGAGGACACCGGCGAGCACGTTGACCGTGTTGCGGTCGGTCCCGGCCTTGACCGCGAGCGTGTTCTTCAGGTCCTTGATCTGGTTCCAGACCTGGGGGGTCTGGCGGTGGGCCAGCAGGACATAGCGGGTGTGGGGGGTCTTCAGCTTCGCGGTGACCTCGGCGGTGTCCTGGCCGATGATCGGGGCGAGGAGCGCGGCGGCCTGCCCGGGCGCGTCCGGCGTCCTGGTGGCCTCAGGGGTGAACAGCGTGGGGTCCGCGATGATGTCGTACGCGTCCACGCTGGTCGCCAGCTCGACCCCGCCGCGGTCGGTGACCTCACCGCGCACGGCGGCCAGGGTGCGGCCCACATAGCGGTTCTGGTCGGCCTTGGCGGCGTACGCGCTCGCGTCCACGGCCTGCACCTGGAGCAGTCGTACGACGAAGGCGAGCATCACCAGGGTCAGGGCGAGTCCGACCAGGCGCAGCCGGGGGCGGGGGCTGCCGAGCCGGATGCCGCGGGGGGCGCGGGAGGCGGGGCCACGGGCCGGGGCCGGGCGGCGCGCGGGGCGGGCCCCGGGGCCG
>NZ_JBFAWW010000003.1:423465-423900 GCF_040680495.1 Streptomyces sp. NPDC052036 | reverse complement strand
TAAACGCCCCCCGCCCCCGCCGGGTGGGGGGCGGGGGCGCGGCGCTCAGGTGCCGATGCCGGCGTCAGCCGTTGCGCTTCCAGCGCGGCTTGTCGTCACGGCGGCCGAAGCTGCCCGTGCCCGTGCCCGTGCCGCGGTCGTCGCGACGGCCGAACGGGCGGTCGTGTCCGCCGGAGCGGAAGCCGGGGCGGTCACCCTGGCGGTCCCGGTTGAACGGGCGGTCGCTGCCACGGTGTCCGCCGCGCTCGTCGCGCCGGTCGAACGAACGGCGCTCGCCGTCCCGGCGGAAGCCGCCACGGTCGTCACGGCGCTCGAAGGAACGGCCGCCTCGGTCGTCACGGCCGCCCCGGTCGTCACGGCCGGCTCGGTCGTCACGGCGGTCACGGTCGAAGGGGCGACGGTCACGGTCGCCGTCCCGGCGGAAACCACCGCGGT